>JBBITL010000037.1:0-41966 GCA_037440765.1 Solibacteraceae bacterium
CGCTGCGACCGGCCTGGCCCTCGCGGCTGAGGATCAGGTCCTCGTAGCGGGAGAATCGGAGATTTATTTCGCAGACCCGTGAGCGAGGGGACGGCTTCTTCCCACGGTCCCTGCGCCAGCCGGACCGCCCCGCTTCAGACGCTCGCCACGGGGCAGGGCGACTGGCGGATGATGGCGTAGGCGTTGGTGCGCAGGCGGCCGAACATGCCGGCCGCCGAGCCGCGGCCGATCACCAGCAGGTCGGCCTTCAGGTTCTTGGCCGCCGCGCAGATCGCCCGGGAGGCGTCGCCCGTGTCGATCAGCACCTCGGGAGCGGCCCCGATCCGCTCGGCCAGAGCCGAGAGCTCACTGCGGGCCTCTTCGGCCAGGCGCTGGCGCCACTCCGGGTCGAAATACTCGCCCGAGAGCGCCTCGATCGGCGGCGTGACGTGAAGCAAAGTCAGCCCGGCCCCCATCTCCTTTGCCAGCCACCACGCCCACTCCAGTGTCTTGGCGCTGCCGGGGCCCAGGTCAACTGCCGCCAGCACGCGCTGGAAGGCGGCGTCCCCCGTCCTGGGCGCCTCCTCCAGGTGAACGCCGGTCATCACCGGGCAGTCGGCGTCGTGAAGCACCTTGGCGGTCACCGAGCCCAGTACAAAGCGGCGGAACGGCCCGTAGCCGTGGGTCGGCATGATGATCAGATCCACGCGGTTGTCGTGGGCGTACTCCACCACTCTGCGGGCCGGGTCGCCCTCCAGCAGCACGCGATCCACCGGCAGGCGCCCCAGTTCGTCGGACAGATGCGCCTCCAGGTCCAGCTTCAGTTGCTTGCTGCGCGCAGCGTACAGCTCGCTGAGCACCGCGGCGCCCACCTCCAGCGCGCTGAACTCGTAGTGCGGCGGAGGAACGGCGTGCAGCAGCGTCACCTGCGAACCGAATCGGCAGCCGAGCAGGGCGGCGTAACGGGCGGCGCCCCGCGAGCGCCCGGAGAAGTCCACCGGAAGCAGTATCCGCGCCAGAGACGGCATCACTCGCCTCCCTAGGCTGAAAGATACCAGTTCCGGCAGGCTATTGCTTGGCGGGGGCAGGCGCCAGGCCCAGATCCACCAGAATCTGGGGAGCCGGGTCTTCCATAGCCAGGAGCTGATGGCAGGAGTTGCAGTCCTGCGAGATGGTCTTTCCGTCCTGGCTGGCGTGCTGCCCGTTGTGGCAGCGGAAACAGCCGGCGAAATCGGTGTGCCCCACGTTGTTGGGATACGTGCCCCAGGTGACTTTCATCTCCGGGAAAACGTTCCGGCTGTAGATGGCTACAAGCGCCCGGGCCGAGCGGGCGATTTCGTCGCGCCTGGCGGCGAAAACACCAGCATGGCTCTCGCGGTAGAAACGCTCGAGCGCCGCCGGGATCGCTGATGCCGCTGCCGCGTTGGAGGGGTACTCGGCCCGCAGAATCTCGACCGACTTCTTCTTCACGTACGGCAGATCGCGCGCGATTTCGCCGAGGCTCAGGGCGCGGTCCACGGCGCGCTCCGGAAGCTCGAAGGTGTGCGTCGGGCGGTTGTGGCAATCCATGCAATCCATCGTGCGGACCGGCAGCCTGGCTGTCTGTTCGGCCTTCGCCTCCGGCGACAGGTAGACGGTGGGCTTGCCTTCGCCGGTCGAGTACTCCACCCACGGGATGGTCTGGCGCGACTCGTCGGCCGGGGCGTAGCGCACCGCGATGCCAGCGCCAAGATGTCTGCCGTGTATGCCGGGACCCCGCCGCCCCCCGCCGACGCGCATCAGCAAGACGGTCTTGGTCATAGTGTTCGCCTCGTCCTCGGCGAACTTCTCCACCACCCGGAGCCGGTCTTCGGCGAACTTGTCCGGCCAGTGGCAGGTCTCGCAGGTCTCTCGCGCCGGACGCAGGTTATGGACGGGCGTGGGAATGGGCCTCTCGTAGGTATTGAAGGCCACGGCGAACACCTGGCCGATGCCGGAGAGCTTGCTGCGCACGTACCAGGAGGCGCCCTCCCCGATATGGCACTTCACGCATTCCACGCGCGAATGCGGCGAGTTCTCGTAGGCAGCGTACTCCGGCTGCATGACAGTGTGGCAGGTCAGCCCGCAGAAAGTCACGCTGTCCATGTAACCCACCGCCGTGTAGCTGGTCTGCGCCGCGATGACGATGTTGGCGAGCGTCGCCAGAGCCACGAACAACGCCAGCCGCCGGAAGTCGGGATTGCGGAAGTTCACCGGCGGAAAGTCCGAGGGGTAGGAACCTCCTTTCCGCTCCGCCCGGAAGCGCAGGTAGATGCCGGCCGGAATCAGGGCCAGCCCCAGGAAGAACACCCCCGGCAGTACCAGGAAGCCGAGTATGCCGAAGTAGGGGTTTTCCACCTCTCGGCCGAAACTGGTGGCCAGGACGAAAACCCAGAACACCGAGGCCGTGGTCACCAGCACCACGCCGGCCAGGCTGACCGGGTTCACCGAGAGATGCACCAGCGGCGACCACCAGCCTCCCAGAAGGGACCTCAGCGAGGGGCGCTCCGCCATTAGTGTTCACCTCCGCCTGGGGCGGGCTTCTCGCCGGGCGGGTGGTGGGAGTCGCGGCGCCTCGGGCTGACACCCCTAATCCAGGCCGTGTCCATAGGGTAGACTTCCGGGTCGAAGATCACGAAGTAGAAGTGCCAGATGACAATTGAAAGCGTGGCCAGCACGGCCTCGTAGAAGTGAATCGCCGTGGCCACGTCCAGCCAGCTTTTGGGCAGCCATGCCAGCGAGAAGTTGACCGCCCACAGCAGCACGCCCGTGATCGCCATCACGGCCGTGCCCCAGACCACGGCCCAGTATTCGGCCTTCTCCACGTACCCGTGGGCCGCCAGCCGCGGCTTCCGCCTGCGCAGCCCGAGCAGCCAGGCGAGATTCAACAGCCCGTCCCTGGCGTCGCCGGCGCGGGGCCACATCTCCAGCCAGTGCGAGCGCAGGCGGCGGCTGACGGCCAGCGTGATCAAGTGCATCAATGAGACGCCGATCATGACCGCCCCGGCCACGCGGTGAATGGTGCCGCGCACCGGGAACACACCCTCCCACCGCAACAGCGGACTCGCCCACCACTGGTCCGGGTACTTCAGCGCGAATCCGGTCCAGGCCAGAACCACAAATGAGACCAGCAAAAGAGCGTGCTGGACCCGTTCCCACCCGTACATGCGGACCTCGCCGGAAATATGCGGCCGGACCGCCGCCGCACGCGGGCCGGTTCCCGGCGCCGCCTGAAGCCGCATCCGGATGAGCTTCCTTATCCAGTCGGCCAGGTTGTGAACGAACATCAGACCGACGATGGCCGGAATCATCGCCAGGTACAGGTTGCGGACCCAGCGCACGCCCGCCGGTTCGTTCTGACCAGCCACCTGGTGGATGGTCCCCAGCGCGAACCGTCTTCCCGCGCCCGGGTGGCAGCGGCCGCAGGTGGCGGGGAGGTTCTCCGCGCTGACAGCCGACTTGGGGTCGGATGACGGGAGTATGTCGTGGTAGCCGTGGCAACTGGCGCAGTTAGCAACCGACTGGGATCCGGCCCGCCCGGCCAGGCCGTGGTAGGAGGCGTCGAAGCTGACAATCCGATCGGTGGGCAGCCCGTACCTGCGGGAGAGTCTCACGTCGCCGTGACACCCGGCGCAGGTTTCGCGTATGTGGGCCGGATTCACCGGCGAGGCGGGCTGCGTGTGAGCCAGGATGGAATGCTCTCCGTGGCAGTCCATGCACAGCGGGGCATCGGGCCTCCCCTCCATCATCGCCCTGCCGTGCACGCTCTCGCGATACTGGCCGGCGGCCTCGGTGTGACACATCCCGCAGGTGTCGGGAACCTCCCGCCGGAACTGCTGCGAGGCGGTCCTCAGCGTGCCGTGCGGGCTGCCGTGGCATATCCCGCAATCCGGGGAGCCCGGGTTGCCTTGGGCCCTGGCCTGGCCATGCACGCCGGCTTGATCGGCGCTCGCCGTTCGTGCGTGGCATTGGGCGCACCGGGCCGGCGCGGCCCCGGCGGGGTGGGGGAACTGCTCGCGCCCTGCGTGGCACGTGGCGCAGCCTATGGCAGCGTGCGTGCTGCCTTTTATCCTCTTGGCTGTATCCTCATGGCAGGCCGCGCAACCCGCGTCCGGCTGGCCGGAGGCAATGCAGGTGGCCGCCAGTGCCAGCGCGGCCGGCAGCAGCACGCGACGTATCGGCGAACCCAACATCATCATCTGCTCCCAGGTGCTTCCAGGTCTCCGGGAGCCCCCTCCGGCGCCACGCCGTGTCAATCAACCGGCAGCGTTCCGGCGCTCCCCTTTGCCTGCCTTCAGCCTCGCAGCCATGATCGCCAGCACGGCGGTGCCCGGAGGATCGTCTTCGAACACGACCGAGATTATACCCGCTTCCCAGGCCCGCGCCAGCAACCGCGGGTCATTCCTGGTGACCAGAACGAACCTCTCCGGATTGGACAGTCCCGGCGGCAGCGACTCCAGCGCCGCGGCGTCCACGACGATCACTCCCTCAGCGGCCGTATTGGGAGATTCCACAATCTGCGCCTTCCAGCCTGCATTCCGGACCAGCAGATCCAGTAAGGTGTTGGCATAATCAACATTCGAGATCGCTATCTGGATGCTCTCCATGCCTCAGGCTCCGGCCCTTGAGGCAAGTGGAGCCAGCAATCGTGTGGCCAAATCCGAGTCGCAGCGGCTCAAGCCCCAAAAGGCCGGTCTGCGGTCTCGTGAGCGGGCCTGCGCGACTGCGGAATGGCGCGGCTGAGGCAAACGACCCAGCAGGGGCAGCGCGGTGCTGGGCGCCCGCCCGGCCCCCTCGCGCCTCCTGCGTTATTTAACACACCTCAGCGTGCGGCTGTTATACTCAGACAAGCAGCATGTCTAAACTGGTCCCCGGCTGGCAACGAGGAGGCGTGCTGGAGGCGGTCTTCGACCAACTCCCCGACGCCCTCCTGCTCTACGACAGCCAGATGGTCATCACCGGTATCAACGCCTCAGCCGAGCGGATGCTTGGCATGGCTGCTGACCAGATAGTGGGCCGGTCCTGCCGGGAAGTCCTGCAGTGCTCGGATTGCGAGCCGGCCTGCGGCCTCCGGGTGGGCCTCTCAGATCTGCCGTCCATGTCCAGTTCCACTGTGCGGCTGCACGTGGACAACGGCAGGGAGCGGCTGGCGGTGATCAGCACACGTAAACTGTTCGACGAGATGGGCGAACTGGCCGGAGCGGTGGCCAGCATCAAGGAGATCACAGACGAAGGCCCCAGCCAGAGGAGCGAGGTCATAGCCGAGAGCCAGGGCATGCGCGACGTGCTCCACTTCGTGCGCCGCATCGCGGCCAGCGAGGCCAGCACGGTCCTGCTGGAAGGGGAGAACGGAACGGGCAAGGATCTGGTCGCCAAGACCCTTCACTACCAGAGCCTGCGCCAGGCGGAGCCTTTCATCGCCATCAACTGCGCGGCCATTCCGGAAACGCTGCTGGAGAGCGAACTGTTCGGCTATGAAAAGGGAGCATTTACCGACGCCCGCCAGCAGAAGCGCGGCATCTTCGAGCTCGCCGACAAGGGCACGCTCTTCCTGGACGAGATCGGCGAGATCCCGCTCATGCTGCAAGCCAAACTCCTCAGAGTGCTCGAGGAGCAGACGTTCCGGCGGCTGGGAGGGCTGAAGGACATACGGCTGGATCTGCGGGTCATCGCCGCGACCAACAAGAACCTTCGCGAGGCGGTTCAGGAAGGCGCCTTCCGGCAGGACCTGTACTTCCGCCTCAACGTCATCCACGTCACCATCCCGGCGCTGCGGGAGAGGCCCGATGACATCATGCCGCTGATCGCGTTCTTCATCCAGCATTACAACAGCAAGTTCAGGCGGCACGTGGAAGGCGTCACGCCCGAGACCGAGCGGCTGCTCATCGCGCACGACTGGCCCGGAAACGTGCGCGAGCTTCGCAACGCTATCGAACGGGCCATGATCCTGGAGGAAGGCGCCCTGATCACCGCCGCCAACCTGCCGCAAGCCATCAGCCGGATGGGCGGACGCCGGGCGGTTGCGGCCGCGCCGCCCGCCCCGGTCATCCCCGACGAGGGACTGTCGCTTGAGGAGAGCGAACGGGCGCTGATCACCCGCGCTCTGGAGAAGACCAAGGGCAACCAGACCCAGGCCGCCCGCCTGCTCAAGATCACGCGCGACACGCTGCGCTACAAGATGAAGAAGTTCAACCTGCGCTAGGCGGCGGCACGCCCGGCCGTTGTATACTCCGCTCGATGCTCACGGCACAGGAGTCGTATGAACGCGACTACGGCGACCGCCACCTGCTCCACGGCGCAATCGCCCGCTGGGCGGCGAGAAAGCCTGATTCCGCCGCGTTCATCAACCACGACCGGGACCAGGCGGTCAACTGGCAAGCCTTCGACCAGGCGACTACAGGCCTCGCCCTCCAACTCCTCCGCCTGGGCTTCCGCAAGGGGGACTTCCTGGCGGTGTCGCTGCCCTTCCTCACCGGCCACATTCTGCTCGAGTACGCCTGCTTCAAGATCGGCGTGATCCACGCTCCCCTGGACCTGCGCCTGCGGCCCGCCGAGGTCCTGCGATCGCTCGACCAGATCAAGGCCCGCGGCTTCGCCTTTCCGGGGCAGACGCCCGCGGCCGACTTCCGCGAACTCGGGCACGCCGCCAGGCGCCAGTGCGGCTCCGTTGAGCATCTGATCCAGTTCTCCGCCCCCGCTGAGACCGTGGAAGGCGCGATCCCCTTCGAGGCGCTCATGGCGGACCTGACCAGCGCCCCCACCTCCGAATACGAGCGGGCTTCGGCCGAGGTCCGTCCCGAGGACGCAGCCCAGGTCATTTTCACTACAGGCTCCACGGGCAGCCCCAAGCCCGCGCTGCTTTCGCACCGCAACATCACCTGTCAAAATCTGTGTCTGGGAGCCGCCTTCGGGTTCGGAGAGCAGACGCGCCTGCTGGTCAACCTGCCACCCTCGCATGTAGGCGGGCAGGCCGAGGCCCTGATGACGACCCTGTTTTGGGGCGGCACAGCCGTGGTCCTGGAGACCTTCGATCCGGCCCGCTCGCTCGACGCCATCGAGCGGCGCCGCGCCAACATCGTCGGGCAGATACCGGCCATGTTCAACTACCAGTGGCGTCTGGCCGGCTATTCGGGCTTCGACCTCGGCAGCCTGGAACTGGCCATCTATGGTGGCCAGCAGGTCCCCCGGCAGTTCCTGGAGAGGCTCTCGGGCATGGCTCCCAGGATCGCCACCGGCCTGGGGCTGACGGAAACCGCCGGATTCTGCACCTACACGCGGCCGGCGGCGTCGGCCGATGAACTGCTCGGCTCCCTCGGCCGGGACATGCCGCTCTATCCCATGAGTATCCGCGGTCCCATGCGTGAGGACGGCGCGGCGGGCGAGGCGCTCGCCGACGGCGAGATCGGATACGTCTGCTTCCGGGGACCGCAGACATTCCTCGGCTACGTCGGCGAGCCGGAGGCCACGGCCCGGACCATCTCCCGGGACGGCTTTCTCTACACCGGCGACATGGGCTTCCGGGACGAGCACGGCCTGCACTTCTCCGGGCGGGCCAAATGGATCATCAAGCCGGCCGGACACCAGGTGTTCCCCGGCGACGTGGAGAACCACTTCTGCCGGCTTGAGGACAAAGTGGCGGCTTGTGCCGCCGTAGGCGTGGCCCACCCGCTGCTTTCCGAAGCCATCGTGGCATACATCGAGAAGAAGCCCGGAGTCGAGCTGACACAGGCCGAGTTGCGCAGCCACGCCCGGAGCATGGCGTCCTACATGCGGCCTCTTCACTATGTGATCCTGGAGCCGGGCTCCATGCCTCTGAATCGCGCCGCCAAGAGCGACTACGTCCGGCTGAGCCGGATGGCGCACGAGGAGGCCGCCCGGCTGGGCTGGGTCGCGCCGGCGTAAACCTCCGGCCGGCTTCGCCGTCAGTACTAGTCGAGGAGACAACATAGATGCATATCCGCAGATTGTTCATGGGGCTCGCCGCCGCGGGGGTCCTATTAGCGCAGACCGCTCCCAGGCCGGGTGCCGCCCCCCCTCCCGGGGTTGCGGCGGTTAAGGAGTTCCTGGGGCTGTCCGACCAGCAGATGCAGCAATTAACGCAACTGCGCAGCGAGGAACAACAGCTCCTGCAGCCCCTCCGTGAGCAGATCCGGGTCAAGGCACAGGCGCTTCAGGAGGCGCAGAAGGCCGCCAGCCCCAATCCCACGGTGGTAGGGCAACTGGTTCTCGACCTGCAAAACCTGCGCAAACAGATCGCCGCCATCAACGGCGCCTACCACGCCAAGGCCATGGCCCTGCTCGACAGCGCCCAGAAAGAGAAGCTCGAAACCCTGGCGCAGGCCGCTCAGCGAGCCAACCGGGCGCGGCTGGCGATCAACGGCGCCACAGCGCTGAACCTTCTGGCTCCGCCTCAGGCGCCGGCCGGCGCGATTCCGAACAGGCTTGGCCAGGGCGCCGGAGCCGGGCTCTGAATGGGCACGGGCAGCGGACCGCGCTAGGAGTACCCCTCAAAATCAATGAGGCCTCGGGGATGGGGTCCAGGAGGCCTCACTCAGAGGGGCTGGCGACGAGCTGGGACCCGTCGCCGGGATGCATATAAGTCAATGACGACTTACGTTTGGCCGTAATGTATGCAAAACTACTGCCAAACCTGACTGCGCACAAGGTCTTTCGATAGTGGCGCTTTGCGCGCTGTATGCAGGCCGGCCCGGTGCGCGTTATGCCCCGTTGCGGACATTCCCCCACCCCGGTTGGCCCACTCAGCCGGCCGCGAGGATGGCGTCGACGTCCTTCTGGATTTCGGCCGGAGTCCGGTTGCCGTCGATGCGGTGCAGCCGCCGCGCCGAGTAGAATTCCACCAGCGGTCCGGTGGACTCGGCGTAGGCCTTGAGGCGCGCCCGGATGACAGCTTCTTTGTCGTCCTCCCGCTGTATCAGGGCCGCGCCTTCCACGTCGCACACGCCGTCCTTTGAAGGGGGCTGGCTGAGCAGGTTGTAGATCCGCCCGCAGGCCGGACACTGCCTCCGCGAGGTGAGCCGGGCGACGAGGACCTCGTCCGGCACCTCGAGGTAGATGACCTCCGGCTCAGGGAAGCTCAGCTCGCCCAGCAGGCCGTCCAGGAATTCCGCCTGCGCGATGGTGCGCGGATACCCGTCCAGCAGGAACCCGTTGCGGCAGTCGGGCTGCTTCAGCCGGCCGCGGACCATCTCGTTGACGATATCGTCGCCCACCAGGCCGCCGCTGGCCATAATCTCCTTGGCCGCGTTGCCCAGCGGCGTTCCCGCTTTCAGTTCGGCGCGAAAGATCTCGCCGGTGGAGATCGCGGGAATCTTCAGCGTCTGTGTGATGATGGCCCCCTGGGTGCCTTTGCCGCAGCCCGGGGGCCCGAAGAGAAGAATAATCATGACTTGTAGCTCTCCATTGCAGGCTAGCACGGTATATTGGGAGCACGGACATGGGCATCCGGAACGACATCGAGGACTTCCTGAAGCAGAAGCGTCTGGCGCTGGTAGGGGTGTCGCGCAACGAGCGCGATTTCACGAGGACCCTGTTTCGGGAGTTCGTCCACCGCGGTTACGACGCGGTTCCGGTAAACCCGGCCTGCGAGGCCATCGATGGCCGGCCCTGCTTTCATCGCGTCCAGGACGTCACCCCGCCGCTGGATGGCGCTCTGCTGCTGACCCCGCCGGCCGGGACTGAGCCGGCCGCCATGGACTGCGCCGCTGCCGGCGTGCCGCGCATCTGGATGTACCGCGCTGTAGGCAAGGGGGCGGTGAGCGCCCGGGCCGTCGGCTTCTGCAAGTCCAGGGGGCTGCGCGTGATCGCCGGCTACTGTCCGTACATGTTCTGGAAGGACGCCGCCTTCTTCCACCGCCTGCACGGCTTCCTCGTCAAGCTCTCGATGTAGGGGCCGGACATGCCCGGCCCCTACGGGGCCCAGCCGGGCATCACGTAGGCGTAGAACACCACGATCAGCCCAATGGCCGACGCCAGCACAAGGCTGTGCCGCAGCGTGAAACGAAACAGCCGCGCCTCCTCGCTCGGCGCCATGCCGGTGGCCGCCGCCGCCACGGCGATGCTTTGCAGGCTGATCATCTTGCCCATGACGCCGCCGCTAGCGTTGGATGCCGCCATCAGCACTTCGTTCAATCCAAGGCGGCCGGCGGTCACCACCTGAAGGTTGCCGAACAGCGCGTTGGCCGACGTAACGGAGCCGGTCAGAAAGACGCCCAGCCATCCGAGCATGGCGCTGAAGAACGGGAACAGCGCGCCGGTGGCCGCAAACGCCAGCCCGAGGGTGGCCGTAGCGCCCGAGTAGTTCATCAGGTAGGCCAGCGCCAGCACCGACACAATGGTGAGCAGCGGCAGGAAAAGCTGCCGGGCCGTGGCCGCCAGAATCCTGAAGAAACGCGGCGGCGACACGCCGAGCAGCAATGCCGAAAGGATGGAGGCGAACAGGCAGGCAGTCCCGGACGCCGCCAGCCACTCAAGCCGGTAGACCGCCCGGTAGGGGGTCGGCGAGGCGGCCACCGGCGGCACTTGCAGGACCTGCTCGTGCAAGCCGGGCCAGGGGATGACGAGCGTGGTCTTGCCGAGCGGCGCCTTGTAGAAGCCCCACAGCAGCACCATGACCACCAGGATTGCGTAGGGCGCCCATGCCAATAAGACCCGGCGCGCGCCGTGGCGCACGGCCACGTGAGCCGCCCCATGCTCCCCCGGGAGAGCAAAGCCGTCCTTGGGTTTCCACAGGCACAACAGCAGGACCAGCGTGCCTATCGAAGCCAGGCTCCCGAGGATGTCCGTGAGCTGCGGTCCTATGAAATTGGAGACCATAAGCTGCACCAGGGCGAAAGACACGCCGCAGGCCAGGATGGCCGGCACGACGCGCTGCACGGCTTTCCACCCGCCCATCACTCCAATGAGGTAGGCCGGCACCACGATCGAGATCGGCGCGCAGATCCGGCCCGCGCCGGCGCTCAGTTGCATGAGTGGCAGCCCCGTGACCGCCTCCAGAGTGATGATGGGCGTGCCTATCGATCCGAAGGCCACCGGCGCCGTGTTGGCCAGCAGGCAGATGGCCGCGGCGTAGAACGGCGAGAAACCCAGGCCGGTAAGCATGGCCGCGGCCACCGCCACCGGGGCGCCGAAGCCCGCCGCCCCTTCCAGAAAAGCCCCGAATGAGAACGCCACCAGCAGGGCCTGCACGCGCCGGTCATCGGTGAGGCTGCCGATGGAGTCCTTGATGATCTCGAACTTCCCCGTGTCTGCGACGATACGGTACATCAGGATCGCCGCGAACACGATCCACCCGATGGGCAGCAGGCCGAAGGCCGCGCCACACCCGATCGAGCTCAGGGCCAGCCCCGCCGGCATTCGGTAAACCGCCAGCGCGATCACCAGCGCGGCGCCCAGTCCCGACAGGGCGGCTTTCCAGGCCGCAACCCGCCTGGCTGTCAGCAGGTAGAGGAGCGTGAACAGCGGGAGCGCCGCCGCCAGGGCCGAGAGCGCCAGGTTGCCGGCCACCGGTGTGTAGTTCTGAGGCCACATGGCCGAATGGCATTTGATACTAGAGCGGCCGGGGGATTGTCAAGCTCGGCCGGGCGGCCGGCGAGGCAAAAACGCCGCCGGCCTCAGTCAGACACCGGATGGCGCCGCAGCTGAAGCTGGGGCCAAATGAGTATAGCGAGGGCGAAATAACATGCAGAAGCCGCTCCAGAGGGATTGCCGGCGGCGCGGCGGGGCGCTCGTTGAACTGCCGCTGGTGCTGATCCCGCTGGTTGCGCTTTGGATGGCGATCATAGACTTCAGCTTCGGCATCTTCCTCAAAGGCACTTTTCAGCACGCCGTCCGGGAGGGCGTCCGCTACGCTGTGACGAGCCGCACCGAGCCCGGCCTGGGCCATGACGCGTCGATACAGGCCGCTGTGCAGCGCCACGCCATGGGCTTCCTCAACGGCCCGCAGGGGGCCAGCCGGATCCGCATCCGCTATTACGTTCCCGGCACCTTCGCCGAGACCCAGAGCAACGCGGGCGGCAACATCGTCGAGGTCTCCGTGGAAGGCTACACCTGGAACTGGATCGCCCCCGTGCTAAGGAGGAGCGCCGCGCCGTTGAGCGCTATGGCCCGCTCCTCGGACCGCATGGAGGCCTCGCCGGGCGGGTTGCCGCCCGCCAGGTAGGAGAAGGGGGGAGGTTGGCGTGAACAAGGCCAGCCCGCGCAGGCGGCGCCAGCGGGGCAATGAACTGATCGAGTTCGCCCTGGTTTCGGCGCTGTTGCTGCCGCTGCTGTTCGGAACCGTGGTAGTGGGCCTCAACCTTGGGCGCAGCATCCAGGTGACCCAGGTGAGCCGCGACGCCGGCCACATGTACTCCCGCGACGTGGACTTCTCCCTGCCGGCCAACCAGGCGCTCATCGAGCGGCTGGCGCAGGGGCTGAACATCCGCACCACGGGCGGCAGCGGCGTGGTGATCCTTTCCACGGTCATGTTCGTCGGCCAGGCCCAGTGCACCGCCGCCGGCCTGTCCAGCAGCGCCTGCGCGAACCTGAACCATCCGGTCGTCATCAACCGCATCGTGATCGGCAATGCGGCGGCGCGTGCCAGTTCCGTCGGCACGCCCAACCCGGAGCTGATCAGCAGCAGCGGGAACGTGTCCAATCACCTGACCAACACCAGCGCGCGGGCCGGCGCATTCAATTCGGTCCTGGCGCTCCAGCCGGGCGAGATCGCCTACGTCTCGGAGGCGTTCACGCCCTCGTCTGACTTCGGCATGCCCGGCTTCAAGACAACGGGAGTGTACTGCCGGACGGTGTTCTGAAAGCCATGAGACACAACACAAGCGTGCGCCGCAAACGGAACGGGATCACGCTGCTCGTCACGGTGATGGCGACAGGCGTGCTCCTTCCCATGGTCGGCCTGGCCGTTGACGCCAGCCTGCTGTACGCCGTGAAGGCCAAGCTCCAGGCCGCCGTGGACGCCGGCTCGCTGGCCGGGGCGCGCTCACTTAACCGCGGCCTCAGCCTGGCCGCTCAGGCCGACAGCGCCCGGGCGACGGCCCAGGCGTTCTTCAACGCCAATTTCCCGGGCGGGCACCTGGGAACCTCCAACAGCGCGGCGGCGGTGGCCGTCGCCGAGAGCGCCTACCGCACGCGCACCGTGCGGATGGACGCCGGCGTCGATGCGCCGGCTTATTTCATGCGCATGCTCGGCTTCAGGTCCAGCAGGTTGCAGGCTGCCGGCACGGCTTCCCGCCGGGACGTCAACCTGGTGCTGGTGCTGGACCGCTCCGGGTCAATGGCCGGCGCCATGACCCCCATGAAGAACGCGGCGCGGGCTTTCGTGGACAGGTTCGCCGAGGGCCGGGACAACGTGGGCCTGATCGTTTTCGGCGGCTCCAGCATACAGGCCTTCCCCAACCCGTCTCCTTCGGGGCCGGCCTCCAACTTCAAGAGCGCCACACCCAACGTGGACACGCTGATCGGGCAGGTCGTCAACGGCGGAAGCACCGGAAGCGCGCAGGCCCTCTGGCTGGCCTACCAGGAACTGGTCAAACGCAACGAGGCCGGCGCCCTTAACCTGGTCGTTTTCTTCACCGACGGCCTCCCCAACTCTATCCTGGCCGAGTACAACGACCCGGACGCGGCCAGGAACCTTCTCAGGACCAGCAGCACATGCACCCACCGGCGCGTGGCCGGCCGCCCCATGTTCGGTTTCATCTCGCAGGCTTCCGGCGGAGCCGCGACCGGCGTCACCCTCGGCATTCAGAAGCCGGCCTCCAGCACGCTGACAAGCGTGGATGAGGGGCCGATCCAGACCAACAGCCAGGGCTGCGCCTACCGCACGAACTGGCAGAACATGCGGCAGGACGTGGCCAGAATGCCGCCGGCGGACGCCTACGGTAACGCTACCACGGGTTACCTGCCGGTCGACCTCACCAGGGTGGACTCCCCGCTGCACATCGCCCGAGCCTCCATGAACGCCGCCGACAGCGCCGTAATGAGAATACGCCAGGACACCGCCCTGAACGTCATCATCTACACCATCGGCTACGCCGGCGGCTCCGAAGTGCCGGACGAGAACTGGATGAAGCGCATCTCCAACGATCCCACCAGCCCCTCTTTCGACTCTACCAGGCCGCCGGGCCTCTACGTGAAGGCGCCCACGACAGGCGACCTCTCCGGCGCCTTCTCCAGGGTGGCTTCCGAGATTCTCCGTCTGGCGCTGTGATCACAACGCGCGCGACAGGAACCAGAGCGCGGCTCCCGCGGCCGCCATTATGGCGAAGCCCATCGCCACTGTGCGGGTGAAGGCCCGCCCGCCGGCGTAGGAGGCGATGACCGTCTTGACAACCGCATTCGCAAGCAGAGCCAGCAGGACCGCGGCAGCCCCGGCCGGCGCGGAGATCGTGCCCGTCCCCATCAGGCCGGTCATGGACATGGCCACGGCGTCCACGTCAAGCGAGCCGCCGAGCGCGCTGGTCCAGTAGACCGCGCCGCTGCCGAAGGCCGCCGCCCCGGCTCTGCCAGCGAACAGAATCGCTCCGAACAGCGCGCCGAACTTCAGTGCCGGCGCCAGCCGGAATGGATTGTGGCGCGCCACCGGCGGCGCGCTGACGGCGGAGCCCGAGCGGCCCGCAAGGAAACCCGTGAGCAGCCCCGCCGCGGTCATTCCGGCGAGCGGCGCGGCCACGGCCCAGGCCAAAGCGGGATTCACTATCCCCAGGATGAGCAGCAGGCGCGGGAACTGCATGGAGTTGGCCAGAACCGCCGCCTGCGCGTACAGAGGCTCGTTTTCCGGCTCGTCCTTGCTGCCGCGGGCGAGCGAGGCGGTGGCCGCGGTGGTCGAGGCCAGGCCGCCGGCGATCCCGGCCAGCTTCAGGCCGCGCTGCGCGCCCAGAAATTTCTCCAGGAAGTAGCCCGCATATGAGACCGAGGAAACCAGAATCACGAAGACCCAGATCTCGCGCGGCGACAGGAACTCGTAGGGACCGAACCGGCCCTCCGGCAGGATGGGGTAGACGATGAAGATCACCGCCAGAAAGCGCAGCGTGCCCTCGAACTCGCCTTCGGTAATGGTTTCCCGGACCAGCTTGTGCAGCCAGCGCTTGGCCTCGAGCAGCGCCACCACCACCACGGCGACCCCCACCGCCAGGCGGCTCATGGGAGTCGCCGTCAGGTAGCCCAGCGCGAAGGCAGCTACCGCGGCCATTTCCGTGGTCATGCCGGAGCGCTCCCGCCCGCGCAGGTAGAACACGCACAGCAGAGCCGTGGTCGAGGCCAGGGCGGCGGCCGTGAGCCAGGGGCTGCCGGACAGGCCGCACAGAGCGCCCACCAGCGCGATCAGGACGAAATCGCGGACGCCGGGGTGGCCCTCCCCTTGCGACACCTCGCGCTGCGCTCCGATCAGGAAACCGATCAGGAGCGCCTCGGCGAGTGCGATGGCGCCCGGCAGCATGTTTGGCGGCACTGAGTACTGACTCTACACCATGCCGCGTCAGGCTGCTGCGACGGGCAGCGCGCCGAAACGCCGGTCGCGCGCGCGGAACTCCCGCATACAAACCTCCAGGTCAGCGGCCGCGAAGTCCGGCCACATCTTGGAGAGGAAGAACAGCTCGGCGTAGGCGCACTCCCAGAGCAGGAAGTCGCTGAGCCGCTGCTCGCCCCCCGTGCGGATGAGCAGGTCCACTTCCGGAGCCGGCTCCTGCGAGTGATTGGCTTGCGCCAGCAGGGCGCCGAACCTCTCGCGGGTCAGGGGGCGGACCCCCTGAACCCGCTCGGTGGCCCGCAGGATGGAATCCCTGGAAGAGTAATCCACCGCCACCCGCAGCCAGAGCCCGCGAGCCGGCGCGGTGATACGCTCGGCCGACTCGATGGCGGCCACCAGCGGCTTGCTCAGGCGATCCCGCCGCCCGATGACGTTGATCCGAACGCCCCGATCCAGGCACTTCTCCGCCTCGCTCTTGAGGTGTTCCTCGAACAGTTCCATCAGTCCGAGGGTCTCCTCGGGCGGGCGGCTCCAGTTGTCTGAGGAAAAGGCGTACAGCGTCAGCGCTTTCACGCCCAGCGAGCCGGCGGCTTCGACGGCGCGGCGCACAGCCTCCCCGCCCGCCCGGTGTCCCGCCAGCCGCGGCCAGCCCCGCGCGGCCGCCCAGCGTCCGTTTCCATCCATGATGATCGCGACGTGCATGTTAGGTTCACTTCTCCCGGGTGGCCTTGATCAGCGCTTCCATGTGGGCCAGGTATTTCTCGAGCGCGCGGCGGCCGGCGGCGGTCAGCCGGTAGTCGGTCCTCGGCATCCTGCCGTCGAAGGACTTCGCGCAGGCCACGTAGCCCGCGTCCTCGAGTTTCCGCGCGTGCACGCTCAGGTTGCCGTCAGTCGTCTTGAGGAGCTTCTTCAGCTCGTTGAAGGTCAGCGACTCATTGACTGCCAGCGCGCTGACCACGCCGAGCCGCAACCGCTCATGGATGAGCCGGTCCAACTGCTGCGCCGCGGCGGGAGCGCCCCGGGGCGCCCGCTGCGGCGGTTCCCTTCTGAGAGCGCTTTGCCTAGCCACCGTGCCTCCTTGCGATCACGATGCCGAACCCGGTGTGAAGCCCGCCGAATCCCGCCGCCAGCAGCCAGTTTCCCCAGGCCGCAGGCGCCGCCAGGGCCGCCACACCCAGCGCCATGAAAGATGCGCCCATGGCCGGCACCACCCTCACCGAGAAAGTCCCCGCCGCGACCACGCCCACTCCGTACAGCAGAAGCCACACCCCCGGAAGAAGCGCGGTATCGCCGGCTCGATACAACACCAGGGTGAGCAGCGCGGCCGTGAACATCGGCGGGAAAAGGCCCAGGGCGAACTTTCGTCCCGGCCGCGAAAGCAGCGGCTCCTTCACGCTCCGGGCCTTGCGGACCATCGCCAGCAGGCCGATGGCGAGGGCGACCGCGCCTTCGATCAGCCAGACCGCGAGCCACCTGCCGGGCGTGGGCTGGTGCGCGGCGACCATGGCCGCAAACAGCGCCGTGGCGCCCATGCCGATGCCGCCGAAGCCGGGCACGGCGGTAAAGGGCGCGGCGCCCTCCATGGTCTCCCGGATGTAGCGCAGGTGGTCCATGGCGCGCTCGTGCATCGCGACGGGCCGCTCCCGGATAGGCTCCACCTTCCCCACGCTCCAATCATAGGACGCCGCTTCAATTCTGTCAAGTACTTTATGCCGTAGGGGCACGCCGCTGGCGTGCCCCTACCGCTTGATGCTCCTTCTTCTGACTTGGGCGCGCCGCCGGCGTGCCCCTACTCCACCACCTTCGCCGTCACCACCAGGATCAGGGCCGTCCCGGACTCGTCGATGTTGGCCTTGCCCACCACTGCCTTCTGTCCCTCACGAACGTCGACGTCGGTCGCGAAACCGGCGTTTCGGCCAGGAGGCTGTTGCAAGCTACCAGGCCGGGGATCGACTGGAATCAGCGCGTTGAAACGGAGGTTGTCGATACGCACGACATTCTCCTTAGCCGCCTCGGAGATGTTCAGGCCCCCGAGCGCGATGGAGCATGTTGTCCCCGGCGGCGTCGAGAATGCACCGTTTGCGGATGCTTGCCGTCCCTCTCGGCCTCGAATGACCGCGGTATCCAGCACCCGCAGCCCGCCGAAGGAGAATGTGCTCCGCGGTTGCTTGGCGACACCTTCCAGTTCCCTTGGAATCGTGTCTTGCTGCCGCGCCTGGGCGCCACCAGCCAAGATGTGCACTGTCAGTTCAGTGTTTCTGAGCGGCGCGTCGAACCGCTTGATTGCCTCGCCCACCGCGTCCACTACTGCCTGCGGGCCCGCGACTGTGATCGCCTTCAGTTCCCTCGATGCCCGCAACTGAGCCCCGAAGGTCATGAGCAAGTCGACCAGCCGGGCTGGATCCTGGTGCTTGACCTCGAAGACCTTCGTGACCCAATCCGGCGGAGGCTGAGCCGGCTTCTCTTCCTTCTTGGCCTCCTGGGCGGCGAGGGGAAGAGCAAACAGCAACAGCGCCAGCAAGATGCTGCGTTTCATAGCGAATCTCCTTGTTCGGCATCGATCAGCCGGTAGATGACGACGTCGGGGTCGTCGGTGAGCATCTTCACCAGCAGCGGCTCTTGCGGCACAGCCGCCGGTTTGGGCGCCGGCCTCAATACCGGCGGCGGCGTCTTCGCGATCACCGGCGCCGGCAACCGGAGGGCCGGAGGAGCGGACGGAGCAGGGACCTCCGCACGCGGGGACAAGGCGATCGCCGCTACAATCACGGCCGCAACTGGTACGGCCGCACAGCGCCAGCGGAACGCGAACCACCACGACGGCTTCCGCCCTTCGACCGCCGCCATCACACGTCCGCGCACTTCCGCCAGTTCTCTCTCCACGTCTGATATATACCCCTCACCCGGCAGAAACGTGTAGACGATTTCCGCACGGAGGTATAAACTGCTATCGGAGGATGCGGACATGCCAGTAACTGTCAAGAACGTGACCATATGGCGCAAGGAAGCGCCCAACCAGCCCGGCGTGCTGTCCGAGGCGCTCGGGCCCCTGGCCGAGGCCGGCGCCAACCTCAGGGTGCTCATGGGATACCGCCTGCCGGGTGAGGAGGGCAGGGCCGCCATCGAACTCTATCCGATCACCGGCGCCAAGGCCGCCAAGGCCGCCGAAGCCGTGGGGCTGGTCAAGTCGCACATCCCCGCACTGCACGTTGAAGGTGACGACAAGCCCGCCCTGATGCACGCCATCGCGCAGGCGCTGGCCGCGGCAGGGATCAACATCAGCTTCCTGGTGGCCCAGGTGGTGGGGCGGAAGTACACGGCCATCTGGGGCTTCGAGTCCAACGAGGCTGCCCGCAAGGCAGCCACGCTGATCAAGAGGGTCAAGGTCAAGGCCAAGAAGTAGCGTTCGCTACAGGACCACGCGCTGGTCCCCTTCCCTTCGCGTGACCCGTTCGCGGTCCAGGTATTCCAGAAGCGGGATGGCGTACTTGCGGGATACCCCCGTCCAGTCCTTGAAGTCGGGCACTGAGAAACGGCGCCCCTTGTGCCCGGCGAGCCTCCCTCTTAGTTCCTGAATCGCTGACGAGTGGAACACCAGCTCGTCCGTCACGCGGATCAGCCGTTTCTCCCGCAGGAGAATCTGCAACAGCGACCGCGCGCGTGCCTGCTCCACCCCCGAGCTGGCCAATACCTCCGCCACATAAGGGACCTTCAATCCCGCGCGCGAGAACGCCTCCTCAATGGATGCGAGCGCGCGGTCCTCGTCCTGCTTGAGCACAATCCGGTGTGACGCCAGCCGCACGAGATCCCCTTCCGCCACCGCCCCCTCGGCGCGGGCCAGCAGCGCGTCCAGCAGGAACGGCGGCGAGCCGGCCAGCAAACGGGCCCGCAGGTCCTCTCTTGGCATCCCGGGCAGCAGCGGGCTGGCCTGGTGAAACGCCCGCAGAACCTCTTCCAGACGCTTCGCGGTTACGCCGAACCACTCCCGGTCCACCAGCCAGGCGGGCGAGCTGTCCAGGACGAGAATCCCGTCCGCTTGCGGAACCTCGGCGCCTGTTCGCGCTATCAGGTCCGGCAGGTTCACGCCAAACTCCGATTCGCGAACCAGTAGCGCAGCCCGTTCGGCAGGCGAGCCTTCGGCCAGGACTCGCAGGCGGAGGGCGGCGTTCTCTTTGCGCCGGTAACGGCGCCCGCCGTTGTCCAGGGCCACGCCGCCGCCAATGGTCACTACGGGCGAGAACCTGCGGATGATAAACCGGTCCCCGGGCAGCACCAGCGCGGGCTCCCGCAGAACCAGGCGCGCATAGCCCCGGCCCAGCCATCGCAACTCCGCCTCGATCTCCGCCGTCCCGGCGTGGAAGTGAACCGGCGCGCGGTCTTTGAGTGTCCCGGCCGAGGGCAGCAGATCGACGCGGCAATCCACCTCCCGCGTAGCCTTGAACAGGCCGGGCTCGGAGAGCACCATGCCGCGCGCCAGGTCCCCCGGCTCGACCCCGGCCAGGTTCAGGGCGGTGCGCTGGCCGGCCACCGCCCGCTCCTGGCTTCGCCCGTGGACCTGCACTCCGCGGACGCGCAGCCGGCGCCCGCCGGGGTAAACCTCCACTTCCTGATCGCGCCCCACCGAGCCCGAGATCAGCGTGCCGGTGACAACTGTACCGAAGCCGCGAAGCGAGAAGGAACGGTCTATGGGCAGGCGGAAAAAGCCCGAAGTGTCCCGGGGAGGCGCGGCGCCAGCAACCTCCGCCAGCCGTCGTTTAAGTTCGTCCAGGCCCGCGCCGGTCGCGGCGCTCACCGCCGCCACCGGCGCCCCTGCGAGGAACGATCCCGTCACGAACTCCTCAACCTCCAGACGCACCAGCGCCAGTGTGCCGTCATCCGCCAGATCGGCCTTGGTGAGCGCGACAACGCCCCGCTGGATCCCGAGCAGGCGGCAGATGTCGAAGTGCTCGCGCGTTTGCGGCTTGATGGACTCGTCGGCGGCGACCACCAGGAGAACCAGGTCGATGCCCGCCACCCCCGCGAGCATGTTCTTGACGAACCGCTCGTGTCCGGGCACGTCCACAAAGCCGATGCGGATGCCGCCGGCCAGTTCCAGGTGGGCGAAGCCGAGGTCGATTGAAATACCGCGCCGCTTCTCTTCCTCCAGCCGGTCGGTGTCGATTCCGGTCAACGCGCGAACGAGCGCGGTCTTGCCGTGATCGACGTGACCGGCGGTTCCAACTATGAGGTTGCGCATGCCCGTGACCTACTCCATCTTACAATCCGCCCCGCGACGCGCCCGATTCGACAATTCTGAGGAGATTTGTTATCTTAAACATAGAGGTTTTCCGGCCAATGGCAACAAAGTCACCTTTTCCTCAAGGCGCGCAGGTGGAACATCCCAAGTTCGGACTGGGCAGCGTTCTGGCCAGCAGCGAGGATTACATCAGCATCAAGTTCGACGAATTCGGAGAGAAGAAGTTCGTCAGCTCGATCGTATTCCCCAGCCTCAAGAAGAGCGACCGCCAGCCTCCCGCCGAGAAGCGCCCCCGCAAAAAACCCAAGGCCGCGCCAGCCGTCGCCGGTTAGACGCGCTGGACAGGCCGGGAGGCCTGTCCCGCCGTGTTAGACTGAGGATCTTCCATGAGATTCGGAGTGGTCGTGTTTCCAGGCAGCAACTGTGACCACGATGCCTGGTACGCTGTTTCCCACAACCTGGGCCGCGAGGCCGAATACGTCTGGCACGATTCGGAGAGCCTGGGAAACCTGGATGCGGTGATCCTGCCGGGCGGCTTCAGCTACGGCGACTACCTGCGCTGCGGCGCCATCGCCAAGTTTTCCCGGGTGATGGGCGCGGTCAAGAAGTTCGCCGCCTCGGGGGGGCTGGTCGTCGGCATCTGCAACGGCTTCCAGATTCTGGTGGAAGCCGGCCTGCTGCCGGGCGCGCTCATACGCAACCGCGGCCTTAAGTTCATCTGCCGCCCGGTGGACCTGATTACCGCCACCGCGGATTCGCCCTTCACCTGCCGGGCGCGGAAAGGACAGGTGGTGAAGGCGCCCATCGCCCACGGCGAGGGCTGCTACTACGCCGACGAGCGGACTCTGGACGAACTGGAAGCCGAAGACCGCGTGGTGTTCCGCTACGCGGCCAATCCCAACGGGTCGCTGCGCGACATTGCGGGCATCCTGAGCCGGGAAAGGAACGTCATGGGAATGATGCCTCACCCCGAGCGGGCGGCCGACCCGCTGATGGGCTCCACCGACGGGCTGGTGGTCTTTGAATCCATGGTCTGGGCGATGGCGGTGAAGTAGACCATGGGCGCGATCACCCAGGAGATAGTCGCGGCCCACCAGTTGAGCGAAGCCGAGTACGAGAAGATCCTCTCGATCCTGGGCCGCGAACCCACCTACACCGAGCTCGGCATCTTCAGCGTGATGTGGAGCGAGCACTGCTCATACAAGAGCTCGCGGCTGCATCTGAAGAAGCTGCCCACGCGCAGCCGGCTGGTGCTGCAAGGGCCTGGCGAGAACGCCGGAGTCATCGACATCGGCGAGGGCTACGCCATCGCCTTCAAGATCGAGTCGCACAACCACCCCAGCTTCATCGAACCGTTCCAGGGAGCGGCCACCGGCGTGGGCGGAATCCTGCGCGACATCTTCACCATGGGAGCGCGGCCGGTGGCGGTGATGGACTCGCTGCGCTTCGGGCCGCTCGACGATCCCGTGGCAGGACCGCGCAACCGGCGCATCCTGGAAGGCGTAGTGGCGGGCATCGCGCACTACGGCAACTGCTTCGGCGTGCCGACGGTGGGCGGCGAGTGCCTGTTCGATCCGTCCTATAACGGCAACCCGCTGGTGAACGTCTTCGCGCTGGGCGTGTTCAAGAAGGACGAGATCTTCCTGGCTAAGGCGCGCGGCGTGGGCAACCCCGTGATCTACGTGGGTTCCAAGACCGGCAAGGACGGTATACACGGGGCGTCGATGGCCTCGGCCGAGTTCACCGAGGAATCCAAGCAGAAGCGCCCCAACGTGCAGGTGGGCGACCCGTTCCTGGAGAAACTGCTGCTCGAAGCCTGCCTGGAGGCGATGCGCACGGGCGCCATCGTAGGAATCCAGGACATGGGCGCGGCCGGGCTCACCTGCTCGACCTGCGAGATGGGCAGCCGCGGCGGCACGGGCATCGAGATCGACCTCGAACTGGTCCCGCAGCGCGAGACGGGCATGACGCCCTACGAGATCATGCTCTCCGAGTCGCAGGAGCGCATGCTGCTGGTGGCCGAGCGGGGCCGCGAGGAAGAGGTTTTCCGGGTGTTTCACAAGTGGGGCCTGGACGCGGTGACCATCGGGCGGGTCACCGGCGACGGCCTGATGAGGGTGTGTGACCACGGCGTGGTGGTGGCCGAGATTCCAGCCGGGAAACTGGCCGACGAGGCGCCGGCCTATGACCGGCCGCGCACCGAACCCGCCCGGCGCGCGCCCATGGAGGCGCCGCAGTTCGCCAGCGCCGGCCTCGCGGCCGACCTGGAGACACTGCTTGCCTCGGCGGGCGTCTGCTCCAAGCGCTGGATCTGGGAGCAGTACGACTACATGGTGCGCACCAATACGGTGCAGGGGCCGGGCGGCGACGCGGCGGTGATACGCATCAAGGAGACCGGCTCGTCGGTGGCCATGGCGCTGGACGGAAACGGGCGCTACTGTTCGCTATCGCCGCGCGAGGGCGCGCGGCTGGCGGTGGCCGAGTGCTGCCGGAACCTGTCGACGGTGGGCGCGCTGCCGGTGGCCGCCACCAATTGCCTGAATTTCGGAAACCCGGAGCGTCCCGCCATCATGGCGCAACTGGCCGAGGCCATCGAGGGGATGGGCGAGGCCTGCCGTTTCTTTGAGACCCCCATAACCGGCGGCAACGTGAGCCTGTACAACGAGACGCTCGGCGAGGCGGTGGACCCGACGCCGGTGGTGGGGGTGGTCGGCCTGATGAAGACCGCCGCGCCGCTGACCATCGATTTCAAGCGGGCGGGGCGCGCGGTGCTGTTGATCGGAGGCCTGGGCGGTTGCGACGAGACGCGTTTCGGGGGAACCGAGTACGCCAAGGCGGTCCTCAAGACAGCGTGGGGCCTGCCTCCTGCACTTGATATGGACTACGAGAAGCGGGTCCAGGCCGCGATGCGAGAGATCGCTCAAGCCGGCCTCGCCGAATCGGCGCACGACCTGAGCGACGGCGGGCTGGCGGTGGCGGTGGCCGAATGTTCGTTCGGGCCCGCCGGCGTGGGCGCCGAGCTGGACCTGGATTCCGGCATGCGCGGCGAGCACCTGTTGTTCCACGAAGGCCCCTCGCGGATCCTGATATCGACGGACGGGCCGGACGAAGCGGCCGCCGTGGCGCGCAGGCACGGGGTGGAGGCGACGAGGGCCGGCGTTACAATTGAGGGAGTAGTCGTCATTCGCCAGAGGGGCAAGACGCTGATCGAGCGGGAGGTCTCCCGCCTGAGGGAAATCTGGGCGGGGTCGCTCGAGAAGATGTTGCGAAGCTAGGGCCGCGATGGACAAGCTCCACGAAGAGTGCGGCGTGTTCGCCATCCACGGGCATCCCGAGGCGGCAAACCTCACCTATCTGGGTCTCTACGCCTTGCAGCACCGCGGGCAGGAGAGCGCGGGCATCGCGGCCGGCGACGGCGCGCAGGTCCACTGCCACAGGGCCATGGGGCACGTGGCGGAGATTTTCACGCCTTCGGTGCTGGGCTCGCTGCCCGGCCGCCAGGCGATCGGCCATACGCGTTATTCCACCTCCGGCGACACGGTGATCGCCAACGCGCAGCCGTTTTCGGTGGCCTGCAACAAGGGCCGGATCGCGGTGGCGCATAACGGGAACATCATCAACTCCGGAGACCTGAGGCGCGAGCTGGAGCGGCAGGGCTCCATCTTCCAGTCGTCGAGCGACTCCGAGGTGATTCTGCACCTGGTGGCCCGTTCGCGCGAGCGGGACGTGGCCGGGGCGCTGCGGGAAGCGCTCCTGCAACTGGACGGCGCGTTTTCGCTGGTGTTTCTGGCCGAGGACCGGGTGATCGTGACGCGGGACCCGCACGGATTCCGCCCCCTGGCGCTGGGGCGCATGGAGCTTTCCGGCGGGCGCATCTGCCACGTGTTCGCTTCGGAGACCTGCGCCTTCGACCTGATCGGGGCCGTGTACATGGACGACGTGGCTCCGGGCGAGATGGTGATCGCCGGGCCCGGGGGACTCGCACGGGAACGGTTCGCACCGCAGAGCCCGCACGCCTTCTGCGTGTTCGAGCACGTCTATTTCGCGCGTCCGGATTCGTACGTGTTCGGGCGTTCGGTGTCACAGTCCAGGGAGATGCTCGGGCGCCTCCTGGCGCGCGAGTGCCCGGCCGGGGCGGACGTGGTGGTTCCCGTGCCGGACTCGGGCGTGGCGGCGGCCGTCGGCTACTCGGATGAATCGGGGCTTCCGTTCCGCCAGGCGCTGATCCGGAACCATTACGTGGGCCGGACCTTCATCGAACCGTCGCAGGCCATTCGCGACTTCGGCGTGAAGCTGAAGCTGAACCCCGTGCGGCGGTTGCTCGAGGGACAGCGTGTGGTGCTGGTGGACGATTCGATCGTACGGGGGACCACCAGCCGCAAGATCGTGCGCATGGTGCGCGGCGCGGGCGCCCGCGAGGTTCACCTTCGTATTTCCTGCCCTCCCACCGTTTCGCCGTGCTTCTACGGGGTAGACACGCCGGACAAGCGCGAGCTGATCGCGGCCAATAGCACCGTGGAGGAGATCCGCAAGTTTGTGGAGGCGGACTCGCTCGCCTACCTGCCGCTGGAGGCCCTGCGCGAGTCGGTGGGGGACTCCAGGCGCGAGTTCTGTTACGCCTGCTACACGGGCGTCTACCCCACCGAACTGGTCCACATCGAGGACCTGCTGGCGTCCAAGCCCCGGCGCTACTGAACGGCTCCCCCAGACTGCGCCAGAGCCAGCGCCCGCTCAAGTTCCTCCTTCGTCAGAGAGGTGCTGATGAACAACTCCTGGCGCGCGCCGGAACTCAGGGCGATGGCTTTCCAGCCGTTGACGGTGGGCACGGTGACGCGGAGTCTCACCGGGCCGCGGGCGTCCCTGACCTGCCGGATAACGCCAGGGACCACCGACCGAACCTCCGGATTGCAGGTGAGCAGGCGCTCCAGCAGCGGGCGCAGGCCGCCAATGATGCTGTGCTCTACCTTCAGCTTTCCCTGCGCGGCACGAAGGCGCATATATGGGCGGGCTACAGTCTGCAGGACTTGTCCGGCCCACGGCCGGAGCGGCCGGGGCCTCAACCGCCCGTCAGGCGCATGATGATGAACCAGGCGGCCGCAAGCGCGATTACCCAGATGGCTTCCATACGGGAGAATCCCCTCTACTTACATTCTCCCATGAGTTCGACGATCGTGGCGCGCAGGCGGGCGGTCAGGTCCGCGCGGTCCTGGAGGGTGAGATCCGCGGTGGGAATGGGCGCCCCGATGCGAAGCAGAACCTTGCCGGGCCGGACGACCAGCGAACCGCGGGGCAGCACCTCGCGGGTGCCTTGTATGGCGACCGGGACAAGAGGAACGCCGGCCTTGATGGCGATGTAGGCCGCCCCCTCCTTGAACTCCTGCAACCGGCCGTCGGAACGTCCCCCCTCGGGGAAGATCAGCACCGAGAGTCCTTGTTCCTTCACCATGCGGGCCGCGTCGGTCATGGCCTTGAGCGAGCCGCGCACGTCCTCCAGCGGGATGGCGACGTGGCCGGCGCGCCGGAGGTGGCCTCCGATGAAGGGCACGCGCAGCAGGCTGCTCTTGGCCAGGAACCGGAATTGCAGCGGTATGTGCGCCAGCAGCAGCGGCGTGTCGGTGAAACTGAGGTGGTTGGCGGCGACGACGCAGCCGCCCCGCCGCGGAATGTTCTGCAGGCCCTCCACGCGCACGCGCATGCCGCTCACCAGCGTCACGACGCGGCCATAGAGGCGCGCTATGCGGTGCGAGGCATTGCCGCTCCGGTCCAGAAAGGCGGCCAGCATGGACAGAAACCCCAGGACGATGGTGGCCAGCACGATGAGCGGGTCGATGATCAGGTAAGCGCGGAGTCTGGGCACGAAAGGACTATTGTACGAGCAAAGCCCTGGCCGCACCCACCAGGTACAGGCTTCCGGTGATGAACCAGGCATCGTCCGGGGCTGAGCCGCGCGCCAGGCCAAGGGCTTCGCCAAGCGAGGGCGCCACGCGCAGACGCGGGTGATCCACCAGGCGCAGGATCGTCTCCGGATGGACCGCCCGGGGGTGCCCAACCGTGGTCAGCACGACCTCTTCCGCCAGCGGGAACAGTATGCCGGCCACCTCGTCCAGAGCCTTGTCGCGCATGGCGCCGAAGACCAGGCGAACGCGGCGGCCGGCATAGAAGCGGCGGATGTGGCCGGCCAGCACGCGCGCACCGGAGGGATTGTGCGCGCCATCCAGAACGATCTCCGGCCGGCGCGTAACGCGCTCCAGCCGGCCCGGCCAGCGCACACGCCGCAGTCCTTCTTCTATGGCCTCCGGCGGCGTCTCCAGCACGCGGAGCGCTGCGATGGCGGTGAGCGCATTGGAAACCTGATGCTCGCCCGCCAGCGGGCACTCGATGCTCAGGGGCGGCGAGCCCGGAACGGAGAAACGGCTGCCGTGGGGGCCGAGTTCCAGGCCTTCGGCGCTCCACTGGGACCACCGGGTGACCTGGGCGCCCAATGCCCGGGCCCGGGCCTCCAGCAGCGCCTGGACCTCCGGATGTTGCGGGCCGGTGACCACCGGGACCCCGGGCTTGACTATGCCGGCCTTCTCGCGGCCGATTGACTCCAGGCCCACGCCGAGGTGGCCCTCGTGGTCGTAGTCGACCGGCGTAATCACCGAGAGCAGCGGCAGCACAACGTTGGTGGCATCCAGCCTGCCGCCCATGCCCACCTCGAGCACCACGGTCTCCGCCGCCAGTTCCCGGTACAGGAGAAAGGCCATGGCCGTGATCGTTTCGAAATAAGTGGGATGAGAGTCGATCGCCCCTGAAGCCAGTAGCGCCTCAGCCTTCCTGTGAACGGCGTCGAACGCGCCCGCGAACGCTGCGGGGGAGACGGGTTCTCCAGCGACGCTGATCCGCTCGGTGGGCTCCACCAGGTGCGGCGAGACGTAAAGGCCGGTGCGCCTTCCCGCCGCGCGGAGCGCCGACTCGATCATGGCGCAGACCGAGCCTTTGCCGTTGGTGCCGGCCACGTGAACGAACCGGACGTCGCGATGGGGGCTGCCGAGGCTTTCAAGCAGCGTGGATATTCGCTCCAGGCCCAGCTTGAGCGTGCGGCTCTCGTTGCCGAGAGCGTAAAGGAAGCGGACCGAATCGGGGTAGGTAGACAAGCCTATGCCCATGGTACACTCGCACCAATACGGACAGCAAAGCGGCACGGCGTTCCGCGCGCGGGCATGAGACAGAGTTCAAGGATCGAGTCGCTCAACTACGGGCTGATATACGGCCTGGGGTGCCTGGTGGCGGCGTTCCTGTCGTACAGCGCGCGCACGCCACTGGAGCGGCTCGTGCTGCACGCAGCCGCCTCCTGGGGCTACGTCGTCTACCACGTGTTGAACATGCGGTAGGGGCCGGGCGAGGTTCCGGGCCGCTGCCCTCGCGTCTTAATTGCACTAGACTAAGGTTGGACTTCCTCCGCTGGACGATGGCGGCCGGATATGGCCGCGAAAGGAGGATTGTATGCCGATGTTGGACAAGCTCCTGGCGTTTCTTGACCAAAACCAGGTGAGATACACCCGCCACAGCCACCCTACGGCTTACACGGCGCGGGAGGTGGCCTCGGTGGAGCACGTGCCCGCGCACAGGATCGCCAAGACCATCATCTTTACGAGCGAGAACGGCTTCGGGATGGCCGTTTTGCCGGGCGACAGCATGCTCGACTTGCAGAACCTCAGAGGGCTGCTGGGCGTCTCGCGCCTCCGGCTGGCCACCGAGAGCGAACTCGGCGACCTGTTCCCGGACTGCGAGCTGGGCGCCATGGGGCCGTTCGGGAACCTCTGCGGACTGCCCGTGTACGTGGACGCGGGGCTGGCCAGCGAAGAGACCATCGCCTTCAACGCGGGCACGCACCGGGACGTAATCCACATGCGGTTCGACGATTACCAGAAGCTCGTGAAGCCCCGGATGGTCGGGTTGTCGCGGCACGCCTCTGCGTAGGGACTTGCCGCCGGCAGGCCCCTTCAGACTTTTTGGGGAGATTTCGCGTCTTTGTACAGGGAGCCTGAGACTTGATCTTTCGGGAAGTTGAGGACCCCGACCTGATCGCCAGGACGAAACGGGGAAAGGTGGACGCCTACAATGTCCTCGTTTCCCGCTGGGAGAAGCGCGTCTTCAACTACCTTGTGCGGCTGGTGGGCGACCGCGAGGATGCCATGGACCTGAGCCAGGAAGTCTTCCTGAAGGCCTACCGGAATCTCGGCAAGCTGCAAGATGCTGCCAGGTTCGGCCCCTGGCTGTTCCGGATCGCCCACAACGAAGCCTTCAGCCACCTGCGGCGGAAGCGCCCCGAGGTGGAGATGGAAAGCGAGCCGGCCGGGAGAATCGCCGGTCCGGGGATGGAACCTCTGGAAGCGGCCCTGGCCGTGCGCCATGCGCTCGGGCGGCTTTCCGAAGATCAGCGGGAGGCCATCGTTCTGAAGGTCTACCAGGGGTTCAAGTTCGAGGAGATGGCCGAAGTGCTGGATTGTCCCGTATCCACGGTGAAATCCCGGGTATACGCGGCACTGGACGTTCTGAAAGAGACTCTGGCTCCCATCGATACGCGAGGTGCTCAATGAACTGCCCGCAGCAAGACCTGAAGGGCTACCTGCTCGGCGAACTGGCCGAAGCGGAGAGGCGGCAGGTGGCGGACCATCTGAGCGGCTGCTCCGGTTGCAGCGAGGAGATGGCGAGGCTCCGGCTGACAACGGCGGCGCTCGGCCAGCTGCATGAGCAGGAGATACCCTGCCGCATCGCCTTCGTTTCGGACAGAATCTTCGAGCCGAAGGGATGGAACCGGCTGTGGAACTCGGCGCCGCGGCTGGGCTTCGCCTCGGCGGTGATCCTGGCGGCTGCCATCCTGGTGCATGCGCTGGTGCGCCCGGGGCCCACCGCCGCGGAGGTGGCAGCCATGGAGGCGCGCATACAGCGCGAGGTCGCCAGCCGCGTCCAGGCCGACCTGATTCCGGTAATGGAAGAGATCCAGTATCTTCAGAAGCGGGCCGCGGTCTCCTACCGGAACAGCCTCTACCTGGAGAACCGGCCGTGAGACCCGCCGTCGTGGCAGCGTTGCTGGCGGCGGCGGTCCTGCCGGCCTTGCCGCCGGCGGGGCCGAGGATCAGCAGGGGGGAACTGGCGCCCGTGGAGCGGGGCTTCGACGCCAGCCTGACCAGGCCCGGCCAGCAGTACCCGTTCGACATGCTGGGCAGCACGCGCGCTGTGTATCTCAACGGCTACGGAGTGGTGTTGACGGCGGAACTGAACCTGATCATCGCGCCGCGCATAACGCCCTTTCGCCAGTTCATCTCCAAGGAGGAAGTCGAGAGGGTTCGCAGCCAGAAACTGGCGAACCTGGAGGTGCTGAGGAGGATCATGCGCGAGCATCTCAGGACGGCCGCCTCCTTGCTCGGCGATCTGCCGCCCGGCGAACAGGTGGTGATTTCAGTGGCCCTCTTCTATTACTCCTGGGAACAGAAGGACGGCCTGCCCTCCCAGATCCTGATGCAGGCGTCCAAGGGGGCGCTCCTGAGAAGCGCGGGCCCGGCCCTCGACGCCGCCGTGCGGGTCGAGGAACACTGAGCCATGCGCCTGGGAGAGATGCTGATCGAGCGGCGGCTGATCGCCGCCGAGGACCTGGACAAGGCCCTCGCGCTCCAGTGCGAGCGAGGGGGCAAGATCGGCAAGATCCTGGTCGACCTCGGCTTCGTGGCCATGCGCGACGTGCTGGCGGCCCTGGCCGAGCAACTTTCCCTGCCGCTGGTCCCGGTCGACGGCCCGCCGCCGGCGACGCCCGAGACCGAGGGGATCTCGCCGCGCTTCATGCGGCAGTACCGGTTCCTGCCGGTGGCGATGGAGGATTCCACGCTGACCATCGCCATGGCCGACCCGCTGGACTTCGAGACCCTCACCACCGTGCGCGCGGCCACCGGTCTGAGGGTGCGGCCCGCGCTGGCGGCCGAGCAGGAGATCCTGGACGCCATAGACAAGTACTTCGGCGAACAGGAGAAGGCGGCCGGGGAGAGCCAGGCTGAGACGGGCGAAGCCGGCGAGGAGATCGAGCACCTGCGGGACATGGCGAGCGAGGCGCCGGTGATACGCCTGGTTAACGCCATGATCGCTCAGGCCGTCGAGAAGCGCGCGAGCGACATCCACCTGGAGCCGTTCGAGAAGGAGTTCCGCGTGCGCTACCGCGTGGACGGCGTGCTCTACAACCAGGAGCCGCCGCCGCGGGAGCTGAAGGCCGCCATCATCTCGCGCGTGAAACTGATGGCCAAGCTGAACATCGCCGAGCGGCGCCTGCCGCAGGACGGGCGCATCAAGATCAAGATTCTGGGCCGCGAGGTGGACCTGCGCGTCTCCACCCTGCCCACGCTGTACGGCGAGAGCGTGGTGATGCGCCTGCTTGACCGCTCGGCCGGGGATTTCTACGATCTGGGCCGGCTGGGATTCGACGCGCGGATGCTCGGCCGCATGGAGCATTTCACTTCGCTGCCGCACGGCATCTTCCTGGTGACGGGTCCGACCGGCAGCGGCAAGTCCACCACACTGTACTCGGCCCTGAAGCGGATCAACCAGCCCGACAGGAAGATCATCACCATCGAGGACCCGGTCGAATACCAGATGGACGGGATAAACCAGATCCACGTTAATCCGCAGATCGGGCTGACGTTCGCCGCCGGATTGCGCCACATCGTCCGCCAGGACCCGGACGTGATCATGGTGGGCGAAATACGCGACCGTGAGACCGCCGACATCGCCATCCGGGCCGCGCTGACCGGGCACTTCGTCTACTCGACCCTGCACACCAACGACGCCCCGAGCGCCATCACGCGGCTCGCCGACATGCAGGTGGAGAACTACCTGCTCAGCTCGTCGCTGGTGGCGGTGCTGGCGCAGCGGCTGGTCCGCGTGATCTGCCCGCGCTGCAAGCAGCCCGACGGCCTGCACACGGCGCCCGGCGGCGAGACCGTTTACGGCTGGCGCGGCGCCGGGTGCGAGCACTGCTCGGGAACCGGGTTCACCGGACGGGTGGGAATCTTCGAGCTGATGGAGCTCGACGACCAGATCCGTGACCTTATAATGAACAACGCTGACGCCGCGCGCATCACGGCCGCGGCCCGCCGGGCGGGCATGCGCAGCCTGCGCGAGGACGGCTGGCTCAAGGTGAAGGAGGCAGTCACCACGGCCGCCGAGGTGGTGCGGGTGACGCAGGAGTTCTGATGGCCTCCTTCCACTTCCGAGCCGTGGCCTCCGACGGCAAGCTGCGCACGGGCAGGCTGGCAGGTGAAACCGAAAAAGCCGTGGCGGCCGAACTGCGCCGCCAGGGGCTGGTGCCGGTCTGGGTGGGCGCGGAGCCGGCCAGGAGCTTCCGTATAAGGCTGCCGGCGCTGGTCCGCGGCAGGCGCCGCGACGTGCTGTACTTCACCCAGGAGCTGAGCACGCTGCTCAAGGCCGGCCTGCCTCTGGACCGGTCGCTGGCCATCACGGCGGAGCTGAGCGAGAGGCCCGCGTTCCGCCGGGTGGTGGAGGATGTGCTGCGCGTGCTCAAGGGAGGCAAGCCGCTGGCCGAGAGCCTGCGCCACCACCCGGAGTACTTCTCGGACCTGTACGTCAACATGGTGCGCGCCGGGGAGGCCGGCGGCGCGCTGGCGGCGGTCTTCGAGAGGCTGGCCGGGTTCGAAAGCTCGCGGGACGAGCTGCGCGGCTACATCATCTCGTCGATGATCTACCCGGCGCTGTTGAGCGTGGTGGGCCTGGCCTCGATCCTGGTGCTGATGAACTTCGTGGTGCCGCGCTTCGCGGCGGTCTTCGAGGAGGCCAACATGGCCATTCCCGCGGCCACCCGCCTCATGCTGGCGGCCAGCGACTGGCTGCGCCAGTACGGGCTGCTGCTGGCGGCGTGCCTGGGAGCCGCGGGCGTGGGCCTTTACTCCTACGTCAAGACCGCCGGCGGGCGTCTGTGGTGGGACTCCTTTCGCCTGGGCATCCCGCTGCTCGGCGCGGCGCTGCGCAAGGCCGAGACGGCGCGCTTCGCGCGGGCCATGTCCACGCTGGTGGCCAACGGCGTGGCGCTGGTGCAGTCCATCGCCATCGCCGGCGCAACGCTGAATAACCGGAAGATCGCGGGGTCGCTCGATAGCGTGGCGCGGGGAGTCAAGCGCGGCGAGGGAATCGCGGGACCGCTGGCGCGGACCGGCCAGTTCCCCCCCCTGGCGGCGCACCTGCTGGCCGTGGGCGAGGAGACCGGAAGGCTGGACGAGATGTTCGCCCGGATGGCCGAGATCTACGAGGGCGAGACCCGCGTGGCCATACGCCGGTTCACGGCGCTGTTCGAGCCGGTCATTATCCTGGTGATGGGCGTGATGGTCGGCGCACTGATCCTCACCATGCTGATCGCGATAACCAGCATCAACGAAGTGGCGGTGTAGAGATGAACAACCGGAAACCAAAGAGACGGGCGGGCGTGACGCTCATCGAGATGCTGGTGGTGCTGGTCATCATCGGCCTGTTTGCGTCCTACGTGGGCCTGCGGCTGTGGCCGCAGACCGACCGGGCGCGCGTCACGGCGGCCAAGGCGCAGATAGCCAGCTTCATGAGCGCCCTGGACACTTACAAGATGGACGTGGGGGTTTTCCCCACGACTGAAATGGGGTTGCGGGCCCTCAGGGTGCGTCCGGCCAACCTCGCGCAGTGGGCCGGGCCTTACCTGGCCAAGGACGTCCCGACGGATCCCTGGCAGCGGCCCTACGTTTACAGGTACCCCGGCCAGAACAGCGAGGACCCCGAAGTCCTCTCCCTGGGAGCTGACGGGCAGCCGGGCGGCGAGGGAATCAACGCGGACATTGTGAGCTGGCAGTGACCGGGCAGGCCGCAGTGAGAGGGGGAGACCGGGAGAAAGGCAGACGCGGCGTCACGCTGCTGGAGATGCTGATCGTCGTGGCTCTCATCGGCATCCTGGCGGGGATCAGTTTCCCGGCGGTGTCGGCCGGAGTGGACACGCTCAGGTTAACCTCGGCCGGGGACGGAGTGGCAAGCCTCATCAACGGAGCGCTGAACCGGGCCGACCGCCGGCAGCAGCCCGTCGAGATCGCCGTCGACATCCAGCACAACAGCGTAGCGGCAAGGAGCATCGGTCCGGGTTTCAACCGCAGCCTCCAGATGCCGGCCGGCGTGCGCATCGCCAGCGTTTCCCCGCCGCCGCTGGCCGAGGCCGGCGAGCCGCGCCGGTTCGTGGTGTACCCGGGCGGCGCTCCGCCGCGGCTGGCCGTGGAGCTGGTCAACGCCAAAGGCTCCCGTCGCCTGGTGGAGGTCGATCCGGTCACGGGAGTGCCGAAAGTGGAAAGGCCGGCGGCCAGATGAGAAGCCGGGGGTTCACGCTGCTGGAGATGCTGGTGGCCACGGCGGTCATGGGGCTGGCCGTGGTGGGTTTGCTCGCCAACATATCCACCTCGCTGCGCAACGCCTCCCGCCTCACGGAACTTGACCGGGCGTCGCTGGTAGCCAGGCGGACCATGGACGAGCTGCTGCTGAACCGGGGCCTGCCTTACGACACCCCGGTCGAAGGCCGGCTCGAGCCCGCGCTGGCGGGCATGGAGGGAGGCTGGAGAGCGGCGCTCACAAGATTTGAAGCGCCGCCCGAGGCGCCTCCTGGCACGCACGTGCTGGACCGCGTGGAGCTGGAGGTCTGGTGGATGAGCGGGATGAGCCGCCGCACGATCCGCCTGGAGGCCTTCCGCCGCAGCGTCGTCCCGCTGCCGGCGGCGGAGTAGGAATGCCGAAGCGCGCCGGAGTGACGCTGCTGGAGTTGCTGCTGGCGGTTTCCCTGCTGGGCGTTCTCACCGCGGGCATACTGACGGCCCTGCGGGTCGGGGCCAACGCCATGCAGAAGGCCAACGCCAGGCTCATCGACAACCGGCGCATGAACGGGGTCGCGCGCATCCTGGAGCAGCAGATAGCGGGCTTCATGCCGGTGGTGGCCGCCTGCCGGAGCGAAGACGAGCGGCCGCCGTCGCCGCTGCCGTTCTTCCACGGCGAGCGTGAGTCGATGCGCTGGGTCTCTTCCTATTCGCTGGCCGATGCCTGGCGCGGATACCCGCAGATCCTGGAGTTCCAGGTGATCCCGGGAGCCCGGGGAGAAGGCGTGCGGCTGGTGGTGAACGAGCACCTGTACACGGGGCCGCCATCGGCCGGGGCGTTCTGCCTGGGCATGGCGTTCGACTACCAGCTCGGGGCGGCCGCGCCGGTGTTCCGGCCGGTCGCCGTGGGACCGCGATCCTTCGTGCTGGCCGACCGGCTGGCCTTCTGCCGCTTCTCCTACCTGGACCGGCAGCCGCCGGAGCCGGAGCGCTGGGTGGAGCACTGGATCCGCCCGCGCTGGCCGGCCGCCGTGCGCATCGAGATGGCGCCCGTCGACGCGGGCGCCGCGCGCATGCCGCCGCTTTCGATCACGGCGCCTGTCCGCGTCACCGCTCCGCCGGAGGGCGTCTATGGCCGGTAGCATGGACAGGCGAGGACGCCCGTCTCACCGCAGGGGAGGTGCGCTGGTGGCGGTGCTGTGGCTGTCCGCGGCGCTGGCGGCCATAGCCTTCTCCATCGCCTCGACGGTGCGCGGCGAACTGGAGCGCGCCTCCACCCAACTGGACGGCGCCCGGGCCTACTACCTGGCGACCGGGGCAGTGGAGCGGGCGCTGCTGTACATGCGGTGGTCGCAGCAGTACAGGATGCCGGACGGCACTCCGCGGTATCTGCCGCCGGGCGCCACGCAGCTGCACTTTCAGTTCCCCTCCGGGGAAGCCGGCGTTGAGATCTCCCCCGAGTCGGCGCGGCTGGACCTTAACCGCGCGACCCCGGAGGCTCTGTTGCGGCTGTTGACCGCTCTGGGCGTCGAGTACGGCCGGGCGGCGGAGATCACGCGGGCCATAGTGGATTGGCGGACGCCCTCCCCCGCCGGCGTTCTCACCGGGCTGGACCGGTATTATCTCTCTCTCACCCCGTCTTTTCTCCCCCGGCATGCGTCTTTCCGGGAGACGGAAGAACTCTTGCTGGTCAGAGGCATGACGCCGGAGATCTACTACGGAGCCTACGAGCGCGACCCCCAGGGGCAGTGGCGCATGGCGGGCGGCCTGGCCGACTGCGTCACTGTTTACGGCTACGCGGGCGCCGTGGACGCCAACGCGGCGCCGCCGGCCGTGCTGTTGGCGGCCGGAGTGCCGCCGGCCCTGGTGGAGAGGATCGTCCTGGCGCGCGCCCGGCAGCCCTTCGGCTCGCTTCAGGACCTGCGGGCGGCGGGAATCCCGGATGAGTTTCTCGGCGGGATCGGAGTCGGCGGCGGTTGGTTCTACACCGTGCGGGCCACGGCCCGGAGCCGCACTCCGGATGGTGGCCTGTCGGACGCGGTGCGGTCGGTCGCGGCGACGGTGACCTTCCAGAGCGCGGCTCTGGAGACCGGCTACCAGGTCCTGCGATGGAGCGAGCGGGCGTGGTTGAGGGACTCCCCATGAGCGCACGATCCTTGCTCGCCATCGGCAGCGGAGTTGGAATTCAGATCCTCGGGCAGGATCTGCTCGTCACGGTGGTGCGCTTGCGTCCGAACGGGATCAGGGTTCTGGCGAGCACCCTCATCGCCGCTTTCCGGCAGCGTCCGGCCGCCGAGTGGGGCGCCGAGTACGCCGGTTTCCTGAAGAGCGCCGGCGCCGGCCACATGGCGGCGACGGTGCTCCTGCCAAGAAGCGAAGTGATCGTGAGGCAGGTGGCGCTGGCCGGCGTGGCCGGCAAGGACCTGGCGTCCGCGATTTCGTTGCAGGTGGACACCCTGCATCCCTACGGCGACGACGAGGCCGTATATGCGTGGGCGCGCCTGCCGGAAGCCGGGCCGGTGTTGATCGGCATCGCGCGCAGGGCGGTCATCGAGAGGTACTCCAGCCTGTTCATCGAGGCCGGCGTCAAGACCGCCTCGTTCACCTTCTCGGCCGCCGTGCTCTACTCCGCTCTGCGGATTCTGTCGGACCCGCCCAAGGACGGCATGCTGGCCATCGGCGGAGAGACGGAAGTGGAAGCCTACGGCGAGAGCCCGGCGCGCCCGGTCCTTTCGGCTGTGCTCGACGAGCCGTTCGAACGCAGCGCGGCCATGGCGGCGGCCGAACTGCGGCTGGCGCCCGAGGTCCGGTGGGTGGAACTGGCCGGCGCGCTGCCAAGGCCCAAGGCCGCCCCGGCGGATTTCGACCTGACGCGCGCGGCGCTCTCCTATGCGACCGCGCTCGCCGGCGCCTGCTTCCGTCCGGCGCTGAAGGCGAACCTGCTGCCGCCCGCGCTCAGAAGCTCCAATTCGAGGATTATCCTGGCCCCCACCGTGGCGCTGGCGGCGATTCTCCTGCTCCTGGCGGTGGCGCTGGCGGCCCAGGCGCCCTTCCAGCAACGCCGGCACCTTGCGCTGCTTCAGGCGGAAATCAGCCGCCATGAGCCGATGGCCAGGAAATCCGAGAGTGTGCGCAAGGCGGCCGAAGCCGCCCGCAGCCGCATACAGACGCTCAACCGTTTCCAGCGCCGCACGCGGCAGGACCTGGACGCGCTCCAGGAACTGACGCACCTGGTGGAGCCGCCCGCCTGGCTGACCGGGCTGGAGATGAACGGGACGACGGTGGTCATCAACGGGCAGGCCGAACAGGCCGCGCCGCTGTTGAAGCTGCTCGACAGCAGCCCGCTGTTCCGGGATTCGGAGTTCGCCGGGCAGATACAGAAGACCGGAAGCAACGAGGCGTTCCGCATCAGAATGGGGCGCGAGGGAGCGGCGCCATGAAGCTCTCAAGGCGCGACCGGCGCGCGCTGGCCCTGCTCGGCGTCGCGGCGATTCTCATCCTGCTGGCCGAACTGGTGGCCGGGCGGCGCGGCGAGGCGCCGGCCATGCCGTCGGCGAACCCGGTGGCTGCGGCCGGCAAGAGGCTGGCGGCGGTGAGGCAGGCAGCCGCGCTGTTGCCCGCCATGGAGGAGGAACTCGCGGCGGCCTCGGCGGCGCTGGCCGAACGCGAGAAGGGAATTCTTCGCGCCGACACCCTGCCGCAGGCCCATGCCCAGCTTCTTCAGGCAGCCGGCCGCGTGAGCGCGCAGCAGGCGCCGCCCATTGAAATCCGCAGCGTGGAGATGGGGCGGGCTCGTCCGCTCGACGGCTACTATGGCGAGATCTCGGTCCCCATCACTTTTCAGTGCCGCATCGAGCAACTGGTCAACCTGCTGGCCGACCTGACGGCCCAGCCGGAACTGCTGGCGGCGGGCGAACTGCGGCTCAGCGAAGCGGACCCCGGGCAGAAGACGCTCAACGTCCGGCTGACCCTGACGGCGGTGGTTCCGCGCAGCCTGGTCCCTGAGAAACGAGGTCCGGAAGCGCTATGAAGCGGCGGTTGCTGTTCGTGAACCTGCTGCTGCTGGCGGTGGCGGCCGCCGCCGCCTGGCAGGTGCGCGCGCGATGGCTGGAGGGCAAAGCGCGGGAGGAGAGGCTGCTCGGCGCGCCGGACAGGCCGGCCGCCTCCGCGGTCATGGCGCCGGCGCCGCAACCGGCCAGCGCGGCCGCTTACAGCGATGTCGCCGAGCGCGTGCTGTTCTCGCGCGACCGCAATCCCACGGTGGTGGTCGAGGCCGGGCCCCCCAGGCCGGTTCCCCCGATGCCTGTGCTTCACGGCGTCATGAACCTGGGCGCCGGGCCGGTCGTGATCCTGAGCGAGAGAGAGGGCGGTCCGCACCGCGGCTATTCCACCGGCCAGAAGGTGGGCGAGTTCACACTGGCCGCCATCGCGGGCGACGAACTGGTGCTTGGCTGGGAGGGAGCCGAAATTCGCAAGAAGTTCCAGGATCTCAGGCCGCAGCCGGGCACGGCGGCCGCGCCGGCCGCGGCCCAAGCTCCGGAGGCCTCGCCGGGCGCGGTGGTGCAGAGCCTGGGCAAGCCCGCCGAGGAGGGGCCCGGCCCGCAGGTGACCCCCGGCGTGCGGGCCTGCGTCAGCGGCGACACCTCACCGGCCGGAACCGTGAAGGACGGATACCGGAAGGTCATCACCCAGACGCCGTTCGGCTCCAACTGCCGCTGGGAGCCGGTCAAGTGACGGAACCACGAAAACAGGGAGACACGAAGAAATGAGAGCCCTTGCATTGCTTGGAACGGCGCTGGCGCTGGCCGGGCTTTGTGCGGCCGCCGGCCAGAGGCCCGCTCAGAAGACGGACAGCAAGGACGGCAAGGCACAGGCCGAACGGATGACGCCCTTCGGCCCGGTGAAAAGCGAACAGAAGCAGGAGCAGGGCAAGGGCGAAGGCTTGAGAAGCAAGGCGGAGGCGCCGCCCAACCTGCGCGCATACGACGAAGGCGAGCAGGTCCGCTTCGAGAGCCGCCTGCCCTTCGGGATCAGTCAATACCGGAAGAAGAAGAGCGAGCTGAACGAGGCCGAGCGCGCCGCGCTCGAGCGCGACACCCGGAAGCCCTCGGGCAAGTAATGGAGGCACGATGAGAACAAGCTTTCGAGCCATCGGCGCCGGGCTGGCGCTGGCGGCATTGCTCTGCGGCCAGCAGGCGCCCGTCCAGACAGCGCCCCAGGCGGCTGTGACGCCCGCCGCCTCCGGCAGGGCTTTCCTGGAGGTGGAGAACGCGTCGCTCGGCGAGGTGGTGGACGCCCTGGCGCGCCAGCTCAGGATCAACTACATAATCGACCCCCGGGTCAAAGGCGCGGTCACCGTGAAGACCTACGGCGAGCTGCGCGCCGTCGATCCGCGCGCCATGCTGGAGACCATCCTGAGGGCCAACGGCGCGGCGCTGGTCGAGGTGGGGGACCTGTACCGCATCGTCCCCATGCCGGACGCCACCAGGCTTCCCATGCGCCCGCAGGTGAATCCCGAGGCGATCCCCGAGGACGAACGGCTGTCGCTGAACTTGATCTTCCTGAAGTACGCCACGGTGGGCGAACTGGCCAGGCTGCTTGAGAAGTTCGTCGGCGAAGGCGCCACCATGGGCACCTACGATCCGGCGAACCTGCTGCTGCTGCTGGACAACAACCGCAACATGCGGCGGACCATGGAACTGGTCGCCCTGTTTGACAGCGACGCACTGGCCAGCCAGCGGGTGCGCCTGTTCGAGGTGAAGAACGGCAGCCCGGCCGACATCGCCAAGGAACTGGAGACCGTGTTTCGCTCCATGTCGCTGGGGGAGAAGGCCAGCGCGGTCCGCTTCATGCCGCTCGACCGGATCAACAGCATCATGGCAGTGGCCCCCAATCCGGGGATTTTCGATGAAGTGGGCAAATGGGTCGAGAAGCTCGACGCCAAAGTGCAGGTGACGGCCGGATCGGTCGACAACTACGTCTACCGCGTCAAGTACGGGCAGGCGCAGATCCTGTCCATGTCCATAATGCAGCTCTACATGGGCTTGTTCGGATACGGGTATGGAGGCTACGGCGGCTACGGGATGATGCAGGGAGCGTTCGGCGCCGGCTACCAGGGCATGGGCTACCCTGGCGCCGGGTACGGCGGCTACGGAATGGGCCCCTTCGGGAGAATGTACTCTCCGCCGCAGGGCGCGCTGGCCAGCCAGCTGGCCGCGGGGGGGGCCGGGGCGGCGCAGCCAGGCGCAGCGGGGACCGTAACCCAGCCGTCCCCGCTGGGGTTGACCGGATCGTACCTGGGCATGGGCGGCGACTACGGCATCGGGCTCCCCCCGGGCATGCCCAGGGTCGTGCCGAACCCCATGGACAACTCGCTGCTGATTCAGGCTTCGCCGCAGGAGTACGAGAAGATCCTGAAACTCCTCAAGGAACTGGATGTGCCGCCCCGCCAGGTTTTGATCGAGGCCAGGATTTACGAGGTGAGCCTGACCGGGGCTTTCTCGGGGGGCGTTACCGCCTATCTCCAGCGCAGCGGGGCCAATGACCTCGGCGCCGGCGCCCCGTTGAGCGGCTTGTCCACCCGGACCGCGCAGGCCGCGGGCGGTTCAAGCGGGCTGCTGCTGACCGCGGGAACACTGGTGGGGCGGAGCCGCGCCTTACTGGGGATTCTGAGCGCGGCTGAAGACAACCGGCGGACGAAGATCATCTCGGCCCCGGTGGTCATCGCCACCGACAGCATACCGGCGAGCATCAACGTCGGGCAGGATACGCCGACGCTGGCCTCGCAGGCCGTCACCGGCGCTCAGGCCGGCGGGAGTTCCCTGTTCGCCAACACCATCCAGACCCGCAGCAGCGGGGTGATACTGAGCATCACGGCGAGGGTGAACCCCTCCGGCATCGTGACCATGGAGGTGGACCAGGAAGTGAGCGCGCCGGTGGCCCCGCCGGCGGGCAGCGCCATTCAGTCGCCCTCCTTCTCCACGCGCACCCTGCGGACCCAGGTGACGGTTCAGGACGGCGACACCATCGCCGTCGGGGGAATCATTAAGGAATCGGAGACCTCCAGCAGCGCTGGCGTCCCCCTGCTCCACCGCATACCGGTGCTTGGAATGGCCTTCGGGGCCAAATCGTCCACCAGCGAGAAAACCGAGCTGGTCATCTTCATCACCCCCCGCGTCATATACGACACCAACGCCATCGCCGAGGCCACTGAAGAAATCAAGGGGAAGCTCCGGCGCCTGACGAGCCTCATCCGGCAGTAAATCGCCCGGCAACTCGAGGCCCGGTTGACTTGGGGCCGGCGGGCGTGATTTAATGGCTTCCTGGCCAGAGGGCCGGCCCCTGGAAAATGGATGGGTCGCCGTTAAGAACTTTTTCCTTGACTTTGGGGGACTTCCAGTGTTATGAATGATTTGTCCGCGTGCGACGGGCTTCGCGGCATTAATGTGTTAGGGCCCCGCGAGCATATGATGGGCGGTTCAGGCTCGAACAACGGATTTGCCAGGCCGCGGCGGGTTGCGGTGATGGCGTCGGCCCGCGGCGGCGACAGGAGAGCAGAAATCAAGCTGTATTGAGGCTCAGGTTGAAAGAGCACTCTCATCAATTCAATTTCGGATTTCACAAGGAGAAGGAAATGGCAGATTTTCGGAAGTTGTTTTTGGCGCTGATCGCGGGGGCTCTGCTGTTCACTGCCGTAGCCAGCGCTCAAACGCCAACGCCCTATAGCTGCAACGCGACCGCCGTGCCCACGCTGGGCCGTGTGGAAGGCGTCGCCGAGATGACCGGTGATTTTCTCCTGACCTGCTCAGGAACGGTTCCGGTCGGCGGGATCATGGCGAACATCCGCTACCGCCTGTCCCATAACATCACGAGCGACCTCGAGACGCCTACGCTCAGC
>JBBITL010000037.1:42045-42992 GCA_037440765.1 Solibacteraceae bacterium
ATATCAGGCCAGACGGATTTCGGGGTTGGAGAATGAGATCGAGTGGACGGGCGTGTGGCTGGCGACCGCGGGCACCACGTACAGCACCATTCGCATCACCAACGTCCGCGTCAACGCGAACTCGGCCGGCAACTTTGGCGAGGTGTGGGGCACGGTAATGATTGACAGTTCGACCTCTGTGCCGGTGAACATACCCTCCCACAGAGTTCTTTTCCCCCGGATAGGTTTGAGTGTGTCGGTCACTCCGGCGACGTATAGGAATTGCGTTGCATCCGGGGAACAGACTCACGCGACCCTGAGGTTTACAGAGGGCTTCGCAGCGGCGTTCAGGCCAAGGGGCGCGGCGGGCACGGCCCCCAACAACATACCCGGCGGCGGGTACCAGAACGAGTCCGGCTTCGCTCCTCCCACCCCCCTGGCCTCAGGCGCCCTGACGGGCACTCCCGGCCAGGCAACCCAAGGCACAAGGCTGATGGCGCGGATCGCGAACCCTTCAACACTTTTGACGTTGACGGTTCCGCACCAGGTGATTGGGGCCACCGGCCTCAGACTTCAGGTCGTCTTGACGCCCGAGCCCGACGGCAGTGGCGGAACAGTGACCACCGGCACTGGCACGATGCCCGTCCCGGCCAGCGGCGTGGTAGTGTACGAAGTAGCCGAGATTACGCCAACCAGTTTCTCCACGACGGAGTCGGTGGATATCACGGTGACGGGGTCCTTTACCGTTCCGGGCCCGATCGCCACCGTCACGGTGACCGGCAGCTTTGCGCCGCTGACCGCCAGTGTTTTCACGATGAACGCAGTGGCCCCAGAGCCCCGGTTCGTTGATGCGTCCCTCCCCACCCTGACCATGGTCACTATCACTCCCTGCCGGACCATCCTCCTGTTCCCGTACGTGACCAACCAGGCGGGGTTCGACACCGGCATCGCCATCGCCAACACGACGG
>JBBITL010000038.1:0-24470 GCA_037440765.1 Solibacteraceae bacterium
AATGTGTTCTTGACGGTCAGAGGTGGGAACTGCCCCCATTAATGACCAAGAGCCCTTCTGCCGGAATGCGAAGTGGTGCGCCTGGAGAGATTCGAACTCCCGACCTTCTGGTTCGTAGCCAGACGCTCTATCCAACTGAGCTACAGGCGCGCGACCTCCATTCTAGCAGAAACGCCCCGGGGCCCCGCCGTGTAGAATTGTGGCTATGAACCACCTCAGTTGCCTGGCCCTCCTGTGTTCGGCCGTGACCGCCGGCGCCGCCGCCGGTCCGGTAACCTTCACCGAGCAGCCCGGACGCATACAGGTGTCCATCCTGGGCAAGCCGTTCGGCGCGCTCCACTGCGCAGAGGGGCAGGACAAGCCGTTCTTCTTCCCGCTGCGCAGCGCGGCCGGCGTCAGCGTCGTGCGAGGCTGGCCGGTGGAGCCCGCGCCGGGCGAGCCCGACGACCACCCCCACCAGCGGGGCCTGTGGTGGGCCCACGGGCTGACCAACGGCGTGGATTTCTGGACCACCCGCGAGGGCACCGGCCGCTACCAACTGAAGTCCGCTCCCAAGGTGGACGCGCGCAGGGCGACCATCCTCGTCGAACTCGACATGGTTACCGCCAGGAAAGAAGTCCTCGGGAGCCTCATCCAGGAGTACACCTTCCGCGCCGACGGCGACAACCGGATCGTGGATGCGCGCATACAGATTCTTGCCGACCGCGGCATCCCCGTCAAACTCGGTGACACCAGGGAAGGCGCCTGGGCCATCCGGGTGGGCGAGGGGTTGACCGAGGGCCGCGGCGCCACCCTGCTCAACTCCGAGGGCGGCGTGGGCGAGAAGCAGATCTGGGGCAAGCGCGCGCGCTGGGTGGACTACTCGGGCAAAGCGGAGGGCACGGCGGTCGGCGTGGCCATGTTCGACCACCCGTCCAACCCCGGGTTCCCGACCTTCTGGATGGCGCGCGGCTACGGCCTGCTGGCAGCCAACGCCTTCGGCGAGAGCGAGTTCACCGGCGACAAGACCCGCGACGGGAGCATGACGATTCCCGCTGGCGGCAAGCTGGAGTTCCGCCACCGGCTGGTGATCCATCCCGGCAACGCGAAGTCCGCGGGCGTCGAGAAGCTCTACCAGCTCTGGGCAGCACAGTAGGCCGCTACGCGAAGAAAACCCGCATGGTGGTGTTCACCAGGGCGTGCGTGACCATGGCCGCGCGGATGCTTCCCGCCTGCGAGTACGCCCGGCCGTAGAACAGGCCGGCCACGGCCGCCACCAGCGCGAATTCCCAGTTCGGAAAGTCGCGGAACGGCAGGTGAACCAGACCGAAAGCCACGCTGGTGATGATCAGTCCGGCGGTGTCGCTGCGGAGCCAGCGCCCGAGCCCCTGCTGCATCACTCCGCGGAAGAAGAACTCCTCGGCCAGCGCCACCACCCACAGCATCCCCAGAAACGTCCCGGCCGCCACGCCCAGCATCTGCCACCATTCGAGCGGCAGCAGGCGGAACCGCACGAATCCGGTCGCCAGCGCCAGCGGCAGCCCCACCGGAAGGAAGTACAGGTAGTGGCGCAGCCCTATGGCCCACTCCGCCCCGGTCGGGATGAAGCCGAACCCGGCGCCCTCGAGGCGGCGGAATGAGAGCATCACCAGGATTCCAGTCCGGGTCCACATCAGCTGGCCCAGGATCTCCAGGCGAACGCCGGGCGCGGGCCTGGGATAGACGGTGGCAAAGCAGTCGCTGAGCACAACCGCCGCCATGAAGATGAGGAAGAGGGCATCGGTCCACCCGCGCCTGGGCAGGCACAGGTAGCAGAACGCCGCGGCGGCGGCCAGCGACACCAGCAGGCCGAGGCTGGTCCATTGAAACAGCCCCGCCGGCAGCGTGTAGGCGCAATACGGCACGGCGGCGGCCGCTATCATTCCCAGGGCCAGCACCGGCGGCGTCCAGCGCTGCTCCAGGGCGCGCCGGAGGGCCGGAAAGCCGGGGACCAGGTAGAACGACGCTTCCCAAAGGAAGGCGGCCAGCACCGGGGCCACCAGGCGGCCCGGCAGTTCGAGAATCCGGCCGTAGACGGTGCCCGCGATGGCCACAACCGCCCAGACAACCAGAAGCGTGAGCCGGAAACTGCGCAAGGGGTCTGGTGTCGGAGGCATCACAGTGGCCGCAATGTTCTGGAACTCTCCGCCCTGGTGGACGGAATTCTTCATAGTAGCCTGGAAACTGACGGCTGATGGACGAGGAACTGCTCAGACGGGCGATGGAAGGCGATGAGGAGGCGTTCACCCTCCTTTACCGCCGCCGGCAGGCCGGGATCTACCGTTTTGCGCTTCAGATGAGCGGCTCACACACGGTGGCTGAAGACGTGACCCAGGAGGTCTTCCTGTCCCTGGTCCGGGACGGCGCCAGGTATGACCAGGCGCGGGCGCCGCTGGCGTCTTATCTGTACGGAATCGCCAGGAACATGGTCCTGCGCCGGCTGGAGCGGCGGAAGCCGGAGGATATCGAGGCTGCCGGGAAGATCCGCGCTTCGAGCGATCCCGCAGCCGAACTGGAGCGTGACGAGAGCATACGGGAGGTGCGGGACGCGGTGCTGGCCCTCCCCGCCCACTACCGAGAGGTGGCGGTGCTGTGCAACCTCCAGGAACTGAGCTATGAGGATGCCGCCTCGGCCCTGGGTTGCGCGGTGGGCACGGTGCGAAGCCGCCTGCACCGGGCTCGCGCACTGCTGGCGGAGAAGTTGCGTGTGACATATGAGCGAACAAGGGTTTGATGAGACCGCTCTCGACGAGCGGCTACAGGCGTTGAAGCGGGCCATGCGGGACGTGGACGCGCCCGCGCGCGTCGAGGCTGCCGTTACCGCTGAATTCCGCAGGCGGCCGGCGGGGGGCCCGGCGTGGCCCAGGTGGGCTCTGGCCGCCGCGGCGGCGGTGGTCATGGCCGTGGGGGCGATGTGGTTGCTGAGGCAAGAACCGGTGGCGCCGCCGGTGGCGGAGGTGACTCCTCCGGCCGCCCGCCCGCGGCAGGACGTTCAGCCGTTCATCCCGCTGGTCCCGAACATGACCTGGGGGCCGGGGGAAAGCGCCCAGGTCATGCGCGTCAGCATGCCCCGGGCGGCGCTCGTTTCCTTCGGGCTGCCGGTGGATGAAACCAGGGCTTTCGAGATGGTAAGGGCCGACATCATTGTCGGCCAGGATATGGTCGCGCGAGCCATAAGGATCGTGCGTTGAATCAAGGAGAGATGTGATGAGGCTGTTTATCGTTGGAACGAGCCTGGCACTGGCCGCCGCGCTGGCGGCCGGCGCCGGGCCGCAGATTCAGATCGAGTACATAGCGGCCGAGTTCGGCGGCGCGGTCGTCAAGGGCGCTCCTTATTCGGCGCAGCCGGTGACCGAGACTTCCCAGACCCTGCCCGACGGCAACCGCATCGTGCGGAAGAGCACCGCCTGGGTCTGGCGCGACAGCCAGGGACGCACCCGCCGCGAACAGACCGTCGGCTCCATCGGCATGCTGGCCGTGCAGGAGGCGGAACCGCTCCGCCTGATCACGATAAGCGACCCGGTGGCCGGTGTCAGCTATTCGCTGAACACCCGGACCCAGACCGCGACCAGGATGGCGTTTGAGCCCAGCGTAGCCCATGCCGGGCTGCGGGGCGGCGCGCTGTGGGTGCAGCGTGAGGCCGCCGAAGACGTGTTCGAGGTGGCTCTGCCTCCGGCGCAAGCCGGCGCGCGGGTGATCGAGAAGACCGTCATACGCCACTCCGGCGACCAGCAGGGCAAGGCCGAAAAGCTCGGCCAGCAGGTGATGGAAGGGATTCTGGTCGAGGGCACCCGCGAAACCGCCATCATACCGGCGGGCCAGATCGGCAATGAGCGCCCCATCGAGACCGTCGCCGAGCGCTGGTATTCGCCCCGCCTCCAGACCGTGGTGATGAGCCGCCGCAGCGATCCGCGCATGGGAGAGACGGTCTACCGGCTCACCAACATCAGCCTCGGCGAGCCGGCGGCGTCGCTGTTCCGGGTGCCGGCGGGCTACGCCATCACCGACAGACCGCAGGCGGACAACCTGATGATCCTCCGGAAGTAGACGCGATGACAGGCGCAGGCGTCTTGATGGCGCTGCTGCTGGCCGGCGGCCAGCCGGCCTTCGAGGTGGCCTCCATCCGGCCGGCCGCGCCCCAGCAGCAAGGCAAGATCATGATCTCCATGGGCGGTGATCCGAGCCGTGTCAACTACACCAACGTCAGCCTGAAGAACGTCCTGATGAGAGCCTACGAAGTGAGGACGTACCAGATTGGCGGGCCGTCGTGGATTGACGAGGACCGCTTCGACATCATAGCCAAGATCCCGGACGGCGCAACCCGCGAGCAGGTCCCCGCCATGCTCCGGAACCTTCTGGCCGAGAGGTTCAGGATGGTGGTCCGCAGGGAAACCAAGGAGCAGCAGGTCTACGGGCTGGTGGTGGGCAGGGGCGGCGCAAAGCTGACCAGGGCGGAAGACGACGGGACGCCCGCAGCCAAGGGCATGATGATGATGTCGAGCGACGGCCGGCTGGAAGCCCGCCGCTCGACGCTCGCGGCGTTCACCGACATGCTGTCCAACCTGCTGGACCGGCCTGTGGTCGACATGACGGGCCTCGACGGCATCTACGACATCACCCTGGAGGTTTCCATGGAGGACCTGGCCGGGATGAGAAAGCTGGCGGGAGGGGCCGCTGTGGCGCACGCCGCTCCGGCGCCGGAAAGCGCCCCGGCGGCGTCGATCTTCACGGCCATACAGCAGCTCGGCCTGCGGCTGGAACCGCGCCGCGCGCCCATCGACTTCATCGTGGTGGAAAAGGCCGAGCGCGTCCCCACTGAAAACTGATGCCGGGAATTCGTCTCTGCACGGCAGCCCTGTGGCTGTGTTCCCTGGTCCCGGCGGCCGCGCACCAAGGAGTGGTCAGGTTCGGCGGCCTGCCGGTGCCGGGCGCCACGGTCACGGCGACCCAGGGGGACAAGCGCCTTGTGACGGTCACAGATCCTGAGGGCGCTTACGCGTTCCCGGATTCCGGCGGCGGCGTCTGGACACTCCGCGTCGAGATGACCGGCTTCGCCACCCTGGAGCGTGAAGTCTCCGCCCATGCTGCCGTGGAGTGGGAACTGAAGCTGCTCCCGCTAGCCGAGATGAATGCCCCCGCCGCCCAGGCCCCCCTGGCCGCGCCCGCCGTTGAGGCGCCGCCGGAGGAGATCGAAGCCGCGCCTTCGGACGGCTTCCTCATCAGCGGGAGCGTCAACAACGCCGCGGCATCGCCGTTCGCCCAGCCGGCGGCGTTCGGCAACTTCCGGCCCGGCAAGCGATCCCTGTACAGCGGCGCCCTGGGCGTCACGTTCAACAACTCCCCCTGGGACGCCCGCCCGTATTCGCTGACCGGCCAGCACACCCCGCGTCAGGCCTATACCCGCGCCCAGGGGACCGTGTCGTTCGGCGGCCCTCTGATGATCCCGCGACTGCTCGCGCGCAACGGCCCGGAACTGATGCTGAACTATCAGTGGACGCGAAACCGCGGCGCCACCACCGCCGCAGACCGGGTCCCCACCGCCCTGGAAAGGGATGGAAAATTGTCCCAACCGGCCACGGATCCGGCCGGGGGTGCGCCATTTCCAGGCGGTCTGATCCCCGCCGGCCGGATCAGTCCCCAGGCGCGGGCATTGCTGGAGCTGTATCCGCAAGCCAACCTGGAGGCCGCCGGGCGGTACAACCTCCAGGTGCCGCTGGCCACAGCCAGCCACCAGGACACCTTCCAGGGGCGCGCCAGCAAGACTGTCGGCCGCAAGGACCGTATCTTCGGCGAATTCGCCTGGCAGAGCGCCCGCTCCGACAACACCAGCCTGTTCGGGTTCCTCGACGCAACCTCGGCGGCGCTGCTCGATTCGTCCATCCACTGGACGCGGCGTTTCACCACCCGAACCTTCGCCACGCTGCGCTACCAGTACCTGCGGCGCTCCACCCGCGTGACCCCATATTTCGCGGGGCGGGTGAACGTCTCCGGTCTGGCCGGCATCGCCGGGAACAACCAGGAGCCGGCCAACTGGGGTCCACCGTCACTGGTCTTCTCAAGCGGCATCGCGACGCTCGCCGGCGCTGAGAACTCGCTCGCCCGCAACCAGACCAGCGGGGTGTCGGGCTCGATCGCCTGGAGCCGGTACTCCCACAACCTCAGCCTCGGCGGCGGCTACCGGCGCCAGCAGACCAACCTGCTGGCGCAGCAGAACGCGCGGGGCGCCTTCACCTTCACCGGAGCCGCGACGGGGGTGGACTTCGCCGGATTCCTGCTCGGCATCCCCGACACGGCTGCCATCGCCTTCGGCAACGCCGACAAGTACCTGCGCTGGTCCTCCTGGGACGCCCACTTCACCGACGATTGGCGCGCGGGCGCATCCCTGACCGTGAACGCGGGGCTGCGCTGGGAGTACAGCTCGCCCGTCTCCGAACTGCGCGGCCGCCTGGTGAATCTGGACATCGCGCCGGGCTTCACGGCGATCGCGCCCGTGGTGGCCGCCGCTTCCCCCAGGCCGCTGATCCGGGCCGACCGCCGAGGCCTTCAGCCGAGGCTGGGCATCTCGTGGCGGCCCATGCCGGCTTCGCCGCTGGTGGTCCGCGCGGGTTATGGCGTTTACTTCGACACGTCCATTTACGAGCCGATCGCCACCCGCATGGCGCAGCAACCGCCGCTCTCCAAGAGCCTGAGTGCGGCCAACAGCCCGGATCACCCGCTTACCCTGGCCAACGGATTCGTTGCCGCGCCCAACGTCCCTGCCAACACGTTCGCGGTGGACCCCGGTTTGCGGGTGGGCTACTTGCAGACCTGGCAGGTCTCCATCCAGCGCGACCTGCCGTGGGCGCTGGTGGGAACGCTGACCTACCTCGGCTCCAAGGGCACCCGCGCCCAGCAGCAGTTCCTGCCCCAGACCTGGCCCTCGGGCGCGGCGGCCGCCTGCCCGCAGTGCCCGGCCGGCTACGTCTTCCTCGCCTCCAACGGCAACTCCACGCGCCAGTCCGGCCAGCTTCAACTGCGGCGCCGGCTGCGCAGCGGCCTGGCGGGTCAACTTGGCTACGTCTTCTCCAAGTCCATCGACAACGCGGCCACCGGAGGGCGGGGTCAGTCCGCGGCCGTCATCGCGCAGGACTGGCTCAATCCCGGCGGTGAGCGGGGCCTGTCCAGCTTCGACCAGCGCCACGTGCTGAGCCTGGAGGCACAGTTCACAACCGGCACGGGATTGCGCGGAGGAACCCTGCTCGGCGGCTGGCAGGGCGCGCTGTTCAAGGACTGGACCTTCGCCACGCAGGTTGCGGCCGCCGCCGGCCTGCCGTCGTCGCCCGTCTGGCTGGCCGCCGTGCGCGGCACGGGCGTGACCGGCAGCATCCGGCCGGATTACACCGGCGCTCCGCTATACAACGCTCCGGCCGGCCTGTTCCTGAATCCCGCCGCCGTGGCGGCGCCGGCGCCCGACCGCTGGGGCAACGCCGGGCGGAACTCCATCGCGGGCCCCTCGCAGTTCTCGCTCAACGCCTCGCTGGCCCGCACTCTCCGGCTCAACGAGCGGTTCAGCGCGGATTTCCGGCTCGATTCGGCCAATGCGCTGAACCGCGTAACCTACACGCGGTGGAACACCACCGCAACCAGCCCCCAGTTTGGACTCCCGTTGGCGGCAAACCCGATGCGCACTGTGCAGGCCGTCATGAGGGTGAGGTTCTGATATGTGGCGGATCGCGGTTGCGCTAATCTGGCTGGCGCTGGCTGCCCATGCCCAGGTGAAGTTCCAGGCCTCCTCACAACTGGTGGTGCAGACCATCAGCGCCGTGGACCGCAGCGGCAGGCCCATCGAAGGCTTGCAGATTGAAGACTTCACCGTCACCGAGGACGGCGTCCCGCAGACGGTGCGGCTGCTGGAGTATCAGAGGCTGGAAGAGACACCCCTTGTTGAGCAGCCCTCCGTCCCGCCTCCGGAGACCCAGCCGGCCATACGCTACCACAACCGGCGGCTGCTGGCGCTCTACTTCGACATGTCCTCGATGCCGCCGCCGGACCAGTTGCGCGCTCTGAGCGCGGCCAGCCGGTTCGTGCGCTCCCAGATGACCGCCTCCGACCTGGTCTCCATCATGGAGTTCAGCAGCGGGGCGGTGAGAGTGCACCAGGACTTCACCGGCGACCGCGGGCTGCTGCTGGCGGCCCTCAACCGGATCCTGGTGGTTTCGCAGGGCCTCGACGATGACGACGACGACCTTCCGTCCGCCTTCGGCCAGGACGACGGCGAGTTCAACATATTCAGCACCGACCGCCAGATGTCCGCGCTCCAGACCGCTTTCGGCATGCTGGGGCGGCTGAACGAGCGCAAGGCGCTGGTCTACTTCGCCAGCGGCCTCCGCCTCAGCGGCGTCGACAACCAGGCACAGTTGCGGGCCACGCTGAACGCCGCCATACGGGCCAACGTCTCCTTCTTCCCGGTGGACGCGCGCGGCCTCACGGCCCAGGCGCCCCTCGGCGACGCCGCCCGCGCCTCGCAGGGCGGCCAGGGGATGTACACCGGCGGGGTGGCCATGGTCATGGCAGGCAGCCTCCAACGCAGCCAGGACACGCTCTACGCCATGGCCGCCGACACCGGTGGTAAGGCGATGTTCGACTACAACGACCTCTCCATGGGGATAGTCGAGGCCCAGCGGGCCGCCGCCAGCTACTACGTGCTTGGCTACTACAGCACCAACACGGCGCCCGACGGCAAGTGGCGCAGGATCAGAATCTCGCTCAGGGAGTTCCCCTCGGCGAAGTTGGACTACCGGCAGGGCTACTTCGCGCCCAAGGAATTCAGGAAGTTCACCGGCGCCGACAAGGAGCGCCAGCTCGAGGAGGCGCTGATGCTGGAGGACCCCATCACGGAGCTGACCATCGCCATGGAGGTCAACTACTTTCAGTTGAACCGGGCCGAGTACTACGTCCCGGTGATGGTGAAGATCCCGGGCAGCGAACTGGCGCTGGCCCGCAGAAGGGGCGCTGAGCGCACCGTGATCGACTTCATCGGCGAGATCAAGAACGACCACGGCTCCACCATACAGAACATCCGCGACAAGGTTGACATCGAGCTGACCAACTCGACGGCCGCCGAGCTGGTGAAGCGCCACATACAGTACGACTCAGGCTACACGCTGCTGCCCGGCTCCTACACCATTAAGGTCCTGGCGCGCGACAACGAGACCGGCCGCATAGGGACGTACCTCAGCCGCTTCACCATCCCCAACCTGAACCGGGAAGCGCAGCGCGTCCCCACCAGCAGCGTGGTGCTCTCCAGCCAGCGCATCGACCTTCGCGACGCGCTCTATACGGCCGGCAAGGACAAGACCCAGCTAACCAACCCGCTGGTCCGGAACGGACAGAAGCTGATTCCGAGCGTGACGCGGGTGTTTGCGCGGAACCGGGAGATGCACGTCTACTTGCAGGCATATCAGCCGGAGGCGGCGGGCGGGCAGCCGGTGGCCGCCTATGTGTCCTTCTATCGCGGGGGCGTAAAGGTCTTTGAGTCGCCGCTGGTGACGGCCGCCGGCCTGAACGACCGGTTGCGGACCACGCCGCTCGCGTTCACTCTGACGTTGGGGGATCTGGCGGCAGGCAGGTACACCTGCCAGGTCACTGTGCTGGACCCGGCCGCCGGGAAAGCGGCCTTCTGGCAGGCGCCTGTGATGGTGGTGCAATAAGGCAGGGGCCGGGACTGCCCGGCCCCCGGGTGAGTGGTCTAGTAATCCATGTCGGGGCCGTGGCCGCCGGGCATGGGTGCATCCTTCTTCTTCTCGGGGATCTCGCAGACCAGCGCCTCGGTCGTCAGCATCAACGACGCGATGGACGCTGCGTTCTGGAGAGCCGTCCTGGCAACCTTGGTCGGGTCGATCACGCCGGCAGCCACCAGGTCCTCGAAGACGGCCGTCTCGGCGTTAAAGCCGAAGGTGGTTTCCTTGTTGGCCCGCACCTTCTCGGCCACCACGGCGCCTTCGAAGCCCGCGTTCTGCGCGATCTGCCGGAGCGGGTCCTCGCAGGCGCGCTTCACGATGTCCACGCCGATCTGCTCGTCGCCGGCCAGCTTGAAGTTCTCCAGGGTGGCCCCGCCCCTGAGCAGCGCTACTCCGCCGCCCGGAACGATGCCTTCCTCCACCGCCGCCCGCGTCGCATGGAGGGCATCCTCCACCCGGGCCTTCTTCTCCTTCATTTCGGTCTCGGTGGCCGCACCGACCTTGATCACCGCCACGCCGCCGGCCAGCTTCGCCAGCCGCTCTTGCAGCTTCTCGCGGTCGTAGTCCGAGGTGGTCTCCTCGATCTGGCTGCGCAGTTGCTTGATCCGGCCCTCGATGCCCTTCTCGCTGCCCGCGCCCTCGACGATGGTCGTGTTGTCCTTGTCGATGGTCACGCGCTTGGCTTTGCCCAGGTCATCCAGGCGCACGCCTTCCAGCTTGATGCCGGTCTCTTCCATGATGGCCTTGCCGCCGGTCAGGATCGAGATATCCTCCAGCATCGCCTTGCGGCGGTCGCCGAAGCCCGGCGCCTTCACCGCGCAAGCGTTCAGCGTGCCGCGCAGTTTGTTGACAACCAGCGTCGCCAGCGCCTCGCCTTCCACTTCCTCGGCGATGACCAGCAGCGGCCGCCCGCTGCGGGCGATCTGCTCGAGCAAGGGCAGCAGATCCTTCATGTTGCTGATCTTCTTCTCGTGGATCAGGATGTAGGGCTCCTCCAGCACGCACTCCATCCGCTCGGCGTCCGTGACGAAGTACGGGGAGAGGTAGCCGCGGTCAAACTGCATGCCCTCGACCATGTCCGTGGTGGTCTCCATGGTCTTGGACTCTTCCACCGTGATGACGCCGTCCTTGCCCACCTGCTTCATGGCCTCGGCGATTCTGGCGCCGATCGTGGTGTCACCGTTCGCGGAAATCGTCCCGACCTGGGCGATGGCGTCGCCCGAAATCGGCTTGCTGTACTTCTTGATCTCTTCGACCACAGCCTCAACGGCCTTCTCGATGCCGCGCTTCAGCGCCATCGGGTTGGCTCCGGCGGCCACGCTCTTGACGCCCTCACGGATGATGGACTGCGCCAGGATGGTGGCCGTCGTGGTGCCGTCGCCGGCCACGTCGCTGGTCTTGGAGGCGACTTCCCTCACCATCTGCGCGCCCATGTTCTCGAGCGGGTCCTTCAATTCGATCTCTTTGGCGACAGTGACGCCGTCCTTGGTGATGGTCGGGCCGCCGAACTTCTTCTCCAGAACGACGTTGCGTCCCTTGGGCCCCAGGGTCACCTTCACGGCTTCCGCCAACTGGTTGACGCCCCGCAGGATCGCCTGCCGGGAACTCTCGCTGTAAACAATCATCTTGCCTGCCATGTACGATCCTCCTGGCTGTTACGCCTTCCCCTTCTTCGCGGTGTCCTCGATCACTCCCAGGATTTCGTCCTCGCGGATGATCAGGAACTCTTCGCCTTCCAGCTTGATTTCGCTGCCCGAGTACTTGCCGAAGAGGATGCGATCCCCAGTCTTAACGTCGAGCGGGATCAACTTCCCGTCCTCCAGGCGCTTGCCCTGGCCGACCGCCACCACTTCACCTTCCTGCGGCTTCTCCTTGGCGGTGTCCGGGATGATGATGCCGCCCTGTACGGTCTCCTTCTCTTCGATTCGCTTGACAACAACACGGTCGTGAAGCGGACGAATTCTCATCGACCAAAACCTCCGTTCCTCAATCTGGTTTGTGCTTGAAGCAGGCCCGGCGAACACCGGCCCGCACAGCTTATTATTAGCACACTCCGGGGAGGAGTGACAAGATCTGTCCGTATATTATTGACAAATCAGGCGTTAACGGCGAGAGGCGCCACCGTTGCCCAGAACGTAGGCGGCGTCCAGAGCCGACGAGCAGCGCGGGCACTTCTGCCCGCTCCGCACAAACATCTTGCGTCCGGCCGGCACCACCTCGGCCTCAACCGTGTGCGTGCAGATGAGGCAGTAAACCGAGCCTCGGGAACACTTCTTGCTGTCTGCTGGCGATTTCATCTGGAACCTCCTTCTTGCATCCCAGCTTTCACTGAATAGGACGCATGGGGCGTGGAAACGACTTCGGAAAATCTCCGCCATCCCTGCTAACCTGGACGTTTAATATGCCGAAAATAGCCTTCCTGTTCCCCGGCCAGGGGTCTCAGTACGCCGGCATGGGCAAGAGCCTGCACTCCAGGTTTCCCGCCGTCCGCCGCGCGTTCGAGCAGGCCGACCATGCCCTGCCCTTCTCCATTTCCAGTCTCTGCTTCGAGGGCCCGGAGGAGGCCCTGAAGCTGACTCAGAACACCCAGCCAGCCCTGCTGACAGTATCGGCCGCCGCCGCCCAGGTCTTGAGCGAGAACGGAGTACGGCCCGACTACGTGGCCGGCCACAGTCTGGGCGAGTATTCGGCGCTGGTGGCCGCCGGCAGCCTGCAGTTGGCTGACGCCGTGAGGCTGGTCCACAAGCGCGGCCTCTACATGCAGGAGGCCGTCCCCGTGGGGGTCGGCGCCATGGCCGCCCTGCTCAAGCTCCCCGAAGGGAAGCTGGACGGGATCCTGAGCCAGGCGGCCCACGGAGATGTCGTCTCAGCCGCGAACTTCAACTCCCCGGACCAGGTGGTCATAGCTGGCCACGCCGTGGCAGTGAACCGGGCCGTGGAACTGGCCAAGGCCGCCGGGGCCAAGCGGGCGATCCTGCTTCCGGTAAGCGCGCCCTTCCATTGCTCGCTCATGAAGCCTGCCCAGGAGCGGCTGCGGGGCGACCTGGAAGCGGCCGACTTTGCCGACCTCCGCTGTCCGCTGGTCAACAACTGGCAGGCCCGGGAGATCCGCACCGGCGCCGAGGCGCGCGAGGGTTTGTACCAGCAGGTGCCGAATCCGGTCCGCTGGAGCGAGACCATCCGCTACCTGGTTGCCCAGGGCGTCGACCGGTTCATCGAAGTGGGCGCGGGCAGCGTCCTGCTCGGTTTGCTGAGGGGCATCGAGCCCGCCGTCAAGGGCTTCAAGTTCGGAGAAGCCGAGGACTGGGAGAAAGTCAACGAAGCGTTTGCTTAGCGTACTGGTTGTTGGAGTGCTTGCGTGCTGGGCTCAGACCCCGAGCGCGCTGGAGGCCGATCCGAGCGGCTGGAAGGACATCATGCCGCCGTCGAGTTTGCAGGGATGGAGCCGGGCTCCGTTCATGACCACCGAGCCGCTGAACCCTCAGTCACAGTGGAAGGTCGATCCGTCCGGCCTGCTGATTTGTGAGGGCGACAAGGGACACGAGTTCTTCTACTTGAACCGCGAGCTCGCGAACTTCATCTTCCACGCCGAGTGGCGCTTCGTCCCGATCCCGAACGGCAAGGGCTACAACAGCGGGGTGATGGCGCGCAACAGCATTGACGGCAAGATCTGGCACCAGGGGCAGACGGGCGACGCCAGCGGCGGCTTCCTCATGGGAGGCACCCTCGTCAAGGGAGAAGTCCAACGTGTCAACACCCGCGCCCAGATCAAGGAGAACCGCGTCAAGCCCGCCGGCGAGTGGAACGTCTACGAGATCCGCGCCGAGGGGCCGAAGATGACGCTATGGGTGAACGGCGACGTGACCGGCGTCCTCGACAGCCTGGAAGTCATGAGGGGCTACATCGGCCTGGAGGCCGAAGGCTACCGCATCGAGTTCCGCAACCTGAAGCTGAAGGAACTGCCCTAGACTCCTGAGTCAGGAGTTCGCTGAACAAATGCGCCCGCTTGCTGACGCGCGCGGTGCTGTGCCTTCGAGGTGTTGCACAGAACCGCGACCGTGAGGGAGTCTGCATGGCCCTGTGGGCCGCCGATAGCGATGAAGACGCAAGCCCCGCACGGAACCCCGACCATAAGGGAGGGGCCCACGACAGCGTCTTCAACGGAGCGGGCTTGCAGGCGTACGAACTTCTGACTCGCGAGACTAGAGCCCGGTCGCAGGCTCGACGGCCACCTGCACGCTGGCGCCTGCGCCGATCTGCACCTCCTTGGCCCGCGTGAGGCGGGTACGCCAGAGGGCCGAGATAGTCTCCGGACTTGTGTCGGGCAGCATTGCGCCCGCGAGGACATAGTACCTGCCGGGAGCGAGCGCGGTGGTGCCGTAGATGCCATTCTGGTCCGATTGACCCACCACCAGGCGCGACGCCATTTCGGCCTCGGAGATTACGCTGGCCGGCATGATGAAGACGGTGGAGTCCGTGACCGGCTTGTCGTCTTTGCCGCGCACGTTGACCGTTAGGAATCCTCCGTCCCGCGCCACGACTACACGCAGTTCCTGGGCGCCAACGGAGCTCCCCGGACGCAGAGGTTCGTACAGGACGCTCCTTCCGGCGCAGGTGACGTCCTTGACGTACAACTCGCGCGGCATACCCGTAATCCACACCGCGTAATCGTCGAGAAAAAGAGCGGGGAGGGTGAACTCGCACGGAATCGAAGGCCGTGCCTGCTGCCGCTCGCTGCTGAAAGCGTTCCGCGTGAGCGGCGCGGCAGAGACTCTGATCTGCGCCTCAATGGGCTTCTCTGGCGGAGGTCCGTCCCAGACTACCTGGCCAGGGAGCTTGTAGCCCGGTCGCGCCACGAGGCGCACATCCCGCACGTCCTCATTGCCAACAGTGATCTAGGAGCCTGCCGGCACGCCTTCCAGGCGAAAGGCGCCATCGGTTCCGGTCCACGCGTTCGAGGCGGCGAGACCCGGCTGGCCCGCTGGGTAGAGCGACACCGCGAACCTGACACCAGGCGTCGAACTCATGACGGTTCCGCTCAAACTCGCCAACGGACCAGCAGTGGTGTTGAAGTCAATGTTCTGGAGTTCCTCGCCACCCGAGATCGTGAAGATCCGGGGCTGCGTGCTGTCCGGATAGAAGTAGGCTCCCGACAACCCGCCGGGGTTGAACGTCGCATAGGAGAGAGCAACCATGTAGCGCCCCGGCGGAAGGCCGTGCAGACGGTACTGCCCGCTCTCGTCCACGGCCGCCGAAACCGGAGACCGCTGCCACGGCAAGTCGCCGGGCGGCTTCACCATGGCGAACACCCGGCCGCTGCGGCGTGAGCGCCCATCCGGGCCGGCGACGCGTCCCGTGATTACCCCGGTGCGGACCAACCGGATCTGGAGCGCAGTTGCGGAAAGACGCACGCGCAGCCTCGCCGCTACGCAGCCTGCCTTGGAAACGTCGACTTGGTATTCCCCCGGGGCGAGGTCAGAAACGCGGAGACGGCCCCGGAGTCGGTCTCGATGTCCGCCGCCAAGGTTGCAGCCCCGATCCGTCGGACCTGGACACCGGCAGCGACTACTGGCCTGTCCGTGTGGTCCTCAACGACCTGGCCCTCCAGAACCTAGGTTCTTGCGGGGCCCGCGATCAACACGCACGGGCCGAGCGTGGCGCAACTCCATACCCATGGCATGGTGTCAGGCTAAGTGTAGTCCCGGGCTTAGAGAAGTGCAAACCCCCAGTGGGGCCGTGTGTCAGGACCGGATTGGAACGCCCCTTCTCTTGGACAGGACTCAGCTCATCAACCCCAGCGCGGTCGCGCCGGACTTGATGAGGGCGGCCTCCGAGGGGCCCTGGAAGAAGCTGAACCCGGGCCGGTTGCGCCAGGCGAGCGGCCCGCCCAGCTTTTTGCCCGCTCCCAGCGTGGCGTCGCGTATGCGCGCCACAAGCGCCTGGTAGTCCGGGTGACCTTCCTCCAGACCGGTGAAGCTCTTCAGATCGAAGCTGGCGGCGAACACCACGTCCACCCCTTCCACCGCCGCGATCTCGTCGGCCGCGGCCACGCCTTCGGGCGTCTCTATCATCGCCACTACCAGCAGGTTCTCGTTGCACGTCTGCCGGTAGTCATCGCCCCACAGCAGCCGGGCCTGGTTGTTGCCCGAACTGCGGCGTCCACCGGGCGGGAACCTGGCGAAGCGCACGGCGGCGCGCATCTTCCCGGCCGACTCCACCATGGGGACGATGATGCCGAGCGCGCCGATGTCGGTGGCTTTTTGAATGTCACCCTCGGTCGCGTCCGGCACGCGGATAAAGGGGATGGCGGCGCTCCCCCTGGCGGCCAGCATGGCTCGCGCAACCTCGCTGTAAGCGAGCGCGCTGTGCTGCATCTCGATCCATAGACAATCGAAGCCCGCGCCCGCCATGGCGAGGTAGGTTTCGGGGTCCGCCGAGTGTACGGTGCCGGCGACGGCCTGCCGCCCGTCCAGAAGTTTCTGCTTAGCGGTGTTGAAGAGTCCCATTAGGCTCAGCCTACCGCAGGGGCTATGATGAGGAACAGAGTGTTCAGGATTCCGCTCCTGGGCGTGGCACTCCTGGCGTCCGCACCGGCGGCCGCCGCGCCGATGGCGCCGATTCGCGTCGCCACGCCCCACTTCGAGCTTTACACCGAGGAGAACGCGCCCGCAGCCAGGCAGTTCCTCCGGCACCTGGAGCTGGTGCGGGCTTTCTTCGAGCAACACGGTGGGGCGCTGCGGCCGTGGTCCGGCCCGGTCCGAATCGTTGGTTTCCGCTCGCTGGAGGAGTACCGGCCCTATGCCCCAAGGGCTTCCGCCAGCGCGCACTACCAGGCGGCGCCGGAGCGCGACACGATTGTCGTCTCCAGCCTCGCCAGCGCCTCCTACCCGGCCGCCGTCCACGAGTACGTGCATCTGCTGATCCAGCGGACGGGCTGGAGCCTGCCTCTCTGGCTGAGCGAGGGCGTGGCGGAATTCTACTCCACGCTCCAGCCCCTGCCGGGCAATGCAGTCCGTTTGGGCGATCCGCCTGCCGGTTACCTCCGGATGTTGAGGGAGAGGCCGTGGCTCGATGCGGAGACGCTGTTCAGCGCTGAGCGAGCCTCGCCCGTCTACTCCGACCCGCAGCTCCGGCCTCTGTTCTATGCACAGAGCTGGGCCCTGGCGCACATGCTGGCGCAGCAGGAATCACACCGGCGCGACTTGCCATCTATGGCGAACGCTCCGGAGCGGCGGCCGCCTGCCGGGCTCTGGAGAGAGCTGGAAGCCTACCTGGCTGGGACCCCACTCCCGTCGGAGACCCTGAAGCTCGCCCGACGGCAGCAGCCGCCGGAGCCCGACGTGCGCCAGGCCGGGGATCTGGAGTGGGGGCTGGTGTTGGCCGAGCAGCTCGCCGGTCTGGCCAGTGACATGGAGGCGGCCAAGCGGGCCTATGACGAGCTTGGCGCCCGATATCCGGCCCGCTGGGAACCCCCGGCGGCGCTCGCCCGCCTGGCCCTCGGCAGGGGGAACCTGGAGGAGGCGCGCCGCCAGTTTGCCCGGGCCGTCGAACTAGGCGTCACCGACGTGGAATTCTACCTGGAGTATGCGGAGCTTGGCAGCGGCGATCCGGAAGGCCGGGTCGGGATTCTCCGCCGGGCGCTAGCGCTCAGCCCCGACGACCAGGAGATCCAGCTCCGGCTGGCCCTGGCTCTCTACGATGCGCTGGACTTCGGCGCCGCCCGCGAATGGATGCTGAAGCTCCGCCACGTACCGGAGGAAAGGGCGCCCGACTTTTACCGTGTGCTCGCATACGTCAACGACCGGCTGGGGCTCGACTCCGATGCCCGCTACGCCGCCCGGCGTGCCGTGGAGGCGGCACGCACCCCCGAGGAATCCGAGTCTGCCCGACGGTTGCTCGATTTCATCAGCCGTCCGCCCCCGGACGTCCCCCAGATGGTGGCAGAGGCTCCGCCGGCTGCGGAGCCGGCTGCGGCCCCGGTGGGAGTCCGGCCGCCCGTGCCGCCCGCAAAACCTGCCACGCCGCTTTACGCGGTCCATGGCGAGCTGATCCGGTTTGACTGCCTGGGAAACTCCGCCCGCGTCGTGGTACGAAGCCGCGCCGAGCAGCTCGCCTTTCGGGTGGTCTACCCTGACGGGCTGACGATCCTCCGCGGAGGGTCTCCCGTACTGCGCTTCATGGCCTGCGGCCCGCAGAAGCCGGAGCCGGTGACTGTGCGCTACGAGATGAGACGCGAGGCCTACCTGGGTACGCTGGGGGTGGTGAGGGTGCTGGAATACCGTTGAGGGGTGTGCGATAGAATGGACGGTTCCGGTGCGAATTACACAAGGAGAAACCTGATTTGGCAGAGGACAAGCTTTACACGGCTGAGAGCCACGGCAGCGGGACGTTCCGCATCAGCAAGCCCAAGCGCAAGGAGCGCAAGGCGCGCCAGTCGAAGTTGAAGAGCCCGAGGCGCGGCGCACGCAAGTAGAGGGAATCCGGCAACGCGCGGCACGCTCCGTGACGGGAGCGGGAGGGATAGTCGGCAGGAATCCGGGGTCTCAGTCAGGCAGGGCGAAAGGCTGGACCGGACTCCCTCTTCGTCCTCACCCTACAGCCGGGCGTCCAGCCGCCGCCCTTCTGGCACCTGTACGCCGCTCAAAACCAAGCAGAAAAAAACCTGCCTCGGGCGTCACTAGAAAATGAAGTTGAGGCCGCCGCGCATGGAGCGCGGCGTGTGTATCAGCAGGGCCCGGCGCCCCGCGCCGGTCGACAGAGGCAGATAGCCCTCGCCCAGAAGATTCCGCATGTCTCCCGTAATCTCGACCTTCCCGCCCAGCCCGGAATTCCATGGCACGGGGTGGCGGAACTGCACGTTCAGCCCTATGTCGGAGTAGAGGGAGGAGTTGGTCAGATAGGCATGTGGGGCGGTCAGCGCCTGGCCGTCAGACCAGCGGTAGCTGGTGGTGAACTGCGTGCCCGCCCGCGGCGCCCTGGCCGAGAAACGCACCGCCACCCAGCGGCGCTGCCCGTGCTGGAGCGAGCGGCGCAGATCACCCGGCCGGTTCCCGGCCAGGACCGGCTGGGTCGGGATCAGCGCTCCCCCGCTCCCGGCCGTGAGGCTGAAGTTCATCCAGTCCCCCAGCGCCTGCGTGACCGAAGCCATGTATCCCGCGCTCGAATAGTCGCCGACGTTGAACACCGCGCTGTTGGAGAGCAGGTCCGGCAGCAGGTCGCTCGGAGGCACGGCGCCCGCCTGGGCCACCATGGTGAGGGCGGCGTTGCTCATCGACTCGGCGTAGGCGGCCAGCCCGTAGATGCGCGAGCCGAAGGTCCTGCGGTAGGCCACTTCCAGGTTGTCGGCCCGCTGCACCCGCACCTGCCCGCCGCGAAGCGACACGCGGGGGAACAGGGCCAGCGCCGCCAGGTCCTGCTGAAGATCGCTCGATGCGCCTGCTGCCGAAGCGAAGAACTGGGCCGGCGGCGTGCCGGAGTTGAAGGCCACCTCGAAGACCCCCCCGGAGCCCAGGTCGTAGGTCAGGCGGCCGAACGGGCTGACGTAGTTAAGGCTCCTCAGGAAGGTCACCGATTCGAAGGTGAAACCGTATTCCAGGCGCAGTCCCTCGGCCAGCCGCTTCCGGTCCAGGAAACCTACCGACATGGTCCTCAGCGCCGGCGCCGATCCGTTGCGGCCCGCCAGCAACCCCGCGCCCACGTGGGCCGGCAGGTACCACTGGCGCAGGGTCAGGTTCACCTTCGCCGACTCGCCGCCCTCAGGGCCCCGGCTGTAACTGGTCCGGAATCCCGCCGTGGGAACTCCGGTCGCCGCCGAATAGCCGAAATTGCCGCTGACGTACACCTGGTTGTCGCCGAGAAGCGAGGTCGCCAGGGCGAAGGCCGTGCCCAGGTCCGGCTCGTTGCCGAACTGGGAGACCGTCCCCTGGTCGCCGGCCGAGACTTTCACCATGCCGCGCGTGTCGGAGAACAGTCCTGATGAAGGGTGGCCGGCGTCCACCACCGCGACGCTCGGCCCGAACCGCAGCACCGGACGCGTGGCGCTGGCGCTGCGCAGGACCCACTTCCAGTCTTCGCCCATGATGGCCTTGTTGCTCTTGGCCGAGTACACCAGTTCAACGGAGCTGAGCGCGCCCGCCAGGTTGACGCTGAGCAGGCTCCGCATTCCCGGCTGAACTGAGATGTTCCGCTTGAGCGCCGGCAGGAAGCTCGCCATGCTTACGCGCATGGAGTAGGCGCCCGAGGGGAGCGAATCGAAAAGGAAGCTCCCGGCCTCGTCGGTGAGGGCGCGCCGGATGATGCGGTCCACGCCGTCGAACAGCAGCACCGTGGCTCCCATCTGGGGCATGCCCGCGGCGTTGGTGACGTATACGGCGATGCTGCCTGAGAGCTTCTCCCCGGGCGGAGACGCCCCGGCGTTCATCCCCGCGGTCAGGAGGCAGACCAAACCGATTCCCGCTCTGCTGAACCTGGCGGCCATCATCCGAAAACGATGCCTCACCGGCCTTGCGGCCGTTGTTGTGGTCCTAGTTTACCGTAAAGCTGGAGGAAGCGGCGACCTTCTGGTCGCCGAATCTGTCCAACGCCGTCAGCCGCAGTGTGTAGCGCCCCGGCCCGAGCGTCTGGAGCGGAAGCAGCTTCTCGATGGTGACCTGGTTGGCCGAAGCGCCGTCGATGGCGCTCAATTCCTCGGTGAAGTCGATCACCTTCTCGTTGTTGCCTTCCTTGATCACTTCGTACTGTATGGCGCCGTCCGGCTTCTGCGTCCTCTCGTCGGGCGTGAAGTTGTAGAACTGGACGTAAACGCCCATCTTCTCATCCGCCCTGAAGGTCTCCCCCACCCGGGGGCGAACCTTCATGGTGCCGATGACGAAGGGCCCCGATCCGATGTTGCGCGTGGGCACCGGCTCGAGCACGTCGGCCAGCACCAAGGTGCTGGAAGCCAGCGTTTCGTCGTCGTAGCGGGGAACGTTCAGCGCCACCTCGTAGTTGTTCATGTTCCCGCCGACCACGTCCTTGGCCACGATATTAAGCCGGTACATTCCCGGCGCCAGCGGGATGGACTTCCCGTAGACGGAAAGGCCCCTTACCGCCTCCTGAAGCAATTCGGCCGGCACGTCGATCGAGACCGGGTCCTCGAACACATTGATCACCCGGCGCGACATGTTGGTGATCCGCCCGTAGATGTTCACGGTGGCGCGGTGCAGCCCTTCCTTGGCCTGGAATTGCAGGTCGTTGCGCTCGAACTGCAGGGTGATGTTGGTGAGGATCGAGGAGTTGGTCATGCGCACGTAGTCCACGCGCACACGCATGGGCAGAATATTGTAGGTGATCTTGGAGCTGACGGCCGCCTCAAGGTCCTTGAACTTGATGGCCGGAGGCTTCTGGAGGTTGGCGAACTGCTGCAAACGCTCGAACGGTTGCAGGCGCGAAACCAGTTGGTCCTGCGGCACCCCCAGGCGGGTGCCGTCGGTCCGGCTGAAGCGGTCGGCCTTGTCGGCCAAGCCCATCTGCTCCATGAGCGTGAGGCCCGCGTTCGGCACGTTCAGCAGGGCGTCCTTTTCCGACGGGTCCATGGTCATGCGGTATTCGCCCGTCAGCGTCGGATCCACGAACTCGATCAGCACGTCGGTGCCCACGCCCTCGATCCAGCGGTAGCGCCAGATCTCGAACGGATATACGGATGTCGTGCCGCCGCCTTCCTCGTATGGCCGGTTATAGGTGCCGCCCGAAGGGCGCGACTCGATCTCGTCAGGCGGGCCGTAGGTGATGTAAATGCGTCCGCGGTCGGTCTTCCAGCCCGGGATGCCGGAGGCATAGCGCTCGTTGGCGTAGGCGATCCGCCGGTAATGCTCTTCCTTGAACTCGTTTTCGGCCGTGTCCGGAGTGGGGTCGCGGCGGAGCCAGAACTGCTCGATGAAGTTCTCCTGCTCCTCGGCGGTAGACAGGCGCCTGAAGGCCGCCCGCTCCTCGCTGGTTATGATGTAGCCTACATCTTCGTCAAGCCAGCGCCGGAAGGGCGCTTCCAGTTCCTTGCGCAGCCGCTCTTCCTGAAGGCGCTTGGCCCTCTCGCTCATGGGCTTGGCCGCGGTCTCCCGCTTGGCCTGCGCCGGCCTGGGCCGGCCTGCCGTCTGTGCGAGCATGGCCAAGGATGCCAGCCCGCAAACCGAGCAAAACAGCACAGTCCTCGCTGCTCTCATCTGCTCCTGCCTCCAGACCTACCCCAATTCTAGGCTCCCACGGGGTGCCCGTCAAGCCGGATCGTCCGCAACTCCTACATATGCAGGTAGACACGCGATTCCACGCTGCCGGCGCTCTCCCAAAAACCAGATTTGGTTTTTCGGCAATCCACGGCTATTCTTGGACTTAGGCGGCCGGCGGCGCGTGGTAACACGCGTGCAGGCATTTCGGACCAAGAGGTGTGGTGAAGCCAGGTGCAGGACCACTATAGCCATCTCGCCGGGACCACCCGAGACGCTCCGGCCGCGGCGGCGGGCCCGCGGCGGCAGTTCGCCGGGGCCCTGCTGATCATCCTGACCGCGGCCGCGGTGATTTGCGCCAGCATAAACTTCCAGCAGCAGAGGCGCTTCCGGCTCCCCGACGACGGCGTCACCTGGATGGAGCGCGAGGGCCGCGTCGTGGCGCTGCACGTGGTCGCCGACAGCCCGGCCGCGCGAGCGGGCCTGAGGGCTGGCGACCGCGTACTCCAGGTTGCCGGGAACACCATCGAACGCGCTTCCGACGTTTCCCGTGTCCTGGTCGGCATCGGGGCCTGGAACCCGGCCAAGTACTCTGTTGAGCGGGATGGGTTGCCCTTCCAGGCCGCGGTGGTGGTGGGGGAGGCGCCGGCCGAGCCTTCGCTCTTCTACCAGTACCTGGTGGGGATCGCCTACCTCGCCATCGGCCTGTTCGTCTTCTACCGGCGCGGCAACGCGGCCATGGCCACGCACTTCTATATCCTGTGCCTGGCATCCTTCGTACTGTCCACGTTCCATTACACCGGCAAGCTCAACAACTTCGACAAGGTGATGTACTGGGGGAACGTGGCGGCCGGGTTGCTGGCGCCGGCCCTGTTTCTGCATTTCTGCCTGATATTCCCCGGCGGCCGCAGCAGGGCCCTCGGCCTGCTGCGCGCCGCGGCCCTGTATGCGCCAGCCGCCCTGCTGCTCGGGGCGTTTCTTGGAGTTGCCTCCGGCGCGCTGCGCGTGGCGCTGCCTCCGGTCGAGCTGCGCTGGCTGCTGGACCGGGCCTGGCTGCTGGCCCTGGCCGTGTTCTACCTGGCGGGGGGAGCGGTGCTGGCCCTCAGGCAGAGGCGGACGGATGAACCTATGCTCCGGCAGCAGATGAAGTGGCTGCGCAACGGCGCGGTGTTCGGGGTGTTGCCGTTCGCGCTGCTCTATGTGCTGCCCTACACGCTGGGGGTGGTCCCCGGGTTCTTCATGAAGATGGCCGTGCTGTCGCTGGCCCTGGTGCCGCTCACCTGGGCTTACGCCGTGCTGCGCTACAGGCTGATGGACGTGGACGTCATCTTCCAGCAGGGGTACGTCTACACGCTGGCGACGCTGTCGGTTCTGGGCCTGTTCTACGGGCTGATCTTCTCGCTCGGCAGGTTCGAGGACCTGAGTCCGGGGGCGGCGGCGCTGCTGATTCTGATAGCAGCCTTCAGCTTCCAGCCCATCAGAAGCTGGATCCAGGTGCAGCTCGATAAGCACTACTTGTACAGGGATCGTTATGACTACCGGCGGACGCTGGTCGAGTTCGCGCGGGAGCTGAGTTCGGAGACGGACCTGGATCTCATGCTCGCCTCGGTGGCCGACAGGCTGCGGCGCACCTTGTCGGTCGCCAGCGTGGCGTTCTTCCTGGAGGACGAAAGCGGGAGCGGCTTCCGGCTGAAGGCCGCCTTTGGAGCGGTGGAGCGCCGCCTGCGGCAAAGCCGCCCGGGCGAGCCGCTGGATCTGAGTTTCCTGGCCGCCGGCCCGGGCGTCCCCTACCTCTTCTTCGAGCAGCCCAGGCACCCGCTCGACGTGCCCTCGCTGCGCTGGCCGGCCCCGGTCCGCGGCACGATCGCCACCCTGGACCTGACCTACTACGTTCCCTGCGCCGCGCGGGGCAAGACCATCGCCTACATCGGCGTCAGCCGCACGGACAAGGGCGACTTCCTGCCGAGCGACGACCTCGAGTTGCTGGTCACCCTGTCCGGCTACGTGGCCATCGCCGTTGAGAACACCCGCCTCTACCGCTCTCTCCAGTACAAGGCGGAGGAGAACGAGCGGCTCCGGGAGTTCAAAGAGAACATCATCGAGTCCATAAACGTCGGCATCCTGGCCGTGGATCTGGACGACCGGGTGGAGAGCTGGAACACCCAGATGGAACGCCTCACCGGGCTGCCGAGGGAGAAAGCGGCCGGAAGAACCCTGGGCTCGCTGTTCCCCGAGGATCTGGCCCGAAGATTCGACCTGGTGCGGGAGGAGAGCGGCATCCACCACATATACAAGTACGGCTTCCGCCCGCGCGAGTCCCCTGGCGCCGCCCCCGAGCCTGTAAACGGGAAGGGCCTCGTGCAGATGCCGCTCGCCCGGCGCCTGGCGGATCCCGCTCCCTCCGAGAAGCTGCTCAACATCGCCATCGCGCCGCTGGTGGCGCGGGACGAGAAGCGGATCGGGCGGCTCATAATCTTCGATGACGTCAGCGAACGCGACGAACTGGAGCGCCGCGTGGTGCAGGCCGACAAGCTGA
>JBBITL010000038.1:24480-26634 GCA_037440765.1 Solibacteraceae bacterium
GTGGGCATCCTGGCGGCCGGCGTGGCGCACGAGGTGAACACGCCGCTGGCGGTCATCTCCACTTACGCGCAGATGCTGGCCAAGCAGCTGGAGGACGACGAGAGGAAATCGGCGCTGCTCGACAAGATCGCCAAGCAGACCTTCCGGGCGAGCGAGATAGTGAACTCGCTGCTGAACTTCTCGCGGACCGGCCCCCGCCAGTTCGAGGAAGTGGATCTGGCCAGGGTGATACGCGAGACGCTCATGCTGGTGGAGCACCAGATGGCCAAGTCCTGCATCCGGGTCGAGGTGGATTTGGCCGAGCCGCTTCCGGTCATTCGGGGCAACACCGGCCAGCTTCAGCAGGTGTTCCTGAACCTCTTCCTCAACGCCCGTGACGCTATGGAGCACGGCGGAACGTTGCAGGTCAGGGCGTGGGCGGGCGACTCCGGTATCCGGGTGGAGGTGGCCGACACAGGCCCGGGGATCCCTCCCGAAGACCTCCCGCGCATCTACGATCCCTTCTTCACCACCAAAGGGGCGCGCAGGGGCACCGGCCTCGGCCTCTCGATCACCTATGGCATTGTGCGCGATCATGGGGGGGTTATAGAGGCCGACAGCAGGCCCCAGCAGGGCGCGCGCTTCCGGCTCGAGTTCCCCGTGCCGAGGAAAGTGGTGAATGCCTGAGCCGACGGCTCCCTCCGGCCCCAATACGGCGGCGGGCAGGATCCTGGTCATCGACGACGAGGCTGAAATACGCGAGAGCCTGGCATACTTGCTCGAGGATGAAGGCTATCTGGTCCAAAGCGCGCCGAACGCCGCCGAAGGCCTGCTCAAGTACGAGTCTGGCGGCTATGACCTGCTGCTCTTGGACCTCGCCATGCCTGACCGCTCCGGCATGGACGTGCTGAGAGAGATCCGCCAGCGCGACCGCGACACGCCGGTGCTGGTGATCACCGCCTACGGCTCTGTGCCGGTGGCGGTGGAGGCGCTCAAGGCCGGCGCCAACGACTTCTTCGAAAAGCCCTGGAACAACGAGAAGCTGCTCATCGAGATCGAGCGGACCATCTCCAAGCGGCGCCTGGAGAGCGAGAACGTCCAGCTTAAGCGGGCCCTCAAGCAGCGCTACAGCTTCTTCGAGATCATCGGACAGGGGGACCGCATGGTGCGGGTTCTCGACCTGGTAGCCCAGGTCGCCGCCAGCCGCTCGACGATCCTGATCACGGGCGAGACTGGTACCGGGAAGGAGCTGATCGCCAAGGCCATCCACGCCAACTCGCCGCGCGCCGACCGGATGTTTGTGGCCGTCAACAGCGGCTCGCTGCCGCCGGACCTGCTGGAGTCCGCCCTTTTCGGCCACGCCCGCGGAGCCTACACCGGCGCAGTCAGCGCCCGCAAGGGCTACTTCGAGACCGCCGACCGCGGCACCATCTTCTTCGATGAGATCGGCACGATCGGCCCTGAAACGCAGGCCAAGCTTCTGCGCGTCATGCAGGAAAAGGAGTTCATGCCGCTAGGCTCCTCCGATACAGTGCGCGTGGACGTGCGCATTATCGCCGCCACCAACGCCGACCTGCGGAAACTGGTGGAGGACGGGAGGTTCCGCGAGGATCTCTACTACCGGCTGAACGTCATCAACATCAGCCTGCCACCGCTCAGGGAACGCAAGGAGGACATACCGCCGCTGGTCGAGCACTTCTTAGACAAGTACTGCCGCGAGAATGAGAAGTTCCTGGACCACGCGGGCCGCTCAATGCTCCGTTTCGAACCCGACGCGGTGCAGGTCCTGATGGACCACAACTGGCCCGGCAACGTGCGCGAACTGGAGAATGTGGTCGAGCGCGCCGTCGTGCTGGCATCCGCTCCGCTCGTTCCGGTCAACGTTCTCCCCGACCACCTCCTGCAAGCCGCGGGCCTGCGCATCCGCCGCGACGAGAGCGGCAGCCTGCCGCCGGACGCTTCGCTGTACGAGATTGTGGCCGACTTTGAGCGCCGTGTGATCCAGGAGCGGCTGGAGGCCGCCGGCTGGAGCCAGACGGAGGCGGCATTGAGCCTCAACGTCCCGCTGTCCACCCTGAACCAGAAGATCAAGCGCCTCAACATCGAGACCCGGAAGAAGTCCTGACGCCGGCCAGGGGGCGCGCCGGAGCCTCAGCCAGACAGAAACGGCCGGCC
>JBBITL010000038.1:26644-42194 GCA_037440765.1 Solibacteraceae bacterium
CTTGCGTGGCGCGGGCCTGTTCAACAACAGGATCGGCCGGCCGCGTCCGCGGCCGGCCGTTCAGTGCTAAAGGGAGACGAGATGACAGACTTGGAAGCCCGTTACTTCTTGGCTCTCCGGCGGCCGAAAAGACCCAGGCCGAGCAGTCCTGTGCCAATCAGCAGGAAGGTCATCGGTTCCGGAGTATGGAAGCTCTGCGTGAATGAGCTGATGTGCCCGTCTGGGGGCGCAGCCAGTATGTCCTTCCAGATATAAACCGTGCTCTGGGGGGCAAACATGACTTCCCTGGATTCGAAAGAAGCCGCGGCCATGTTCGCCAGGACGGTCCCCGTGCAGATGTTTGGTATCGGGCTTCGGGAGATTGGTCCGCTGCACACGACCTCCTGAATCGAGCTCCCCGGGGTTCCGGCGTTGTAAAGGTCCACCCCGATCAAGCCCCCCGTGACTGTGAAGTAGAACCACAAGTCAGCCGCCATGGTAGAGGTGCTATGGAGGTTCGGGTTGAAGGTTAGGTATACCGTGTGGGCAACCGTAGTCGCCGCCACCAGGTTCACCTGCATCGGATTCGGGGCGCTGCCCGCGTTTACGCCCGAAAACGCGCTGAAGTGCAGCCCGCCCAGTTCACACTCGAATCCGGGGGTGAGGACGTTGGTCCCCAAGACACCTGTGCATAGTGGCGTGGCGGCAGCCACTGAAGCTGCCAGTACCGCCAGTGCGAACAGCAAAAGAACTCTGCGCATCCTTCGTTCTCCTCGCCTCAGCCTGTGTGGCGCCGGGGCAACAGGCTCATGCCCCCGTAAGGGACACCGCCTCGAATGTGAGACTAAAGAATACCCTACTCGCTCACCGCGAGTCAATGCCTCACGAGGGGAAAAGCACCATAATGTCGAATGGAGGTACTGGTACTAATGGCGGGCGGGATGATTCAATCGCTTTAAGCGGCGCTGTTTCGTCGCTTCAGGCTGCGGAGGTTTCGCCCAGTTTGCCGACAATCCACTCACAGAACACGGCAATCCCGGCGCCAGTCGTGCAGGAGGTCTCGAAGATCTCCAGCGACGGATTGACTCGTAGGGCAAGGGTTCGCGCCTCCTCCAGATTGTAGGGAACGTAGGGCAAAAGGTCGATCTTGTTCAACACCATGGCCCGGGACCGGCGGAACATGGCGGGGTACTTGAGCGGCTTATCTTCGCCCTCCGTTGTGCTGGCCACAACCACCCTCAGGTGCTCCCCAAGGTCATAGGATGCGGGGCATACCAGGTTGCCCACGTTCTCAATGAATAGGAGTTCCAGGCTTGCCATGTCCAGATGCGCCAGCGCGCCGTGCACCATCTGCGCGTCCAGGTGACAGGTGCCATTGGTGACCACCTGCACGACGGGTACTCCGAGGGCTTCTATCCGCCGCGCATCGCGGTCGGTCTGAATGTCCCCCTCCACCACCCCCACACTCAGCTCCTGGCGCAGGATGGCCAGGCTCTTTTCGAGGAGGCTGGTCTTGCCCGAGCCCGGGCTGCTGGCGAGCGAGACTACATAGACGCCATTGGAGTCGAAACGGCGCCGGTTCTCGTCGGCCAACTCACTGTTGCGCTTCAGTATCCGCTGCTCCAGCGTGAATACCTTCGCCATGCTCGACCTCCATGCCGCTCAGGTGCAGTTCGTCCCCGTTGCTGAAGCTAAGCGCGCCGGCACCGCAGGCGGGGCAAATCCACAGCGCCTCGCCCAGGGAGTGATCGGCGCCACAGCCGTTGCAGTGCGCCCGAAGCGGCTCCAGACATACTGCCAGGTCGGCCTCGGCGCAGGGGGTGCCCTCACGAAGCAACTCGAAGTAGAACTGCATCGATTCGGGGCTGACTCCGGTCAGCAGTCCGACTCGAACCTCAACGCGCCGCACACGGCTGCCGCCGGGCGCGCTCTGGACTACCAGGTCCAGGAGGCTCTCCACGATGGATGCTTCATGCACGAGCTACACCCACAATTATAGCGAGTCGCCGGCAGACTACCTCACGGGCGGCGCGCCTGGCGGCTGTGATTCGCTGTCCGCGGAGCCGGACGCCGGCGCAGATGGACGCTTACTCCGGCGAGACTCTGGCGCTCACGCAGCGGGTGGGCTGGTAAGGCTCAGATCTGGACTTCGCGCAGCTTTCCACTCCTGACGTCGTAGACGAACCCCCGGACCGGGATTCCGTGGGGGATCCAGGGGTGAGCCCTGATCCGCAGGACCTGCTCCCTCACGTTCTCCTCCGGGTTGCTGAAGGCGTAGAATCGGGCCGGCGCCACCACCGGCGTCGCCGTCTCGCGCCGCAGCTTCTGCTGAAGCTCTTCGTCCTTGAACGTCAGCATCCCACACCCGGTGTGGTTTATCACCGCGAATTCCTGCGTCCCGAGCAGGTGATGCGAGATGATAAGCGAGCGGATGGCATCCTCGCTGGCGATGCCCCCCGCGTTGCGTATGATGTGTGCGTCACCCGTGTTCAGCCCCATTACCCGCTCCACGGTCAGCCGGGCGTCCATGCAGGCCAGCACCGCCAGTTTGCGCGCGGGAGGCAGGGGTAAGTGGCCCGAGGCGAAGCCCTTGACGTAAGTCTCGTTGGCCTTCAGGGCCTGGTCGATTGTGGACATATCTGTTTCCTCCGAGTATCGCCCCATTGCCGATGGGAATGCACATTATTGTGGCACGCCATCAACCCTCCACACAACTCATGCGGTTTCAGCGCGGAGACCGGCCCAAATGGCAGTAGAATGTACGGGAAGACGCAACCATGCGAGCCAGCAGGGCCCAGCAGGCAGGCTTTGCCAAGTGGACGGAGGACTTCGAGTACGTCCGCTCACTGTTCGCCGAGATGCTGGATGAGGAGGACGAGCCAGGCCTGGCGGGCTTCCTGCGTGGCTGCTTTGGGCAAGGCGCTCTCACGGAGGCCGAGCTTTCCGGGCGGCATTGCCAGGCGTTGTCCATCGTCTTTCAGCTCCTTAACATCGTGGAGGAGAACACCGCCAACCAGGTGCGCAGCCTGGCCGAAGGCCCACAGAAGCACCAGCGCGAGCCGGGGCTGTGGCTGTCGAGCCTGACCGAGTTGCTCGATCGCGGCTTTGAGGAGCAGGCCGTGCGGGACGTCCTCGAGCGCGTCAGCGTCGAGCCGGTGCTGACTGCGCATCCCACCGAGGCCAAGCGCGCCAGCGTGCTCGATCACCACCGGGCGATTTACACGCTGCTGGTCGAGCGGGACAACCACCAGTTCACGGGCTTGGACAAGGCCATCTTCCACCGCCGCCTGAAAGCGGCCTTCCAGCGTCTGTGGCGCACGGGCGAGATCATCCAGGAGCGGCCCGATGTCCGCAGCGAGATTCGCAATACGATGTACTACCTCCGCTCCGTGTTCCCCGACGTGGTCGAGTCTCTGGATCTGCGATTCCAGCACTCCTGGCGCTCAGCGTTCGGCACCGACCCGCCGCCGATCCCCCGGCTGAGTTTCGGCAGTTGGGTGGGCGGCGATCGCGACGGCCATCCGTTCGTCACGCCCGAGGTGACTTCGCTCACCCTGGACCTGCTGAGGGGCGGGGCGCTGAGCCTGCTCGGCGACAAGCTGCGGGACGCGGCCATGCGGCTGAGCCTGGCAGCGCCTCACGCGCGCAACGTGGACCGCCTGAACAGGAGGATAGGCGAACTCGGCGAACTGCTGGGTGACGCCGCTACGCCCGCCCTTCAGCGGAACCCCAACGAGCCCTGGCGCCAACTGCTTAACCTGATGATGCTGCGCCTGGAGCGAGCCGCCGGGCCGGCTGCCGCTAAGGGCGCCTACACCTCCCCGGACGACCTGCTGGGCGACCTGGAGGTGCTCGAGACCTCGCTGCGCGAGGCCGGCGCCGGGCACGTCGCGGATTTTGATGTCCGGCCCCTGGTCGCGCAGGTCCGCGTCTTCGGATTCCATCTCGCCACGCTGGATATCCGCCAGAACAGCGCCTTCCACGACCGCGCCATAGCCGGCCTGCTGCTGGCAGCGGGCTTTGAGAAAACCGATTACCCCGACTGGGACGAGGCCCGGAAGCTGGAGCTCCTCAACCGCGAACTGCACACCCCCAGACCGTTCACGGGCGCGCACACCGCGCTCCCGGACGAGGCGCACCTGGCCGTGCGGCTCTTCCGCACGCTGCGCGACAGCGTGTCGCGCGTCGGCCCGCAGGGCATCGGCCCGCTGATTGTAAGCTTCACCCGCGGCGTGGCGGACCTGCTCGCCGTCTATCTGCTGGCCCGGGAGGCCGGGTTGCTGGTCCAGACCCCGGACGGGCTGGCCTCTGAGATTGCGGTCACGCCGCTGTTTGAGACCATCGCCGACCTGGAACGCAGCGAGGCCATCATGGAGGCCTTCCTCGACCACCCCATGACCCGGCGGACCCTGGACCACCTGAGGCGCCGCGACCGCAAGGCGTCCCGCGAGCAGGTGGTGATGCTGGGTTACAGCGACAGCAACAAGGACGGCGGCATCCTGGCCAGCCAGTGGAGCCTCCACCGCGCACAGCGCAGCCTCGCCCGCCTGGCGCGAAGCCGCGACATACGGCTGGCGTTTTTTCACGGCCGCGGCGGCACAGTCGGCCGCGGCGCCGGCCCGGTCCACGTCTTTCTTGACGCGCTGCCCGCGGGGGCGCTCACCGGACGGCTGCGGGTGACCGAGCAGGGCGAGGTCATCGCGCAGAAGTACGGCAACCGGCTGACCGCCACACACCAACTGGAGCGGCTGCTAGCCGGGGTCGCCCGCACCTCGCTGCTGCACCTGGGCGGAGAGGCTCCACCCCATCCGCTGGAGCGCGTGTGGCCGGAGGTTGTGGAGCGCAGCTACCAGGCTTACCGCCGCCTGGTGGGCATGCCGGGGTTCCTCGAGTTCTTCCACCAAGCCACGCCCATCGACGTTATCGAGCAGAGCCGCATCGGGTCGCGGCCCGCCCGCCGTGAAGGGAAGCATGGTGTCGAGGACCTGCGGGCCATCCCCTGGGTGTTCAGTTGGAGCCAGGCCCGGTTCCATCTGCCGGGCTGGTATGGCGTGGGAAGCGCGCTTGAGGGCCTGCGCAGCGAGGAACCGCGCCGGTTGCAACAACTCAGGCAGGGCCTCAGCAGCTGGACATTCCTGTCGTATCTGCTGCACAACGTCGAGGCGGCCCTGATGATGGCGGACACCGGCATCATGGAGTTGTACGCCTCCCTGGTCAAGGACCCGGATCTGCGCCACACCCTGCTTGCGATGATTGTGGCCGAGCACGGCCTCGCTGAGGCCCGCATCAACGACCTGTTCGGGGGTGTTCCGCAGCAGCGGCGCCCGCGGCTGGCGCTCGCCATCAAACTGCGGGAGTGCGCCCTGAAGCCCTTGCACCGCGAGCAGGTGCGGCTGCTGGCGGCCTGGCGCGCCCAGCCGTCCGAACAACTCCTGCGCGCTCTGCTTCTGACCGTGAACGCGATTGCCATGGGCCAGAAGATGACTGGGTAGAGCCGGGTTCCGGCTGGCGTGCCTGTAGCATATAAGTGTAACTGTTTACACTGCCGGCCTGAGGCGAGCCCGACCAGGCGCTGGCCTACCGCTGCTGAAACCGTGCGACGACCAGGGTGAGATCGTCCTGGACGCGTTCCTTGCCCAGGAAGCTGTGGACCTGCTGCAGGATCGCGTCCCGAATCTCCTCTGAGGAGCGGTCAACGTTGGCCGATATAGCGGCCCGCAGGCGGTCCTCTCCGTACTGCTCGTCCCTGGAGTTGGTTGCCTCCACCACGCCGTCCGAGTAGAGCACCACCACGGCGCCTTCCGGCACGGCGGCGCTCCCCTGCCGGTAGCTGACATCAGGCACCACGCCCAGCACCGGTCCACCTTCCTCCAGACGCTCTATTTCCACCTCTGTGCGTCCGTTCTTCCTCGCCACCATCGGAGGCAGGTGACCGGCGTTCACGTAGTGCAGCACCTTCTTCGCTGGCTCGTAGTAGCACCAGAACAGGCTCGCGAACCGCTCGACCGAAGTACGCTTACGCAGCAACTCGCTGAGCGCGGCGGACGCCTCCTCGTGCTGCGCCCCGCCGTCCAGCCAGTTGCTCGAGCGGATGGCGCCAAGCAGCAACCCCACAACAACGGAAGCCGGAAGTCCCTTGCCGGAGACGTCGCCGAGCACGATGGCGATCCGCCTATCCTTGCCGGCGAAGACGTCGTAGAAGTCTCCACCCACCTGCCAGGCGGGAACGCATTCGGCGGCAAAGTCGAGGTTCTCAAGCGCCACGGTGGGCGGAGGGAGCAAGTCCGTCTGCACCACGCGGGCGAGTTCGGTCTGCTGCTCCAGATGCTTCCCGCGCACGTAGTTCGGGAACCGGAACCAGAGCAGAATCATGGAGGCCACTAGTCCGAGTGCAGCGGCCGAATTCACGATCAGATTCGTGAGAAGGGAAGCGAACGCGGCCCTCGCGCCGGAGAAGTAGAGCGCGATCTCCACTCTCTGAGCGGCCCGGAGCCGCTGAGGAGGCTGTTGCCCCGGCTCTGTTTTTGGCGGCCACGCGCCCTGGCGGCCCGGCATTCGCCCAGGCTCCAGGTCAGCCGGCGAGGGGAAGGGCATTGCCGGCAGGCCACGGAACCCGGACCGGCCCGGGCCGCCACGGCCGCCCAGCGGGAGGACGCGGACCAGGACCCTCCCTTCAGGAGTCGAGCGGATATCGGGCGTCTGGGGCCCCTGCCGGAGCGCCTCCGGGGCAGCGTCGACCAACTTGATCCAGGCGATCTTGTCGGGGGATGCCTTCCTCAGTTCATCGAGTTCCTCCTGTAGCTTGGCTGGATCCTGGAGGCTGGCCCTCGGGATCAGGCTAATCTGGTGGTCAGCCTCCTGGAACAACTGCCCGATCACCATCTGATTGGACACCTGGTAGTATGTCGTGATGGATCTGACCAGCAGCACGACACCCAACACGGAGCCCATGACCAGCGCCAACTTGAACCATATATAGTGTCCGCTTATCTTCGGCATATGCCCTCTCACGATCCCAAGCCTGCCAAGCCACGCGGCTCAGCCGGACGCGTGGCTCACCGCGCCCCCGCTCCAGACTCCCGGACGATCAACTCGTAGATCCGGGCCAAATCCTCGGGGGAGTAGTATTCAATCTCGAGCCGGCCCCTCTGGTCAGAGCGCGGAACCACGCGGACTCTTGTGCCCAGAATGCGCTCCAGTTCCTGGATGGCCGCCTTCAGGTTGGGGTCCCGCAACACCTCTTCCGCGGTCTTCGGCTCCCGCGTGCTGGTCATTCGCTGGATGAGGCGCTCCACCTGGCGGACCGAGAGCCCCTGTGAGCTGGCCTTCTCAGCCACCTGCCGCTGCAAATCGGAGCTGGGCAATCCCAGAATCGCCCGGGCGTGCCCCATCGAGAGGCGCCGTTCAGACACAAGTTGCTGCACATCCCCCGGCAACCTGAGCAATCGCAACGTGTTGGTGATCGTGCTGCGGTCCTTTCCGGTGCGATTGGCGATCTCCTCGTGGCTTAGCCCGAGCTCCTTGACAAGGCGATCAAAGGCGTGGGCAACCTCAAGCGGGGTCAAGTCCTCGCGCTGGATGTTCTCTATAAGGGTCACTTCCAGCAGTTGGTCGTCCGTGAGATCCTGAATCACGGCAGGCACTTCGTCCAGGCCGGCGAGCCTGGCGGCGCGCCAGCGGCGCTCGCCTGCCACCAACTGGTAGCGGTCCTCTCTTCGCCGCACAACCAGGGGCTGAATCACACCGTTCGCCGCTATGGACTGCGCCAACTCCTGAAGCCTGTCGGCCTGGAAGACCCGGCGGGACTGTAGCGGGTTGGGGTCGATCAGGCTCACGGGCAGGCGCAGCACCCCGTCACCCGACCTCCCGGCCGCCCCCTCCGGTTGCTCCTCCGCCATCGTGGCGGCCACCTTCGGGCCTAGCAGCGCGGAGAGCCCCTTGCCGAGGGCCTTGCGCGGGTGTTCAGGTGCCTTTGTCATTCTCCAGCACCTCCTTGGCGAGTTTAATGTATGCTTCGGCCCCGCGAGAGCGGGGATCATAGGTGATGATGGGCTGGCCGAAGCTCGGCGCCTCGGCCAGCCTGACGCTGCGCGGGATCAGTGTGTTGAACACCTCCGGTCCGAAAAACTCCCGAATATCCGCAGCCACTTGGCGCGCCAGCGTTGTACGGTCGTCGTACATGGTGAGCAGGACGCCTTCTATCCGCAGGCTGTGGCCGAAGGAATCGCGGATTCTGTCGATGGTATCAAGAAGTTGGGAGAGGCCCTCCAAGGCGAAGAACTCACACTGGATGGGAATCAGCACTGAGTCGGCCGCTACCAGGGCATTTACCGTCAGGAGGTCAAGAGCGGGCGGGCAGTCAATCAGCACGAACCGATAGGCCCCGCGGGTTGACTCAAGCCGCTGCCGAAGGCGGCTCTCCCGGTCCGCCTCGTCGACAAGCTCCAGGTTGGCCCCTACCAAATTTCGCTCCGCCGGCACGAGGTCAAGCCCCTCGTGGGCCGTTGTGACTATCACGGACCCCAGGTCCTGTTGCCCGAGCAGGGCGTCATACAGCGTGGCCCGAGAGTCGTCCTTGGTTACACCAAGTCCGGTCGTTGAGTTGCCTTGCGGGTCGGAGTCTACCAGAAGCACACGCAAATCGTTGGCGGCGAGTGAGGCCGCCAGGTTAATGGCGGTGGTCGTCTTGCCGACCCCTCCCTTCTGGTTGGCTATCGCGATGACTTTTCCCATCAGAAGATCCTAAGACGTTCCACGTGAAACATCGGCTACAGCCACAACACATTCCTTCCCCCACGGCATCGGTAGGGGGGCTTTCCATTGGAATCCTTCATCCCCAGCCGCCTCTTTGGCGCCAGCCGAACTCATCAGCAGGCCAACGTGCTCGGCCAGGCGCCTGGCGTCGCGGCGGAAACGTCGCCACGCTACAGCCCTTGAGACGAGCCAGTCGAAATGGCCATCAAGGTCTTCCAGGCGACCCGCGAAGACTTCAGCGTTCGGGAGCTTCCGCACGGCTTCCTTGAGGAAGGAGGCCTTGCGACGGTGCGATTCCACCAGCAGAACCTCAGAGTCCCTCAGCAGCACCGCTATGGGCACCCCCGGGAAGCCGGCCCCCGAGCCTGCATCAACCACCCTGGCTCCCACATTGCCGATGCAGGACCCCAAGAATAGCGACTCACAATAGTGCTTCACAATCGCCCCCTCCAGGTCGCGGACAGCGCTCAGATTGAGTACGCTGTTCCAGCGCTGGAGGAGTCGCCAGTGCTCCCAGAGAGCCTCCACCTGCCGCTCGTCCAGGACGACGGCGCCGCCCAGGTGACGGAGCAGGAGTGCACCGAACTCCTCAGAGGAGGCTCCAGCGGCCTCAGGTTGCTTTGCGGGCGCCATCGCGTGCGGCAAGGCTCAAGTATACATCGAGCACGGCGATGGCGGCGGGGGTAACGCCGGGAATTCTTGAGGCCTGGCCCAGATTCTCCGGGCGAACGCGCTCCAGTATGTCGCGAATCTCCCTGGAAAGGCCCGGAACCGCGGCGAACGCAAAATGGCCCGGAATCGGGCGCCGCTCGGCCTCCTGGAGCCTGCGTACCTGTCTTTCCTGCTGCGCCAGATAGCCGGCGTACTTGACTTCGGTCTGTATGGCCGTGAGGACTTCCCGCCCGAGGGGCTCTCCGAGCGATTGCTCCAGCCTTTCCCGGACTTTCTCCAGGCTGGCCTCCGGACGCTTGAGCCATGCGAGCAACTTCGACCGGACGCCCGCTGGCTCATCGATGGACATGGTCTGGAGCAGGCGCAGCACGGCGGCCTTCTGCTGTTGCTTGCTCGTGAAACGCGCCCAGCGTTCCTCGGTGACGAGCCCCAGACGTCTGCCAGGCGGCGTTAACCGCTCATCCGCGTTGTCGATGCGCAGGTGGAGCCTATACTCGGCCCGGGAGGTGAACATCCGGTAGGGCTCCTCAACTCCCTTCGTGACCAGGTCGTCAATGAGGATGCCCGTGTAGCCGTCGGTGCGCGTCAGCACGAACGGCGGCTCCCTCTGCACGCATCGCGCGGCATTGATGCCCGCCATGATGCCCTGGCAGGCGGCTTCCTCGTAGCCCGATGTGCCGTTGATCTGCCCGGCAAGGTACAGCCCCCTGATCTTCTTGACTTCCAGGCTGTGTGTCAGTTCGCGAGGGTCGACGGCATCGTACTCGATGGCGTAACCAGGACGCATCATTTCAGCACCTTCGAGTCCAGCTATGGAGGCCAGCGCCGCCTCCTGCACGTCTATGGGCATGCTGGTGGCCATGCCATTAACGTACACCTCGTAGGTGTTAAGCCCTTCCGGTTCAAGGAAAAGCTGGTGCCTGGGCTTGTCCGGGAACTTGACGATCTTGTCCTCGACCGACGGGCAGTAGCGCGTGCCGGTACCCTTGATCTGGCCGCTGAACAGAGGGGAGCGGCCAAGGTTGTCCCTCAGGATCTGGTGGGTGCGGGCGTTGGTGTAGGCGATGTAGCAGGAGACCTGCGGCCGGTCGATCCGGTCGGTCAGGAAGGAAAACGGCGTGGGCTCAGCATCACCGTCCTGGCGCTCGAATCGGGACCAGTCGATGGAACGGCCGTCGAGGCGCGGAGGCGTGCCGGTCTTCAGGCGCGCCCAGCAAAGGCCCAGAGAGCGGAGTTGCTCGCCGAGCAACTGAGAAGGCGGTTCTCCGCTGCGCCCACAAGTGTAAGTCTTTTCACCAATGTGAACGAGGCCGTTCAGAAACGTTCCCGGCGTGACGACCACCGCGCCGCTTGCCAGTGTCCTTCCGTCGCGTAGCGCCACGCCCCGGGCGCAGCCGCCTCCCAGCACCAGCGCGACGGCTTCGGCTTGCACGATGCGCAGGTTCGGTTCGCGCTCGAGCAACTCGCGCATCAGTGTCCTGTACTGGCGCTTATCACACTGCGCACGGGGGCTCCATACGGCCGGACCGCGGCTGGTGTTCAGCAGCCGGAATTGTATGCCGGCCCGGTCTGTGACCTCGCCCATGACTCCCCCCAGGGCGTCGACCTCGCGCACAAGGTGTCCTTTGGCAATGCCCCCCACCGCCGGGTTGCAGGACATCTGGGCGATCAGGTCAAGGTTCATGGTGACCAGCGCAGTGCGCAGGCCCAGGCGCGCCGAGGCGCGCGCCGCTTCGCAGCCGGCGTGGCCGGCGCCAACCACAACGACGTCGTACGGGGAACTATTGGACAAGGTCGATTAGTTCTATTCTAGGGAAGATCAGGAGGCGTGAATTGAAGGTACTTGTCATCGGCAGCGGAGGGCGCGAGCATGCCATTGCCTGGCGGTTGGCCCGCAGCCCGTCGGTTCAGAGGGTCTACGCCGCACCAGGCAATCCAGGGCTCGCGAAGGTGGCAGAGTGTCACAGGCCAGAAACATCGGACCCGGCGGCCTTTCTGGATCTGGCGGAATCCCTGGGCGCGGACCTGACTGTGGTGGGCCCAGAAGCGCCTCTTGTGGCGGGCGTCGCAGATCGCTTCCGGCAGGCTGGACGGGCCATCGTGGGGCCGGCAGCAGCGGCGGCGCGCCTGGAGGGCAGCAAGATCTTCGCCAAGCAGGCCATGGAGCGGTACGGCGTCCCGACGGCGCGCTACGCGCAGGCGGACAACTACGCCGACGCGGTGGCGGCGCTGGGAGGGTTCAGCTACCCGGTGGTGCTGAAGGCCGATGGCCTGGCGGCTGGCAAAGGAGTGGTTATCGTTCATGATCGGCGGGAGGCCGAGCGCACTTTAAAGGCGCTTCTGTCCGGCACCCTGGTGGGCGGCGCCGGCTCACGCCTGATCATCGAGGAGTTCCTCGCGGGCGAGGAGGTCAGCTTCATAGCGCTTTCCGACGGCCAGCATATCTTGCCGCTGGCGCCCACGCAGGATCACAAGGCGGTATTCGACGGCGACCGGGGCCCCAACACGGGCGGCATGGGCGCCTACTGCGATGCCCGCATCCTGACGCCGGCCCAGACCAGCGACGTGATCGAGCGCGTCATGCTGCCAGTTGTCTCCGGCATGCACCGCGACGGCTGCCCGTTCGCGGGCTTCCTGTACGCGGGGCTGATGATGACGGAGGCCGGGCCCAAGGTGCTGGAGTTCAATGTGCGCCTCGGCGACCCGGAGACACAGCCCCTGATGATGAGCCTCGACTGCGACTTGGCCCCGGTGCTGATGGCCGCAGCCCGCCAGGACCTTGCCTCGGTGAAGCTGGCCTGGCAGGAAGCGCCATCGACCTGCGTGGTCCTGGCTGCCGAGGGGTATCCCGGCACGCCGGCGGCAGGCGACCGCATCGACGGGATCGAAGAAGCGGAGGAGTCCGGGGCGGTGGTGTTTCACGCCGGGACTAAGCTCGACGCCGGCGGCCTTGTGACGGCCGGCGGCCGAGTGCTCGGAGTGACCGCCAGTGGGCCGGATCTCCCGGCGGCCATCGAGCGCAGCTACCAGGCGGTAGAGAAGATCCGCTTCCGCGGGATGCATTATCGACGCGACATCGGCAGCAAGGGGCTGCGCCGCTGGCCCCCTGGGCTACAATAGGGACTGGCAGCGGGGACGTAGCTCAGATGGATAGAGCGGCCGCCTCCTAAGCGGCAGGTCGGCAGTTCGAATCTGCCCGTCCCTACCATATGCATTTCTCCCCCGGCGCCGGGCCGCCGGGCAGGTCAGGGTCTGCGGCCGTCGAAGGCCCGGGCCATGGCGTGCCAGGCGGGCTTGCGGCGGCAGTCCCTATCAAGGGGCAGCACGCGCACCGGCGTCCCGCTCGGGCGGCGGTTCCGCATCGCCAGCCATGTGTACCTGTCGGTCAGGCCCCAGGTCATCACGCAGATGACCGCTGGCTCACCCAGCGCCGCCGTCAGGTAGGTCTCATAAACGTCCGCGACGCCTTTGTCCCTCTCGTCGATGTCGTCAGGAAGACTCTGGTCCACGACGTCAAGCTCGGTGATCAGGATCTTGAGTCCCAGGCCCGCAATCTCGCCGAAGAAACGCCGCAGCAGGCCGGGATTGATGTCCTTGATGTTCGCGGCGTTCAGGTGCGCCTGCATGCCGAAGGCGTGCAGCGGCACCTTCTCATCAAGGAGTCGCCGCAGAAGGCGCAGCGTCGCCGCCCGCTTGGCCTCATGCCCGGGAGTATCGTAGTCCAGGCCGTAATCGTTGTAGCAGAGCATGGCGCCGGGGTCGGCCTCGTGAGCGGCCCGGAAAGCGATCCCCAGATACTCCGGACCCAGCATCTCCAGCCAGGCGGTCTCGCGCAGGCCGTCCTGCCGTCCGTCGGCGGGATGAACGGCCTCGTTCACCACGTCCCAGGAGTGCATCCGGCCCTTGTAGCGTCCCGCCACCGAGCGGATGTGGTCCTCAAGATACTGCCTCGCGTTGTCCGAGGTGACCGTTGTCTTCAGCCACTTCCACGGCTGCGAGTGCCAGACCAGGGCGTGGCCGCGCATCAGCATGTTGTGCCTGGCGCAGAAGTCCGCCATGTAGTCGGCCGGAGCGAAGTTGTACTTGCCCGGCTCGGGCTGAACGGGGCCCATCTTGAGCACGTTTTCGGGCACCAGGATCCCGCATTCGGCGGCGAAGTGCGAGGCGTATTCGGGGTCGTCCCGCAAGGCCGGCCACGCCGCCGCCGCCCCGTACTGAACCCCCCCGGCCGCCGCGCGGGTCCGCAGCGCCGGTTCCTGCTGGCGGGCGCCCAGCCCAACCACGGCCAGCGTTCCGGTAGCCAGTAACTCTCTTCTGCCGAGCATGTTCGAGCCAGTATCCAGTATACATCCCGGCGCCAGGGACCGCGATACAATCGTTCGCATGACGAACAACGGCGCCCGTCGTGATGCGCGCTATGTATGGCTGGCCCTGGGGGCGGTCACAATGGCCTTCTCGCTTGCCGGGCAGGAAGCGGAGTTTGTGGCGGACCCGATGCCCACGCCCTCCTGCCACGCTTCGACGATCGTGGAGACGCGCCCCGGCGAGTTCATGGCCGCCTGGTTCGGGGGCACGGCCGAGGGACGGCCGGACGTAGCCATCTGGGGTGCCCGAAGAACCGCCGGCCGTTGGTCGGCCCCGGTGGAACTGGTTCGGGAGCCTGAGATCGCTACCTACAACCCGGTGCTCTTCCACACCAGGGACGGGCTGCTGTGGCTGTACTACAAATTCGGCTCACACCCCACAAGCTGGACCGCCGGCCGCGCTTTCAGCCGGGACCAGGGCCGCTCGTGGAGCCCGCCGGAACACCTGCCGGCCGGCGTGGTGGGACCGGTCCGCGCCAAGCCCCTGGTCCTGGAGGATGGGACCATCATCAGCGGCAGTTCGGTCGAAAGCTACCGCTCGTGGGCGTGTTGGATCGAGCGCAGCACGGACAGCGGGCGCACCTGGACCAGGCACGGCCCGATCACCGTGCCGCGGCCTGCCTCCGCGGCCCCGGGGCAGACTCACGGGATCATCCAGCCGGTGGTCATGCCCATGGGCGGGCAGAGGCTGCGTCTGTTCGCCCGCGCCACTCCCACGGTCGGGCGGGTGTGCGTGTCTGATTCCATGGATCTGGGCGTCACCTGGTCGGAGGCCCGCCCCATCGACCTGCCTAATCCGAGCACCGGGCTCGACCTGGTGCGGCTGAAGGACGGCCGGCTGGTGATGGTCTACAACCACACCGCCAAGGGCAGGACGCCGCTCAACCTGGCGGTCAGCGCCGACGGCGAAGCATGGACCATGTTTCACACGCTGGAGTCGGAGCCGGGCGAGTACTCATACCCGGCCATGATCCTCGGCAGCGATGGCAACCTGCACATCACTTACACTTGGAGGCGCCAGAGGATCAAGTACCTGACGTTCCCCGCGGACCGGGTGCCCGCCGCCCGGCCCGGGCTGCCGTAATCGACGCGCCCAGTCAGGCTCAGGGATTCGCGACCTTCCAGTCGCGGATGAACTCATCCACCAGATCGCGCACCACCGCCGCCGCCTGGCGGATATTCTCCTGCGGGTAGGTCCTGGTGTAGCCCGCGTCCCAGGTCTTGGCCTCGCGCAGCTTCACATTGGAGTCCCGCGCGGCGACGGCGTCCTGGAGCAGAGCAGCGGTCACGTTCACGGCAAACACCGGCGCATCCCAGGACAGCTTCGCGGTCACCCGGATGTAGAGCACCGGGGCTCCGGGCGTCTGCGGAAGTTGCGCCGCCGTCAAAAGCTTGATGCCGGCCTTGCTGAGCCTCTGCTCGGCGTCGGCGTAGATGTTCATCTCGTTCAGACCGTAAATCTGAGCGTCCGGGTCTATCCGCTCTACCCTTAACGCTACGCCGGCAAGTCCACGCAAGGACTCCTGATGATTCGGGGCGGCGGCTTGCGCCGCACTCCCGCAGAAGACAAGAAGGCTGAGCGCCGCTGTGGTGATTCCTGATCTCATAGCTTGAGTATTCCCTAATAATCAGTAAGCTACAGCAGCAGGCCAAAAATCAAGTGCCGGGCCTGCTGGTGTCCCGAGTCAGGAGTTCGCTGAACAAATGCGCCCGCTGAGGAGTGCGTGTGAAAACTTGCCCCGGCGGGTGCAATGAAGCAGCGGTGATGGTTGGAGCGGAAT
>JBBITL010000039.1:0-41468 GCA_037440765.1 Solibacteraceae bacterium
TGTTTTCAACGACTTACGGAAAAAGGCCCTCAAAAAAGCGCAAACATGCGCTAGAAGATACTCCTCGACCACCCCCGACACGTCCCGGTCCGGCACGCTGTGCAGGTCGAAGACGTCGGTGACGGGAATGCGAACCGGCTCGTCGTCCATCCCCCGGATGTTATCCTGTTCTTTCCCCCGCATGAAGAGACTCATAGCCATCCTCCCACTTTTGGCATGGGTCAGCGCTGCGCCCGGAATGCAGCCTGCCGGCGGAGAGGTTTTTCGCGAAATCGACACGATTCTCGCGGAGCTGAGCCAGATTACCGGCTTCAGGCCGCTCAAGCCCATCCAGCGCGAAATGATCGGCCGGGACCAGGTCAAACGCTTTCTCGAAGACCGGATCAGGGAAGTGGTCAAGCCGGAGGAGTTGCGCGCCGAGGAACTGACCCTCAAGAAGTTCGGCTTCGTACCCCAGGACTTCGACCTCAAGCAAACCACCGTGGAGTTGCTCACCGAGCAGGCCGCAGCGTTCTACGACTATAAGAAGAAGCGGCTCTACATCCTGGACTCTAGCCCCACCACCATGCAGGAGATTGCGCTGGTCCACGAGCTGGCTCACGCGCTGGCCGATCAGCACTTTAACCTGGCGAAATTCCTGAACCGGGCCGGCGAGAGCGACGACGGGGCCATGGCCAGGCTTGCCGTCATGGAGGGTCAGGCCACCTGGATCATGTCGGAGTTCATGGCCCGCAGGATGGGCATGTCGCTTAGGAAGTCCCCCGCCATCGCCCAGTTCATGAGCCAGCAGACGGCCGCTGCGGGTGGGCAGTTCCCGGTTTTCGATCAGGCGCCCCTGTACCTGAGGGAGACGCTGGTGTTCCCATACACGCGGGGGATGCTGTTCCAGCAAGCCCTGGTCGAAAAGGAAGACCAGGCCGCCTTCGCGAGCGCCTTCCGCCGTCCGCCCGCGAGCACTCAGCAGATTATCCACCCCGAGAAGTACTTTGCGGGTGTTGCGCCCTCAAACCCGCCGCTCCCCGAATTCCGCGGGAAGGGGGTCTACCGTGTGCTGGCCGAGGGCTCGATCGGAGAACTGGATCACTCCATCCTGCTGCGGCAATACGTTGGCCAGAAGGACGCGGAGGCAGTCTCGCCGCTCTGGAAGGGCGGAAAGTACCGCCTGTGGGAGCACCGGAAGCAGCGCGGGAAAACCGTTCTGGCGTACTCCTCCGAATGGGCCAGCCCCGCCGTGGCCGCGGAGTACTTCCAGCTTGTGCGGAGCATCCTGAGGGGCAAATGGTCGCGCATGGAAGTGACTGTGGACCGCGACGGCGTGTTGGCTGGCAGGGGCGACGACGGACACTTCGTGGTACGCCTCAACGGCGCAATCGTGACCAGCCTGGAAGGCTTGGATGCGGCCGCCGAGCCTGCGGCGCCCCTGCGGTAGACTGGAGGCATAGGAGGGCCGGTTGCCTCGTCTCCTGCTGTGTCTATGCCTTAGCCTGTGCATCGGCCGTGCGCCGCTGGCGGGCGCCGACGTCCCGCGCCCCGCGCCCGGCTATTCGGTGAAGCTCGTCGGCGGCGAGCAGATCCCGCTCAGCACGTATCGTGGGAAGGTCGTCGCGCTGTTCTTCGTCTCCACGGACTGTCCTCACTGTCATGAGACGGCCAGGTACATGGAGAAAATGCAGAAGCAGTACGGCCCTGGCGGCCTCCAGACGCTGATGGTGACTTATAACCCCATGGCCGTCATGCTGGTCCCCGAGTTTGTCGGCAAGACGGGCGTGACGTTCCCGGTGGGCTATGACGAGCGGGACCCCGTGTTTGCGTTCCTCCAGCGGTCCGTGAGGCTGCGGACATACGTTCCGATTCTGGTGTTGATTGATCGCGACGGCATGATTCGCGGGCAGCACCTGGGCGACGACCCCATCTTCACGGCCGATCCCAGAACCCACGAGATGGTGCGGGTCCGCGCGGCAATCGAGCGGCTGCTGAAGGAGCAGCCCGGCGCGGCGAAGAAGACCGCCGGCTCCGCGAAGGGCAAGTAGCCCCTTGTTCCGATATACTGGTTCTGGGCGCCCGTAGCTCAGTCCGGATAGAGCGCTTGCCTCCGGAGCAAGAGGCCGTAGGTTCGAATCCTACCGGGCGTACCAGATCCCCTCAAGCCGCGTATCGTAGGATCTCGACCTCTGTGCCTCGCCCGGCGGCACCGTCTGCGCGCGAGAGCACAGCGCTGGCCACAGGCTCCGACAGGTAGTATTCCCCGCAGTTGCCGCAGATCCAAGCGGGCACACCCTTTGTGATGACGGTGGCCTCGTTGCGCTGGAGCGTCACGGTCGCGGCGCCGGGGTGGGTGTCGCCGGTCCTGCAGATGACGCACTTCAGGGGCTTCTCCTGGTCTTGAAGGCAATATCCCACACGCTTGCCTCAGGAACTTAGACTGTGATGACCACACACGCGCGCCGGGCGGCGTCTTCGCCGATGACCACGTGGATGGGCACTTCACCAACAAAACCCAGCATGAGCGCGCTCGGCAGAGGCTCGTCCTCTGGCTATCGCGCGATGACCTCCCCGGACTCGATTGCCTGACGAACCTGGAGAGTGGAGATCCCCCTTTCGAACATCCGCCGGATGGCGTGTCCGCTGAAGACCAGCTCCCCGTGACCCACGTCGTGGTTTCCGCGCGGCAAACGACCCTATACCCGAAGCGCCAGGCCCGGCACAAGTGCCTGCGGAGCGGCCTTGCAGGGCCGCCCACCCCTCCTCCCCGGCGCGGCGTCTTTGGCGGTACTCTCGTATGTGGTAACGAGGTTCACCCATGACCGTACGAAGAGAAGACGCGCTGGGATACCATGCCGCTCCTCCGGCCGGCAAGCTGTCGGTGGCGCCGACCAAGCCGTGCCGGACGCAGCGGGATCTCAGTCTGGCCTACTCACCGGGCGTGGCCGTGCCCTGCAAGGAAATCGAACGCGACCCGGGCCTGGCTTACAAGTACACAGCCAAGGGAAACCTGGTAGGTGTGGTTTCCAACGGCACGGCCGTGCTCGGCCTCGGCAACATCGGGGCCCAGGCGGGCAAGCCCGTCATGGAAGGCAAGGCGGTGCTGTTCAAACGCTTCGCTGATATAGACGTGTTCGACATCGAGCTGGCGACCGAGGACCCCAGGGAGGTCATCCGAGCCTGCCAGATGCTGGAGCCGACCTTCGGCGGCATCAACCTGGAGGACATCAAGGCCCCCGAGTGCTTCGAGATCGAACAGGAACTCAAGCGCACCATGCGGATACCGGTCTTTCACGACGACCAGCACGGGACCGCCATCATCTCGGGCGCCGCGCTGCTGAACGCCCTGGAGCTGGTCGGCAAGCGCATCGGCGAAGTGAAGCTGGTTGTCAACGGCGCCGGCGCCAGCGCCATTTCATGCGCGGAGCATTACATCCGTCTCGGCCTGAGCCCCGGGAACATCATCATGTGCGACACCAAGGGAGTGCTTTACGCCGGCCGCGAGGAGGGTATGAACCCGTACAAGCAGCGCTGGGCGCGGGATACCGGATTCCGCACGCTGGCCCAGGCCATGCGGGGGGCCGACGTGTTCGTGGGGCTCTCGGTGGGCGGCTGCGTCACCCCGGAGATGCTCCGGTCGATGGCGGACAAACCCGTGGTGCTCGCCATGGCCAACCCCGACCCGGAGATCGCCTACGACCTGGCGCTCGAAACGCGCGAGGACGTGATCATGTGTACCGGCAGGTCGGACTTCCCCAACCAGGTGAACAACGTCCTGGGCTTTCCGTTCATCTTCCGCGGCGCGCTCGACGTGCGGGCCACCGCCATCAACGACGAGATGAAGCTGGCCGCCACCCATGCCCTGGCGGCTCTCGCCAAGGAGGACGTTCCCGATTCCGTGCGGGCCGCCTACGGCGTGGAGCGCATGGAGTTCGGCCGCGAGTACATCATCCCCAAGCCCTTCGATCCCCGGGTGCTCATCTGGGAGTCCTCCGCCGTCGCCAGGGCCGCCATGGAAACCGGCGTGGCGCAACAGCCTGTCGACCTGGAGCAATACGAAGAAGAGCTCGAACGCCGGCTCGGCAAGGCCCGCGAGGTCATGCGGATCATGATCCAGAAGGCCCAGGCGCAGCCGATGCGCGTCGTCTTCCCCGAGGGAGAAGAGTCCAAGATCCTGCGCGCCTGCCAGATCCTCCTGGATGAGAACATCGCCCAGCCCATCCTGCTGGGCAACGAGGCGACCATCCGGGCCCGAATCGAGGAGTCGCGCCTGAACATCCCGGGGGTTCGAATCATCGACCCGGCGCACTCACCCGACCGCGAACGCTACACCATGGAGCTCTACCGGCTGCGCAACCGCAAGGGGATCACCCTGGAAGAGGCCCGGGCGCACATGATGAACCGCAACTACTACGGCCCCATGATGGTCCACGCCGGCGACGCCGACGCCCTGGTGAGCGGACTCACCCAGCACTACCCCGACACGGTTCGCCCCGCGCTTCAGGTCATTTCGGCTCACAAGGGAACGCGCCGCGTCGCCGGTCTGTACATGCTGATTACCGGGCGCGGCAACGTTTACTTCCTGGCGGATTGCACTGTCAACATCGAACCGAGCGCGGAGGATCTGGCCGAAATCGCCGTCAGCGCCGCCGAGGCGGCGCGCCGCTTCAACATCGAGCCGCGCGTGGCGATGCTGTCGTTCTCCAACTTCGGGAGCACCCGTCACCCGCTGTCCGAAAAGGTTCGCAGGGCGGTGGAGATCCTCCACCGGCGTGAGCCGTCTCTCATTGCGGACGGCGAGATGCAGGCTGACACGGCGGTGATGCCGGAAATCATTGACGGGACCTATCCGTTCAGCTCTCTGAAGGGCGGCGCCAATGTGCTGGTCTTCCCATCCCTGGAGGCCGGCAATATAGCCTACAAGCTGCTGAACCGCATAGGCAACTGCGAGGTGATCGGCCCCATCCTGATGGGCGCCTCGAAACCCATCCACGTCCTCCAACGCGGCGCGGAGGTGAACGATATCGTCAACGTAGCCGCCATTGCGGCCGTGGACGCGCAGCAGGCCGCCCGGCGCGTGCCGCCGGAACCGTCCTAGCCGGACAGCTTCTAGCCCTTCCTGGAGGAATGCTTGTTGAACAGGGAGAGCAGCCGCGCGGCGGCCGCGGGAGGGTTGAGTTCCTTGCCCACGATCTCCTGGTTCTCGACCGTCCTGCCGTAAAGTGCTCTGTTGTCGTCCAGGTCCTGGCGCAGTGTGGCGCCGGTCAGCGCCAGCCCGGCGAACAGCCCCCTGGAGCGGGACCAGGAGAGGATCTCGGCCGTCATGTAAGCGTCCGTCTGGGCGGCTGCGGTGCGGCCCACGGGTCCGGCCGCCACCGAGGCGTCGCCGCCGAGCGTGAACCTGCTGGAGAGCAGCCGCTTCACGCCCCGTTCGTTCATCACCAGCATGATGACGTCCGTCTCAGAGCCTCCAAGCTGGAGGCCGAAACTCCCGCCCTCCACCCGGATCGAACCCGGCGCCGTCCATCCAGCCCCGGTCTTCTTCCGGCATGAAAGGAAACCCTTCCCGTACTTCGCGCCCACGATGAAGGCGCCCCTCTTCATGCCGGGGACTACGACTATGCACTGGGCTCTGTCCAACAGGGTCTGGGGGATTGCCTTGTCGGAGATCTGCATCACCTCCTCAAAGACCGTCGCAGCAGCCTCCAGCCGCTTGTGCGTTTCGGGCTGGGCGCTCAACGTCCCGGCCGCTCCGAGAAGAGCAAACACCGCGGTTGTCAGTCTCATAATTCATCTCCTTCCCAGAAAACGAAGCCGTGTATTCCACGCCCGCTGCTGGCCCCTGCCGTAGGCGAGAAAGAACGGCGAGTCTATGTTGTTGTTCACCACGTTCGGGTTGCCGTGGTTGGTGAGGTTGTTGAGTCCGAAGCGCCAGGCCCACATGTAGCGCCAGAACCGGAATCTCTTCTCAAAGTGCAGATTGATGTTGAAGTAGGCGGGCAGGCGCCGCTGGTTGGGGCGTCCCACGACGAAGTTTTCCTCGTTGACCACCGTGAAGGGGAAGCCGGTGCGCGCCTCCAGCAGGTATGTTACGCTCAACTCGCGGGTGGCGAAACGCACCAGGCGCGGACCTCCGAGCGAAGGCGCCGGAGCCCACCCCCACGTCAGCAAACGGTGCGGCGTGTCCCACTCGCGCGGACCCGGGCTCTGCCGGCTGAAGACCGGGTTCTCCAGGCTGTAGTCCACCACGGCGTGTGTTCTGGCCGAGGACCGCGTGTAGCTGGCGAACCACTCATACTGGCCTGCGAACGTGCGGCGGAAGGTGAAGTCCACGGCGTCGTACCGGTCAGCGCGCTGGTTCCGGAGGGAGTAGCGGACCTGGGGCTGGAGCACTCCCTCGGCCGGCTCCGCGAACATGAAACCCTTCCAGCCGACCCGGCGCAGGTAAGACGCCTTGCCGAGGAAGCCGCCAGGCAGCACCCGCTCGACGCTCAGGCTGTAAATGCGCGCGCGAGGTGTCTCCAGCGCAGCCTCGTCCGCCCGGAAGCTCATCGTCACGGGCTGGCCCGTGGCCACGCCGCCTTTGAAGAAGGTGGTCAGGCTGGCCTGATCCTGGTGCCGCGTCAACACCAGCAGGTTCAACGCGTCGTTGAACACTCCGGCCCCACCCGCGATCTTCACCCCTCCGGCCCATTCCGGCGACCAGGCTGCCGACATGCGCGGCGAGACGAGCTGCCTCCTGATAATCTGGTCCCAGTCAACTCGCGCGCCCATCTCCAGCACCAGCCCGCTCCTGGGGGTCCAAGTGTCCTGGACGTAAACGGCCGTCTCGAAGTTCCTTCTCCGCAGCAGGCCGCTGCCGGTGAAGCCCACATGGCGTGCCACGCTCATGTCCGTTCGCAGGACCCGGTAGTCGTGACGGACCGCGCGCTGATCGAAACCGGAACGTTGGAGATCCACGCCGGCTCTGAACGCGTGTGAGCCGCGCGCCTGAAAACGAGGGAAGAAGACGCTGGCCAGCCACTGTTGCCGGTCGGTGCGCCGGGCCAGGTCCAGGAAGTAGTTGCCCCGGCGCCCCGCCGGCGAAATCTCGTAGGTCGCCGTGCCTTGCGGGACATCCCGCGCGACGCCGCGGCTGGCGGCGAACCCGATTTCGACGAGCGTGCCTCCGGCAAAATAGAGCTGGTCCCGGATGGCGACCATGTTCAGGCTGCGGCGGCGGTGAATGGTCGTCTCCGCCGGGTCCATGAAGGACAGACCCTGCCTGTCGGAGTCGATGTAGTTGATAAGGTGGCTGGCTGTCAGCAGGTTGGAGGGCGCGAGGTTCACTTGCAGGCGCGCGAGATTGCTGGCGGTAAGGTTGCGGCTGCGGTCCTCGCCCCTCGGAAGCTCTCGTATGGTGTCCACGTCGTAGAAGGCGTCGAAGCCGTTGTGGAACCAGGCGCGCCCGCGGGCGATGGGGCCTGAGACCTCCACTCGCGGTGTCCATCTGCTGAGAAACAGGCCGCGGGCGGCGCTGAGGTTCGGCACAAAATTGGTCGCGCCGAACCGGTACCGGTCGTCGCCCATTCCAGTGTCCAGGTTCAGCGAGCCCGCCGAACCGCGGCCGGTGGCGGCCGAGAACCTGCCGCTCTCCAGTTCCAGGTTGCGGACCGCTTCTATGCTCAGGCGTGCCTCGAACAGGCCGGTCACCGGGTCGGCGACGTTGAACCTGTCAAGCGAGTAGCTGGTCTGGTCGCTGGCGCCGCCGTTGAAGTGCACCATGCCCCTGGCGTCCTGAACCACGCCCGAGAACATCGGCAGCGCGCTGCGGACGTCCTGGGAGGCCGGATACGGGATCGCCAGCACTTCCATGCTGTTCAGACGCCTCTGGTCCGACGTCCGCTCCAAGTCGATGGCCGGCGGCGAGTACACCACGTCCACCGATTCGACCAGTTCCCGCAGGTGACTCAGCGTCACGGTGAGTTCGCTGCCGCCGGGCCGCACGTCCAGGACTGTCCGGTCCAGCAGAAAGAAGCCCTCGCGCTGGGCTCGAAGCGCGTACTCGCCCGGTTGGTCCAGCTCGATCTGAAACCGTCCCTGCGTGTCGCTAACCCCCACCGCAGGCTCCGCGCCGGGCGCCAGGCGCAGTTCCAGGCGCGCCCCCGCCACTGCCACGCCGTTCTCGTCCACCACCCTTCCGGCGACACCCACCTGCGCGGGCAGGCAGCCGGCGAGGAGCCCCAGCCACGCTGCGGCGGCCAACAACCTCATGCAGCCATCATAATCCGGAGCGCAGCGAAGCCGCTTTGTGGGATGATATGAGATTAATGCGACACGGCTTTATCACGCTCTCAGTGTGAGCCCGGCTGCAAGAGGATGACGGGAACCACCTCCTGGAGCGATTCATGTGACGAAGGAGCATCAAGAATGAGACTGAAGCTTTTGTTGATGACGGCCGCGTTCCTGCTGTTGGCGGGCCCGGCCTTCGCCGCCGAGGCGGGCGGCGGGACCAATTGGGTCGCCATTACCTCCGGGTTCTCGATGGCGATCGCGTCGGGAGTTTGCGCCATGGCGCAGGGCAAAGCGGTGGCGGCCGCGGCCGAAGGCATGGCCCGCAACCCGTCCGCGGCGGGCTCAATCCGCTTCGCGCTGCTGCTGGGCCTGGTTCTCATTGAGTCGCTGGCGTTGTACACTCTGGCGATCATCTTCCTGAAGGTGGTGTAGTCCTGGCCCCCGGGGGCCGGACTGGCCTGGCCCCCGGAGCCCCTTACTCGCCACGTCGTCAGGCCCGGGAAGGCGCGGGGCCTGCGACAGCGGTCATGCTATATCCTGGTTAGATCATAAGCCAGGAGATCCCCCCATGCTGCGAAGATGGATAGTGCTCGCCTTTGCGTCCGCGGCCTTCGCCGGGGCGCAGGAACAACCCCCCGTCCAGCCGGCTGACACGCCTCCCGCCGGAGTGCGCGTCGCCGAGCCAGCCATCCGGCCCTACGAGAAGGTAATCACCTCCGACGCCCGCAGCAAACAAGGCGTGTTCACCGTCCACCAGATCCGCGACCGCCTCTACTACGAGATTCCCAAGGCCGAGTTCGGCAAGGACTTCCTGTGGGTCAGCACGCTGGCCCGGACGACGCTCGGCGCCGGATACGGCGGCACAGCCGTGGGCAACCGCGTGGTCCGCTGGGAACGCAACGAACGCCGCGTCCTGCTGCGCAGCGTCTCTTACGAAGTTGTGGCCGGCGAGGACGAGCCTATTTCACGCGCCGTGCGCGCCGCCAACAACGACTCCATCCTGATGTCGTTCGCGATCGAGGCCTTCGGCAAGGACGATGCGCCCGTCATCGATGTCACACGCCTGTTCACCACCGAGGTCACCGAACTCAGCGCCCGGCGCATCCTGGGCGCCCGGGGCTTCGATACGGCGCGTTCCTTCGTGGAGCGCGTGGCGGCGTTTCCCGAAAACATCGAGGTCCAGGCCACGCAGACCTACACGATACCGCCCGATACGGCCGTTACGGGCGCAGCCGCTCCCGCCCAGCCCGTGCGCATGCGCCAGAACACCGGCACCGTGGTCATGCACTACAGCATGGTGCGGCTCCCGGAGAAACCCATGATGCCCCGGCTGGCGGACGACCGGCTGGGCTTTTTCACCGTACGCCGATATGACTACGGCGTCGATGAGCACCGCGCCGTCGAGCGCCGCCACATCGTGCGCTGGCGCCTGGAGAAGAAGGATCCCTCGGCCGCCATCAGTGAACCCGTCAAGCCCATCGTCTTCTACGTTGATCCGGCCACACCCTCCAAGTGGGTCCCCTACGTGATAAAGGGCGTTGAAGCCTGGGGGCCGGCCTTCGAGGAAGCCGGCTTCCGGCGCGCCATCATCGCCAGGCTCCCGCCCTCCCCGTCGGAAGATCCCGACTGGAGTCCGGAGGACGCCCGCTACTCTGTGATCCGCTGGCTGCCCTCCACCACGCGCAACGCCAGCGGCCCGAACGTCCACGATCCGCGCACCGGCGAGGTTCTGGAAGCCGACATCCAGGTCTACCACAACGTGCTGGCGCTGCTGCGGGACTGGTATTTCACCCAGGTCGGGCCCCTCGATCCCCGCGCCCGCAAGCTGCCTCTGCCCGACGACCTTATGGGCGACCTGCTGGCCTATGTCATCACCCACGAGGTGGGGCACACCCTGGGCCTTCCGCACAACTTCAAGGCCAGCGCCCTGTACCCGGTCGACAAGCTGCGCGACCCGGAGTGGCTCAAGACCATGGGGCACGTTTCGACCCTCATGGACTACTCCCGCTTCAATTATGTCGCACAACCCGAAGACAACATCCCGCCCGAACTGCTGATCCCCAGGATCGGCCCCTACGACAGATTCGCTGTCATGTGGGGATACAAGCCGATCCCCGGCGCGGCCAGGCCGGAGGACGAGAAGGCTACGCTCGCCGAATGGCTCAAGGCGCAGGAGACGTCCCCATACCTGCGGTTCTCGACCGCGCGCTCCTCGGGCGCCGACGCTGGCGAGAATACGGAGGCCGTGGGGGACGCCGACGCCGTCCAGGCCACCACGCTCGGCACCAGGAATCTCCAGCGGGTGATGGACATGCTGCTGGACGCGGTCCCCAGGCCGGACGAAAATTACGAGGATCTGGGCGCGATCTACGCCGGGGTGCTCGGCCAGTGGAACCGCGAGCTCAACCATGTGGCCGTGCTGGTGGGCGGCTTCGATTCGCAGGACAAGTACGGTGGCCAGCCGGGAGTGCGGTTCACGCCCATTCCAAGAGAACGCCAGCAGGCCGCGGTGAAGTACCTGAACGGAGCGGTTATGGCCACGCCCATGTGGCTCATCCGCCCGGATATTCTGCGCCGCGTCGAGCCGGCCGGCGCGCTCAGCCGCCTACTGACATTGCAGCGGTCAGTGCTGTCCACCTTGCTTGCGCCGGCCCGTCTGGCAAGGCTGCAGGAGCAGGAGGCCCTGGACGGTGACAAGACCTACAAGGCTGCTGAACTGCTGGCAGATCTGCGCTCCGGGCTGTTCACCGAACTGAGCGCCGCGGCTCCGAAGATCGACATCTACCGCCGCAACCTTCAGCGCGCCTACCTGGACCTGATCGACGAGCGGATCAACGCTCGCCCAACGGCGCCGGCGGCCGCCGCGGCTCCGCTGCTCTCCAGCGCCGCTGACGACACGCGCGCGCTGTTCCGTGGAGAATTGCGCGCCATCGACGGCCTTCTAGCTGCGCGGGCGAACGCGGGCGCAGATCGCGTCACCACGCTTCACATGAGAGAACTGCGCGACCGCATCGCGCGCGTCCTGGACCCCAGGTTCGCGCCGCCGGCCGCCGCGGCCGCAGCCGCCACGCCGGCCCAGGGCCTCGAGGACGAGGACGCCTGCTGGCCCGACCTGGCCCTGCCCTACCTTTTTCAGCCCCGATAGGGGCGCGGCGGGAAGGCCGGCGTGACCCTCATTTCTTGATCATCGTGAGCAGCATGACGACTCCGGTCTTGGCCTTGATGCTGTGCTCCAGGTACGGAGCCATATAGACGAAGGCGCCCTCGGCGGCCTCCTTCTCCTCATCTCCCAGCCGCAGCGTGGCTTCTCCCTTCAGAAACGCCAGCGTCGCCGGAAACGGCGCCGTGTGCGCTGAAAGCTCCTGGCCGGCGGCGAATCCGAACAGCACCACCTTGGAACGGTCGTCGCTCTGCAACGTCTGGCTCAGAATCCCGTTCTCCGGCACGCGCGCGTGCTCCCGTGCGTCTGGAAGGAAGATGTAGTTGTCCGCCATTTCATGCCCTCACCCCAGGTATAGCGTATGGGGCGGTCCGCGGCGGTGACCGCGGTCACTGGAACTGGCGGAAAGTCGCTAGAGCAGCCGCCTCGGTATGGGCCGTGCGATCCGCCGCTTGAGCCTCTCGGCCCGGCGGCGAAGGACATCGGAATCCTCCACTTCCAGCGCCGCCCGGGTGAACTCCAGCGCCAGCGCGAAGTTGCGCTCCCTGTGCTCGTAGTGCTTGGCCAGTTCCTGAAGCGCCGCCACCCGCTGCGGGCTGCGCGTGGAGGCCAGCTCGGTGAACGCTGCAATGGCCGCCGCCTCCCGGCCCAGGCGCTTCTCCATCAGGGCGATCTCCCACAGCGTGCGGAACAGCAGGTCGTCGGAAAGGCCCCGCTCTACGGCGCGGCGCAGCAGCGCCAGCGCCTCCTGGCGCCGTTCGGCTTTGAGCAGCCAGCGGGCCAGGCCGACCCAGTCGGCGCCGTGGTGCAAAGGCGCGTCCTCCGGCGACCGGAAGGCCAGCGGCACGATGGCCGCCAGGCAGGCCAGAGTCAGAATGTCGACCGCGTTGTGATGGAAGATCGGCACCAGGCGCGCGGCCTGGCGGTTGCGCAGGTACTCGAAATAGACGTAGGGGATCATCTCGCCGGGGAGGTCGCCCTCGCGTTCGACGCCCAGCACCTGGTGCTCCAGTTCGATCAGGCGGCAACTTTCCAGGCGCAGCTTCCACAGCCGCCTTGCCCCGAAAAGCAGGTCCATGTGGGCCAGCCGCGCAAACGGCGGCCTGCGCCGCGTCATCACGTACCGGGCCTCCAGCAGCGGCTGATCGTAGGTCTTGCCGTTGTAGGTCACCAGCACGTCGAAGCCGGCCAGGTGCTCGTCGAGCGCGTGGAGCAGGCTGGCCTCCTCGGCGAAATCCCGCATGAAGAACTGCCGTATGCGGAAGCCTTCCGGCGTTATGCGCCCCACGCCGACCAGGAAGGCGTACGTGCCAGACCCGGTCGCCAGGCCGGTGGTCTCGGTGTCCAGGAATGCCCACCGCTCCGGGCTGGAGGCCGGGACCGCGCCCTCGGAGAGCGCGCCGAGCAGGTCGTCGGGAAGTTCGGAAAGCACCGAGATGTCCAGGTTCCCGTGCCGGCGGTGGCGGGCGTACAGCCGCTCGGTTTCGAAGTGCGCTCCGTGCGGGGTCTCCACCACCTCGCCGCTCATGAACTCGTCGATAAAGTGGTGCAACGGAGCGTGGTCCTCGGGAAGCGCGGGGCGGGCGGGCGGCGGCTCGGACCGCGGGACGGCCCACTTGCGGTCTATTTGCCGTATCTTGCGCCGCAGGATCGCCAGTTGTTCCTGAAGGTCGCCCACGCTTCAAGGTTAGCGCGACCGGGCCGGGTGGAGATTCATCCGCCGGCCTCCTCCAACGCCCTCGACAGGTCCTCCCACTCCTTGAGAAGAGCAGCCAACTCGCCCCTGCGTGCGTCGAGCGCCGCGCTGAGGCGCATGGACTCCTCGCTGCTCCTGAATTCGGCCAGCGCGCGCTCGACTCCGGATATCTCAGTCTCCAGCCGGTCGACCTGTTGCTCGATCAGGTCACGGCGGTCCTCCATCTGGCGCTGCCGGATCGGATTCAGGCGGCGCGGCCTGGCGGCCGGCTCCGGCGCCTCAACGGCAGGCGCCTCGGCGGGGCTTGCGGGCGCCGCCTTTTCCCCGGCCTCGGCGGACTTGCGCCAGAGGTAGTCTTCGTAGTTGCCCGGGTAGACGCGAACCGTGCCATCGGCCGCCTCGAAGATCCGCGTGGCCAGCCGGTCGATGAAGTAGCGGTCGTGCGAGACGAACACCAGCGTGCCCGAGTACTCCCGCAGCGATTCCAGCAGTACATCCTTGGCGCGCAGATCCAGGTGGTTGGTCGGCTCATCCAGCAGCAAGAAGTTGGACGGGCGCAGCAGCAGGCGGGCCAGCGCGTAGCGGTTCCGCTCGCCACCGGACAGAACTCCGACGGGCTTGAACACGTCGTCTTCGGTGAACAGGAAGCAGCCGAGCAGACTGCGCAGGCTGGTCTGAGTGGCGCGCGGCGCGATCTCCATCAGGTCGTCGAGCACACGAACGCCGGGGTCTAATTCCTTGTACTGATCCTGGGCGAAATAATCCGGCTCCGCGTTGTGTCCGAGTAGGTACTGGCCTGCGCTCAGCGGCTCTCTTGCCGCCAGCATCCGTATGAGCGTGGACTTGCCCGCGCCGTTCACGCCCACCAGCGCAATGCGGTCGCCGCGCTCCACGACGAAGCTGACGCCGCTGAAGACGGTCTTATCGCCGTAGCTCTTCGAGACGTCGCGAAACTCAGCCACCACACGGCCGCTGGCCTTCGGCTGCGGGAAGGAAAAGCGGATGGTCTTCTCCTCCTCCGGCGGCATCTCGATCTTCTCCATCCGCTCCAGTTCCTTGATCCGGCTCTGCACCTGCCTGGCCTTGGTGGCCTGGTAGCGGAAGCGGTTGATGAAAGCCTCGAGCTGCCGGATCTTGTCCTGCTGGTTGCCGCAGGCCGCCTCAAGCTGCGCCCGGCGCTCGGCCTTCAGCTCGACGTAGCGCGAGTAGTTGCCCGGGTAGAAGTGCAGACGCCGGTTCCAGATCTCGACCACCTTCCGGACGGCTACGTCCAGGAAGTACCGGTCGTGCGAAACCAGCACGAAGGCGTGAGGGTAGGATGCCAGGTAGCCCTCCAGCCAGTTGCGGGCTTCCAGGTCCAGGTGGTTGGTGGGCTCGTCGAGCAGCAGCAGGTTGGGGCGCTCGAGCAGCAGCTTGGCCAGCGCCACACGCATCTGCCAGCCGCCGGAGAACTCCTCGGTCCGGCGGCGCCAGTCCTCCTTGGGGAAGCTCAGGCCGCTCAGAACGGAACCCACCCGCGCCTCAAGCGCGTAGCCGTCCTGCGTGCGAAACTCGTGTTCCAGCCTGTGGAACCGGTCGGCTACGTCGGCGTATTCGCGCCCGCCGGGGTCGAGCCGCGCCATCCGGCGCGTCAGACTTTCCAGTTCGGCCTCGGCCCGCCGGAGGTTCTCGAACACCGACATGCACTCGGCGAAGACCGTGCGGCCGGACAGTTCCAGTCCGTACTGCGGCAGGTAGCCGGCGCTGGCGCCCCTGGCGGAGGCGAGCGAGCCGTAGTCCAGCGTCTCCAGCCCTGCCAGGATCTTCAGCAGAGTGGTCTTGCCTGTGCCGTTCGCCCCCACCAGCCCGATGCCGTCGCCCGGGTTGATCTGCCAGGAGGCGTCCTCGAACAGGATTTTCTCGCCGAAGCGCTTGCCGGCGGAGGAAAGCTGGATCACCGGAGCGGGCCGCAAAAGAAATCGAGCGCCGAGGCGATGTAGCCCTTCAGCTCCGGGCGCCGCACGACGGCGTCCAGGAAGCCGGTCTTGAGCAGGAACTCGGAGCGCTGAAATCCCTCGGGCAGCTTCTGCCGGATGGTCTGCTCGATGACGCGGGGGCCGGCGAAGCCGATCAGCGCGCCGGGTTCGCCGATGTTCAGGTCCCCGAGCATGGCGAAACTGCCGGTGGTGCCGCCGGTGGTGGGGTCGGTCAGCAGGCTGATGTAAGGTAGCCTGGCTTCGTCCAGACGCACGAGAGCGGCCGAAATCTTGGCCATCTGCATCAGGCTGACCGCGCCTTCCTGCATGCGCATGCCGCCGGAAGCCGACGCTATGATAAGCGGCCTGCGCTGGGCGATGCTCCGCTCGATAGCGCGCGTGGTCACTTCCCCCACCACCGAGCCGACGCTGCCGCCTATAAATTTCAGCTCCAGCGCGCAGATGTAGACCGGCCGGCCGGCCAGGGTCCCGCCGGCCGAGATCACGGCATCCGCAAGCCTGGTGGCCTTGCGCATGCCGGCCAGGCGCTCTTTGTATGGCTTGCTGTCAACGAAGAGGAGGGGATCGGTCGAAACCAGGTTGGCGTCGAACACCTCAAACGGCCCGTCAAACAGCATGCTGAGCCGCGTGTGGGCATCCACGCGGAAGTGGAAGTCGCACTTGGGGCAGACCTGGAGCGACTCCTCGATCGCCTTGCGCCAGATGATCTGGCGGCAGCCGTCGCACTTCAGCCAGAGTCCCTCGGTGCGCACTTTGTGCTGCTCGCTGTCGGGACCAGCCGGGCGGGACGTTTTCTGTCGAGTGAACCAAGCCATGGTTGTCCTGATCCGGAAAGCCTCAGGATACCGCACTTGGCGGGCCGGATAGAATTCCTGCGACCTCCCGCCGTCCCCCGCATCCAAACCAGCAGAACCAGGAAAGCCCAGCCGGCTCGGCGGCGCTAGCCCGGTTCGAAGAATCCAGCAGTATCCCGAGGAGGAAAGAAAGATGACGACCAGGCTGTTTGCGATGCTGGCGATTGCGTTGTTCGGCGCGGCGTTGGTTTCGCCGCTGGCCGCCCAGACGTTGGTGCTGAAAGCCAACGTCCCGTTCGACTTCAACTTCGCCGGCAAGACCATGCCGGCCGGTGAGTACCTGGTTCAGACCAGCGCCAGCACCGCCATGCTGACCCTTAGGAACTACGACGCCGATTCGGGAGCCATGGGCCTCGGATCACCCATCTCGGCGCACACCAGCCAGCCGGCTGGCGCCACGATCATCTTCAACCGGTACGGCGGCACGTACTTCCTCTCCAGCGTGGTTATCGGGTCCAGCGGCGCCGGGGTTCAGTTCCGGATGACACCCGCCGAGCGTGAGCTGGCCCAGACCGCCTCCGCGCAGAAGTTCGAGGTCCTGGCCGCGACGGCGCGGCTGTAAGCAGAGCAGACTCAGGCGACTGACGGCGGTCCGGAACAGAAGTTCCGGGCCGCCGTTTCATTTAGAATTCTGAGAATGGGCCTGGTCGGCGGATTTCTAGCGGCGGTATTGCTTGCCGGCCTGCTGATGGGAGCCACAGGCGCCCAACCCCTGGGCAGCGCCGAACGTGGCCGGGAACTTGCCCGGACCAGGAACTGCCTTCAGTGCCACTCGATCAACGCGGCCGGTGGCGTCGCGGCGCCGGACCTGACGGAAACGGTGGTACGGGGCTTCAGCCCGAATCAACTGGCCTCGGCGATGTGGAACCACCTGCCCGCCATGTCGGCCGCCTACCGGCAGAAAGCCCTGTCCTGGCCGGAAATGAGCGAGCAGGACTGGGCCGACTTGTTTCTTTACCTGTATGCCTCCCGCTACTTCGAGGGACCGGGCAACGCGGGGCGCGGCCTCGCGGTATTCCGCGCGGGGCGTTGCGGAGAGTGCCACGGGATGAGGTCTCCGGCGCGGGCGGGAATCCGGCCCGTGTCGGACTGGCCGGGGCTGAGCGACGCGATCTCGCTGGCGCAGGGCATGCTGAACCACCGGCCGGAAATGGAGCGCGCACTGGCCGCCGCCGCCATCCCGCACTCCCGGCTGTCGCCTCAGGGACTGACGGACCTGCTCGCCTACCTGCGCGGCGCGGTCCCGCGGACCGGCCAGGCCCCGGAGCTTGCGCCGGGCTCCCCGGAGCGGGGCAGGGAGGTCCTGGAGGCCCGCGGCTGCCAGTCCTGCCACACGGGATCCCGGTCCATTGAGGATCGTCCCACGCGCCACACTCTGATGGAGTTCGTGAGCGCCCTGTGGAACCACCCGCACCAGACGTCGCCAAAGGCCGGTCCAATGAGCTACCCGGAGATGCGCGACCTGGTGGGCTACCTTCTCGCAACCCAATTCACAATGGCCCGGGGGGATCAGGCCAATGGCGCGCGTGTGTGGTCCCGCAAGGGCTGCGCCGCGTGCCACGACCAGCCCGCCGGCGGAGTGCCGCCCAGGGCGGGCATGGCCGGCCGGATGAACTCGCTAGTCATGCTGGAGGCCATCTGGAGACACGGCCCGCGGATGCAGGAACGCATGCGCGGCCGTGGGCTTGACTGGCCGCGCATCAATAGCCAGGAGATGGGCGACCTGATCGCCTACCTCCGCGGGAGCCAGCTACGCAGGCGGCCTCAGGCGGCTACCTGGGGTACGGGTGTCCGCGAAGAGCGGTGAAAGCCCGATAGAGCTGCTCGGCCAGAACCACGCGCGCCAGCTCGTGCGGCATGGTCAGAGGAGAGAGCGACAGCAGGAGATCGGCCCTCTCGCGCCACCCCCGCGGAAGACCATCCGCGCCGCCAACCGCGAACACCAGATCGCGGGCCTGTTCCTCGGCCCCGGAGACCAGGCGCGTGAAACCGGCGGAATCGAGCGCGCGGCCCTCGGGGTCAAGCAACACCTTGACGCCCGCCGGGTGCTTCTTCCAGAGATCAGCGCGCTCCGGATTGATCTCGCTCATCTGGCAGCGGACGTAGCGCCCGAGCCGCTTCACGTACTCCTGGCTCATGGCGTTGGCTTCTGCGCTCCTGGGCTTCCCCACGAAGTAGACGAACACCCGCATCGACCACCATTATCCGTGCTACAAGAGGATTCATGGGCAAGGATCTGCTTAGTTTGGAGGGCAAGTCGGCGGTCGTCATCGGCGGCGGCGGTGTGCTGGCGGGAGCGATGGCCGAGGGACTGGCGGAAGCCGGCGCGGCGGTGGCCGTTTTCGACTTTCACAGGGACAACGGAGAGGCTCGCGCGGCCTCGATCCGGGGCAAGGGCGGCAGGGCCCTGGCGATCCACGGCGACGCGGCCAACAGGGCGGACCTGGAGCGAGGGCTTCAGGCGGCCGTGGACGCCTTCAGCGGAGTGGATATCCTGATCAACGCCGCGGGGGTTAACTCAGGCACGCCTTTCTTCGAGATAGCCGAGAGCGAATGGCAGAAGATCATCGACATCAACCTGAAGAGCGTGTTTCTGGCCTGCCAGGTGTTCGGCAGGGCGATGGTGGAATCGGGCCGCGGTGGCTCGGTCATCAATATCTCGTCAGTTTCCTCGGGGCCGCCGCTCTCAAGAGTTTTCACCTACAGCGTCACCAAGGCGGGCGTGAACCAGATCACGCAGTTCCTGGCCCGCGAATGGGCGCCGTTCAAGGTGCGCGTGAACGCCATCCGCCCCGGCTTCTTTCCGGCGGAGCAGAACCGCGCACTGCTGACCGCCGAACGGACCGCGCAGATTATGGGCCACAGCCCGATGAGGCGCTTCGGCGAGGCCGAAGAACTGGTGGGGGCGACGCTGTTTCTGGCCAGCGAACGCGCCTCCTCGTTCGTCACCGGATCGATCCTGACGGTGGACGGCGGCTTCATGTCGACCACCATCTGACCGGCTACCTCTGTCCGTAGGTGGCGTTAAGACCGTGCTTGCGGAAGAAGTGCTTGTCCCTTTGCTTGCTCGACAACTGCGGCGCGTCGGCGCGGATCTCCAGGGTGTACAGCGCCGTCCGCGCCAGTTCCTCCAGAATCGCCGCGTTGTGCGCCGCCTCGCCCGCCGACCGTCCCCAGGTAAACGGCCCGTGGCCGGCCACCAGCACGGCCGGGATCTCCAGCGGGTCGCAGCCCTTGAACCGGTTGACGATGGTCTGGCCCGTGTTCCACTCGTAGTCCGACTGGATCTGCTCCGGGGCCAGTTCGTCTGTCACCGGTACGGCCCCCCGGAAGTAGTCCGCGTGCGTGGTGCCGAGGCAGGGGATCTCGCGGCGGGCCTGCGCCCATGCCGTGGCGCAGGTGGAGTGCGTGTGAACCACGCCTCCGGCGCTCGCAAAAGCCCTGTAGAGAGCCAGGTGAGTGGGCAGGTCCGAGCTGGGCCGCAACGCACCTTCCACCACCCGCCCCTCCAGGTCCGTGACGACCATGTCCGGCGGCTTCATCCTCTCGTAAGGAACGCCGCTGGGCTTGACCACCACCAGCCCCTCGGCCCGCGCGATCCCGCTGGCGTTGCCGAAGGTGTACAGCACAAGTCCGTGCTTCACCAGCTCCAGGTTCGCCTGGAGGACCTCTTCCCTCAACTCGTCGAGCATGTCTGATTGTTGCAGGAATCCGGGGACAGGTGAGTCTCCGCCGTTGCCGCTATAATCGCCTCTATGACGACCGGCCGCGCCACGGGCGCATTTCAGATCTGTGGCTCCTGCAAGCGCGCCTGGCCCACCTGCGAGAGCTTCCTCCTGGACCTGGAGGTGCGGCTGCTGGGGCTCCAGGCCGTGCCCGGCAATACGGAGTACAACCTGCTGGTGTTCGAGCACCGCTGCGGCAGCTCAATCTCGATCCTGACTCCGCGCCTCCGCCACCTGCTGCCCCCCGGGGACGGTGGCATTCCGTCCGAGCGCCTGTTCGGCACGGACCAGTGCCGGAGGCACTGCCTGCGGCTGGAGGATCTGGAACAGTGCGACGCGCCTTGCAGCAACGCCCGCGACCGCCAGCTCATCCTTCTCGTCCAGCGCCTGAAGGAACAGGCGCGGATGACCGCCGACGACGGCCGGAGTGCCTGACCCGCCGGCTCCCTACGCCGCCACAGGCTGGGTCGCCGGCACGCCGGCCGTTTCGCGCGCCTTGGCTTTGCGCTGCACCGCCAGCAGGTAGAGCGCCAGCGGCCTGTACAGAATATGAGACCACTTGCCGAACGGCACCATGACAACCAGCATGGGTATTGCGATCATCAGGTGGACCATGTACATGACGTAGGTCGGCATCGGCAAGTTCAGCATGCGGAGCGCGTGCAAGACGATCCCGGTGAGCGCCGTGAGGAACAGCAGGATCAGGAAGGCCCAGTCCGTTAAATCGGTGTGTTTGCTGGACTGGTCGGTCTTCTTCAGACGGTCGACCATCATCCACGTCGTGGCCCCCAGCAGCACCACGGTCGCGTAGTATCCCAGAATGCTGGTCCAGTGGAACGAGGAATCGGTGACCTGGAAGGTCTGGAGGAAGAACTCCACCATGACGGCCATGATGACGTACCCGCTGACCAGCAGCAGATGGCGCAGCCATAGCTTGGTGGCGCCGGTTTCGCATCCGCGCCAGCGCTTCTGTGTCAGAAGCTGGACGACCATCTCCTTGAATTGCGTGACATACAGCCATAGAGGCGCGCGCGGCCCCTGCCTGGTGACGTACCATGCCATCCTGGCGCCGTTGCTAAGCAGCAATCCCCCCAGGATGAACGCTACGGCCAGATCACCGACGTGCACGACATGCTTCGGAGCGAAGTGCTCGAGGTTCACATTCTGGTAGCTCGCCGGATTAGCCGCCAGCAACCGGAAGCCGAACTCCGCCGGCACCGTGAACAGCAGCAACACCAGGACGGCCACGGCCGCCAGCACCGCCAGTTCCCACCTCCCGTCGCGGTACATCAGGCGGCTCAGTCCGGTCCAGTCGTACATGCTGGTGAGCCAGCGCCGGCTGGCCATCATCAGGTTCCCGGGTTCGGCCTCGCGCGGGCAGGTCCGGGAGCAGTCCCCGCAGTAGAAGCACGACCACGGATCCAGGCTGCCCAGCATCTTCTCCTTGAGTCCAAGCTGGATGTAGCGGATGTAGCGGCGCGGAACAGCGGCGTCCTCCTCCGACAACGAGCAGACTGCCGTGCAGTTGCCGCAGTTGAAGCACTTGGCCGCCGTCTGGCCGCCGTAGTGGCCCAGTTGCGCCGTGATCCCCGGATCGATGCGATAGCTCACGATGACGCCTCCTTCAGCTCGTAACGGAAATACTCGCCCGCCTGGCCGGCCTCGGCCACTTTGCCGTACCGCTTCAACGCCATGATGTACCAAAGGACCTTCTGGCTTGCGATCTTCGTCTCGGCGGAGATCTCGGGCACCGTGCGCGGCCCTGCCTTAAGAGCCGCCTGAATGGCCTTGATTGTGTCCCGCTGGTCCTTGGCCATGGCCTTCTTCGCCTCGGTCAGTCCGCCCATGCGGTCTCGGAACACCTTGACGTCCTCGCGCCAGTTTCGCTTCGTTTCAGCCATCGCCGTCCTCCTAAGCCTCCACTCCGGCGCCCGCCAGCGCCTGCCGCCGGCCCCGCGTGCGATCCAGGTACATGGCGGCCTCCATGGCCGCCGCGCCCGCCTCGACAATGGAATCTGGAATGTCCTTGGGCCCGGTCGCCACACCGGCCACGAAGATTCCGTCGTCGGAACTGTTCGCCGGCCGGGTTACAACGTCCCGTATCTGGAAGAAGCCGTCGTCGTCCACCTGCGCCAGCGCCCGGCCGTCCGGCCGCCAGCCCGGAATTGTGCCCTGGCTGAGCACCACCAGGTCATGACGCTTCTCGGCCACGCGGCCGCCCTCGTCGATCAACTCCACCCGCAGCGTGAGGTCGCGGTTAGGCTCCTCGGTGATCCGAGCCACCTTGGCCTTCACCACCTTGACGCCCTCGGCCAGCGCGCGCCGGTAGAACTGCTCGTAGCCTTTGCCGAAGGCCCGGATGTCCATGTGGTAGATGGTCACGTCGGTCTCGTGGCGGTGGTGCTTGATCATGATCGCCTGCTTCAGCGCGTACATGCAGCATACGCGGGAGCAGTAAGGCACGCCGATGGACTTGTCCCTGCTGCCCGCGCACTGTACGTAGGCCACTGACTGCGCCAGCTTGCCGTCCGACGGCCGCAGCACGTGGCCGTATGGCCCGTTGGGGCTCTGCACGCGCTCCATGGCCAGCGGGTTCATGACGTTGACGTACTTGCCGCCGCCGTATTCCTTCTTGGCGTCCATAGGTGTGGTCTTCAGGCCCGTGGCTATTATCACCGCTCCCACCTCGATGTTCACCTCCTCGGGGAGCTGCGTGAAGTCGATGCAGTCGGTGGGGCAGGCGCGGGCGCAGGTCCCGTCGAAGATGCAGTATTCGGGATCGAGCACCGGCAACTGCGGAATGGCGTTCCCGTGCGGAATGTATATGGCGGCTCGCGCCCCGAGGCCGTGGTCGAACTCGTGAGGAGCGAGCATCGTGCAGGCCAGCTCACACTTGCTGCACCCGATGCAGTCCTCCTCCACCACATAGCGCGGCTTCTTGATCAGCCGCACCGCGAAGCCGTCGCCCTCGCGCCGGACCTCATCCACCTCCGTGTATGCCTGCACGGTGATCCGGTCGTGGTGCGCCGTCTCGGCCATCCGCGGCGTGCATATGCAACTGCTGCAATCCAGCGTCGGAAAGACCTTGTTCAGGCCCACCATGACGCCGCCGATCGAGGGCTCCCGCTCCACCAGCAGCACGCCGTAGCCCTGTCCCGCCAGGTCCAGGGCGGCCTGCATGCCGGCGATTCCTCCGCCCACCACCAGCCCGTCGTAGCGCTCCTTGATCTTCGCCATGGCGATCGCTCTCCTTTCTACCGGCTGGCCTCTGACAACACCGTTCCGTCCCAGTCCCGGATGCGCACCATCATGGGCATCTGGCCCGGGAGGCTGTGCGTGGCGCAGCCGAAGCACGGGTCATAGGCGCGGAACGCCATCTCCACCATGTTCAACACTCCTTCGGTCACATCCACCCCCTTGCGGATCAGCCCCCGCGCGGCCTGCTTGATGGACATGCAGATCGCCGCGTGGTTGTTGGTGGTGCCCACGATCAGGTTGGCCTTCTTCACGATGCCCCTCTCGTCGGTCACGTAGTGATGCGTGAGCGTGCCTCGCGGCGCCTCCACGATGCCGACTCCCTCGCCGGGCGTCCTGTCGCAGACCACCCGGTAGTCCTCCGGGTGGGTGATCTCGGGGTGCTGCACCAGCTCCAGGGCGCGCTCGGCCGCATTCATCAGCTCCACGCACCTCGCCCAGTGGATGGCCAGCGTATGGTGCACCGGCTTTCGGCCGCTGCGGTCGCCGGTCAGCGTCTCGAAGTACTCCTCGTAGGCCTCCTGGGCGAGGGGACTGTTCATGCCGTCGGCCGCGTTCAGCCGCGACTGCGGTGTCGCCCGGTACACGCCGGAGTCCTTCCCGTCCACGAAGCCCTTCCATCCTACCGCCTTGAGGTAAGGGAACTTCAGGTAGCTCCAGGGCTCCACCCGCTCGGCGACGTGATTCATGTAATCGGAGGGCGAGTACCGGCACAGTTCCTTGCCGTCGGGATCCACCACGCGCACCTTCCCGTCGTAAAAGTTCACGCGGTTCTGCTCATCGACCAGGCCCATCGAGTAGGTCTGGTTCCGGTATGGGCCGTTGAGGATCAGGTCCAGGTACTCCCGGTTGGAAAGCACCACGTCATGCAGGATCTTAAGCGTCAGTTTCCCGAACTCGACCATGAAGCGGCAGATTTCCTCCAGCCGCTCGCGTTCGGCGCCGTTCAAGCCTTTGCTCATTCCGCCGGGGACCGCGTTGACGGGGTTGACCGGCTTGCCTCCGAAGATCCCTGCCGCTTCGTGGCCCCAGGACCGGCACTTGAGCACCTGGCCTGCGATCTCCATTCCCACCTTGCCGATCACGCCGATCAGGTTGCGCGTGGCCGGGTCGCTCTTGGGGCCCATGATGAAGTCCGGCCCTCCCAGTGCGTAGAAGTGCGTGGTGTGATCGGTCACGAAGAAGATGTTGTACTGGAGCTCCCTCAGCAGCCGCGCCGTGAGCGGCAGTTCCGCCTTGTAGACCGCGTCGCAGGCCTTGGCGGCCGCCATCATATGGGCCTCGGGGCAGACGCCGCAGATGCGAGGCGTGATCCGCGGCATGGCCTCTACGGGCCGGCCCTCGCAGAACTTCTCGAACCCGCGCAGTTCAGGCACCTGGAAGTAGCAGTCGGCGACATTGCCCTCCTGGTCAAGGAAGATGTCGATCTTGCCGTGGCCCTCCAGCCGGGTTACCGGATCGATGCTGATCCGGCGGAAGGATTGTGCGGTGGAAGTCGTGGAGTTGGTCATCTGGTATCCCCCATTTAGCGGCGGCCCTTCATCATGCTGGATGCCATCGTGAAGCGGTAGAAGCTGCCCAGCGGATCGGGAATCTGGTCAACGATCTCCTGCGCCTGCTGCTCGGTGGCCGCATCCACCAGCCCGCCCAGCGCGCCCGCCATGGCCGCGCCCTGGTCCTCCACTCCGGCCGGCGGGCCGTAGCAGCCCTCACACCTCATGTCGGCCTTCAGACACATTGCGCCGCAGCCGCTGCGGGTGGCCGGACCCATGCACAGCACGCCCTGCTCCAGCAGGCACCAGCCGGGCTCCGGCCGGAACATGTGGTGGCGGCGGAACTGCTTGATCTTGAGAAGCCGCTTCTCGCGGGAACACTCATCGCATACCGTCCTGTCGGCGCACCCCACGCGGACTTCTCCGTTGCGCGCCGGGACGGCGCCGCCCGCCAGGGCCTGGATTGCCTCCCACACCCGGTCGGCCTGCGGCGGACATCCGGGCAGCACGTAGTCCACTTCCACTACGTCCCCCAGGCGCAGCACCGCCGGGTAGAAGCGCGGGATGCGCAGCGTGCCCACCCCGGTCTCCACCTCAGGCTGCGGCTCCACCCCGGCCGCGTTGTCGAGAGACGGATTATCGTGGTACGCCGCCTTGAAGATCGCCTCCGGCGTGACCAGGTTGGCCAGCGCCGGGATGCCTCCGTCGCCGGCGCAGGTTCCATAAGCCACCAGCGTCCTCGACTTCTGGCGCAGCAGCCGCGCCACTTCCTCCTGCTCGCTGTTCCGCACGCCGCCGTTGTAGAAACAGGCGTCCAGGTGTCCGTCGGGGTACCCCGCCACGTCGGCGTACTTGAAGTCCGCCGCGCAGGGCCAGAACACGACGTCGGCAATCTGTACCAGGTCGAGCAGCCGCGTTCCGATCTCGAGCAGGGAAATGTCGCATCCCCCGCAACTGGAGGCCCAGTACATGCCGACCTTCAGCTTGCCGTTCCCGCTCATGCTTCTCCTCCCCGCCACGGGTGCAGGTCCTGCCCGTGGCCCACGCCGCGCTCGCGCATCCGCAGGGGCCAGTTCAGCGGCCCGAGCGCCCGCACCTGCTCGGTCATCTCGGTCACCAGTCTGCTGAACTTCTCCCCTTCGGCCGCGCTCACCCATTCGTGCCGGAAACGCTCCGGCTCGATGCCGAGCCCGCTCAGCAGGCGCCGGACCAGCGGCATTCGCACCATCGTCTTGTGATTGCCCGACACGTAGTGACAGTCGCCGATGTGGCAGCCGAGCACCATCACGCCGTCCGCTCCGCGCGAGAAAGCCATGGTGATCAGCTCCGGGTCAATCCGGCCCGAGCACATCACCTTGACGATATCCACGTTGGGCGCGTACTTCATGCGGGCCGTGCCGGCGCCGTCGGCGCCCGTGTAGGAGCACCAGTAACATAGGAAGCCCACTATGCGAGGCTCCCAGCTCCCGGCCTTCCCGCGTCCGTTTGTTCTATCCGCCATGGTCCTCCTCCCGGTCCGCTTCCTCACAGTGCCCGCACGGAACCGCGAGCGTCAGCGAGCGGACTCGCCTCCTATCCCACTGCCGCCACTTCCGCCGGCTCCTCCAGCAGCGCCAGCACTTCGGATTTGACCTGCGCGTCCTCGAAGCCGTACTGCTGGATCGCGTTCGACGGGCAGGCGGCCGCGCACGTGCCGCAGCCCGTGCAGACCGCGCTGTTGACGCTGGCCACGCGTTTTGCCTCGTCGCGCGTGATCGCCGAGAACGGGCACACCGTCAGACACACCTGGCAGCCGCTGCACACTTCCTCTTGCACGTAGGCGACGAACGGGTCAAGCTCGATCTCGCCCGCCTTGATGAGCGCGGATGCCTTGGCGGCGGCCGCCGCGGCTGCGGCCGTTGACTCGCTGATATCCATCGGTCCCTGCACCGTGCCCGCCAGGAAAAGCCCCGCCGAGGCCATCTCCACGGGGCGCAGCTTGGGATGGACCTCCATCAGGAAGTGGTCGGCGCCCACCGAACAGCGGTACAGGTCCACCAGTTTGCTCATGTCGCGCGCCACCAGCCCGGTGGCCAGCACCAGCAGGTCCAGCGGCACCTCGATCTCCTCGCCGTGCGTCAGCCGGTCAAACGTCCGGACCACCAGCGGGGCCTCCCCACGCGGGTCCCGCTCCACACGCGGCGGCCGCAGCGGGTCGAAGCGAATGAAGGTCACTCCCTGCTGGCTCACCTGGTCGTAGTAGCCCTCGTGCCGCCGCCCGTAGGTGCGGATGTCCTCGTGGAAGTCGTACACGAGCATCCGGGGGTAGCGTTCCTTCAGCTCGGCGGCCGTGTGCATGGTCGTCGTGCAGCAGACCCGGCTGCAATAGTCGTTCACCCTGCCGTCCCGCATCGGGCGATGGACCCCCTTGCGTTGCAGGCTGCCGACGCAGTGTATAAAACCTACGCGGCTGGCCGGCCGCCCGTCGATGGCGACCTTGCCCCCGGTGGGGCCGGACGGATCCAGCAGCCGGTTCAACTGGTGCAGGGTGATGACTTCCGGGAACCGGCCGAAGCCGTACTCGCCGTGACGCAACGGATATGTGTTCAGGCCCACCGCCAGCACGATGGCGCCGCTGCGCACCTCCACCTGCCGCGGCTGCTCCTCAAGGTCGATCCCTTTGCCGTTGCCCACCTCCAGGCAGGCTCCGCACTTGGTGCAGGAGCGCCAGTCGATGGCAGGCTCGGCGGGGTAGCATCCCTGGTAAGGCAGATAAATGGCCTTGCGCCTCGACAAGCCGAGATTGAACTGATCCAGGCACTCCTCGGGGCAGGCGTCGATGGCCGCCTGAGGATCTGCGCAATCGGCCGTCACTCCCCGCGGCGTGATTCGTATCGTGGTGCGGAAATCGCCGATGAAGCCCGTCGCCTGATCCAGTTGGGCGTTGGTGTAGACCGTCACCTTGGGGTCCGAAGTAACCTCGCGGATCAGCGGCCCGATCACGTCGCGCGCCTTCTGGCCGGTGGGGTAGATGTGATGCAATTGCGCCATCCGGCCCCCCAGAAACGGCGTGGATTCGATCAGCGTCACCTCGATACCGCGCGCAGCCAGGTCGCGAGCCGTCGTCATGCCCGCCACGCCCCCGCCGACCACCAGCACCGAAGGGTGGATCGGGATGCGCCGCTTCTCCAGCGGCGCCAGATGCGCGGACCTCGCCGCCGCCGCGCGGACCAGCCTTGAGGCCTTCTGCGTCGCCAGTTCCTTATCCGGGATCACCCATGACACCTGTTCGCGGATGTTGCAGTGCTCGAACAGGTATTGGTTCAGGCCCGCGCGCCCTACCGTTCGCCGGAACGTCTTCTCATGCAGGCTCGGCGAGCAGGCCGCCATGATCACCCGGTTAAGGCCGTGGTCCCGGATCTTCTGCTCGATGATCCCCTGACCCGAATCCGAGCACCAGAACATGTGCGTCGCCGAGCAGACCACGCCGGGCTGCGCCGCCGCTTCCCGCGCCACCCGCTCCACGTCCACGACGTCGGATATGTTGCCCCCGCAGTTGCAAATGAAAACGCCTATGCGAGGCAGGCCGCCGCCATTGTCGCCGGCCGCGCCTCCGGCACTCCCCTCGTGACTCATACGCCCTCGTTCCTGCCGGTGCGCTGCACCGGCCCTACGCCCTGATAAGCCGCCAGCTACAAAACCTCATTATATCCAGTACCTGCAGGTCCGAAAATATATTGCGGAGCAGCTCGCACCCCCGGGGCATCGGCAGCGGAGCGCTGGAAATCTCGGCGTGCACTGATTGGATTACGCCACGCAGCGGTCCCGGCCTTGATGGCCGCGTCGCTACCACAGGCTTCGCGCGACGAGCTACCATAGCGGGAAGGTGGCCACGGCGGTCCTGCGATCTCCGCCCACTTGCAACAATTTAGGAGAGTTGATGAGCACTAAAGCATACGTGGATCAGGTCTTTGAGACAGTGAAGAAGCGGAACGCCGGCGAGCCGGAGTTCCTCCAGGCCGTGACCGAGGTTCTCCGGTCGATCACGGCGGCCTTGGACAGGCACCCCGAGTACGTCGAATCGCGGCTGCTGGAGCGCGTTGTGGAACCGGAGCGGGTCGTCATGTTTCGCGTCCCCTGGCAGGACGACCAGGGCAAGGCGCAGGTGAACCGCGGGTTCCGTGTTCAGTTCTCCAGCGCCATCGGCCCGTACAAGGGCGGGATTCGCTTCCACCCGACGGTTAACCTCGGGATCCTGAAGTTCCTGGCTTTCGAGCAGGTATTCAAGAACTCGCTCACGACGCTTCCCATGGGCGGCGGCAAGGGCGGAAGCGACTTCGATCCCAAGGGGAAGTCCGACGGCGAGGTCATGCGCTTCTGCCAGAGCTTCATGACGGAGTTGTTCCGGCACATCAGCTCGGACACCGACGTGCCCGCCGGTGACATAGGCGTGGGAGGACGGGAAGTGGGGTACATGTTCGGCCAGTACAAGCGCATCAGCAACGAGTTCACCGGCGTGCTGACGGGCAAGGGCCTGGCCTGGGGCGGCTCGCTCATCCGGCCCGAAGCCACCGGCTACGGCTGCGTCTACTTCTGCCAGGAGATGCTCAAGACACGGGGCGAGGACTTCAAGGGCAAGACGTGCCTGGTCTCCGGCTCCGGCAACGTGGCTCAGTACACCGTCGAGAAGCTCAACGAACTCGGCGCCAAGGCCATCACGCTGTCCGATTCCGACGGAACCATCTACGACAGGGACGGAATCGACGCCGAGAAACTGGCCTGGGTCATGGACCTGAAGAACAACCGGCGCGGGCGGATCAGGGAATACGTCGCGCAGTATCCCGAGGCCGAGTATCTCCATGGCAGGTCGCCGTGGCACATCCCGGCGCAGTGCGCTTTCCCGAGCGCCACGCAGAACGAGATCAACGGCGAGGATGCCAAGGCGCTGCTCAATAACGGCTGCTACGTGGTCGGCGAGGGCGCCAACATGCCGACCACGCTGGACGGCGTGGAGCACTTCCGTGCCGCCGGGATCCTCTACGGCCCTGGCAAGGCAGCCAACGCCGGCGGCGTGGCTACCTCCGGACTGGAGATGGCTCAGAACTCGATGCGCCTTTCCTGGAGCCGGGAAGAGGTCGACGGCCGCCTGAAGGGCATCATGGCGTCCATTCACAAGGCGGCCTATGAGACCTCCAAGGAGTACGGAGCGGCCGGCGACTATGTGATTGGCGCCAACATCGCGGGCTTCGTGAAGGTAGCCGATGCCATGTTGGCACAGGGCCTGGTCTAGCGGCATCCTGAAGGGGGGGACAGGCCGCCAGGCCTGTCCCGCCGGCAGGAGGCTCCTGTGAAGCCGCCCGATCTCCGCGACCAGCTCCGCTACGCCTACGACCCCCAGTTTCGGGGGTTCCACAACCTGATGGCGTGGCGCGTGCGCACCATCCTGATGGTATCGAACCCTTACGAGTCCTTCAGCATTTCACGCGACTACTCGCTGACCCAGGACATCTACGGCACTTCACAGCTGCTGCATCTGCAAAACGTCCCTCAGATTGCAACCGCCCTGTCGGGCGCCGAAGGGCTCGACATTGTGGCCAGGGAGCATTTCGACCTGGTCCTTGTCTCCAGCAACCTGCCCGACATGGATACCGCGGACTTCGCCCGGCAGGTGAAGGCCTCCCAGCCCGGGCTCCCCGTGGTCATGGTCGTTTTCGACGGCTCCTGGTTCGACCAGACCTATCACGGCGTCGAGCCCGAGGGAATTGACCGCACCTTCGCCTGGCGCGGAAGCGCCGACGTGCTGCTTTCGATCATGAAACTGGTCGAGGACAGCCAGAACGTCGACCGCGACCTGGCGCAGGCGTCCATAGGCACGATTCTCGTCATCGAGGATGCGGTCGGGCACTACTCGCTGGTCCTGCCGCACCTGTATTCGATGCTCATGCAGCGCACGTTCATGCTGGTGCCGGAGGGCATCAACGAGAGCGACCGCCAGGTGCGGACCCGCGTCCGGCCCAAGGTGCTGCTGGCGCGCACATTCGGCGAGGCCAGGACCCTCTTCGACAAGTACGCGGCATCGCTGCTGGGCATCATCTCCGACCTGCATACGTTTCACGACGAACGTGTGGACCCTGACGCCGGCCCGAAGTTCCTTCGCGAGATCGCGGCCCGCGAGCCGGGCATCCCCATCCTGGTCCACTCGTCGTATCCGGACGCCGGAGCGGTGGCCCGCTCGGTGGGCGCGCGCTGCCTGAACAAGCGCGGCCTGGACCTGCGTCTCGGCATAGAGCGGTTTGTCCTCGAGGACATCGGTTTCGGCGACTTCGAATTCCGCATGCCTGACGGGACCAGGGTCGGGCGCGTGGCCAACCTCTGGGAGATGGAGAAGGCCCTGCCATCCATCCCGGAAGCGTCATTCCTGTTCCACGTCCAGCGCAACGATTTCTCGCACTGGTTTCGCGCCCGAGGCGAGATCACGCTCGCCGCGGTCCTGCGGCCGCTGACGGTCGAGGATTTCCCCTCCGTCGATGCGCTCAAAGCTTACCTGACCGACGCCATCGCCATCGCCCGCCGGGAGAGATACCGCGGAGCCATCGCCGATTTCCGTCCGCCCGAGTTCGACCCCGACTACCCGTTTCTCGTGGTGGGGCGCGGCTCGCTGGGTGGCAAGGGCCGCGGCCTGGCCTTCATGTTCCGCCAGCTCAGCCGGTGGTTCAAGGACGATGGCCTCCACGGGGTGACCGTTCGCCTGCCCTACACGCTGATCATAGGCGCGGATGAGTCGGACTCCTTCCTGCGGGACCACGCCATCGGCGTGACTTCGCTCCACGGGCTCGCCGATGACGAGATCCTCCGGCGCTTCGCCGGCTGCGATCTGGCGCCCCGCCTGCGTGAGTGCCTGGAGCACTACGCGAGCCGCGTGAGTTTCCCGCTGGCCGTCCGCTCCTCGGGGCTGCTCGAGGACTCGCATTCCCAGCCGCTGGCGGGTCTTTACGCGACCTACATGCTGCCCAACAACCACCCGGAGCTGGAGGTGAGGGTGAGCCAGCTCGCCACGGCCGTGAAGCTGGTATACGCCTCGGCCTACCTCGAGCGGCCCCGGCGCTACCTGGAGGGGATCGGGCAGGACCTGGGCGAGGCCCGGATGGCGGTGATTATTCAGGAGGTCGTCGGCCGCCGGCACGGCCGCTATTTCTACCCGGTTATCTCCGGCGTGGCCCAGTCGCACAATCACTATCCCGTCTTTCAGATGAAGCCGGAGGACGGCGTGGCGACCATAGCCCTGGGCCTCGGCAAACAGGTCGTCGAAGGCGGAGATGCGTTGCGTTTCTCGCCGCGGTACCCGCAGGTGCTGCCGCAGTTCCGCTCGCCGGCCGAGGTGATGAGGGTCTCCCAGCGGCAGTTCTTCGCCCTGGACCTGGAGCGCAGCCAGGCCGACCTGCTGGCCGGCACCGATGCTACGCTGGCGCGGCTGCCGCTCTCGCAGGCCGAGGCCGACGGCACCCTCGTGCTTGCAGGAAGCGTCGTGGCCGCCGACGAGGACCGGATTTACGACGGGCTGGGCCGGCAGGGCAGCCGCGTGGTGACCTTCGCCCGCGTCCTGAAGCACGACCTCTTTCCGTTGTGCCCCATCCTCCACGACCTGCTGGAGGCCTGCCGCCGGGACCTCGGGTTCGCGGTGGAGATTGAGTTCGCAGCCGATTTCGCCGCCGGGCAGCCCGGGAGGCCCGAGTTCTACCTTCTTCAAATGAGGCCGCTGGTGGCCATGCGTGAGCGCTGTGATATCGCCGCCGGATCCATCCCGCCGGACAAGCTGCTGTGCCGCTCCGGGCGCGCCCTGGGCAACGGGCGCATAGAGGGCTTGAAAGATATTGTCTACGTCGACCGGGCCCGCTTTGACCGCAGCCGGAGCGCTGAGGTCGCGCGAGTGGTCGCGGACATCAACGAGCGCCTGACCCGCGAGCAGCGCCGCTACGTGCTCATCGGGCCCGGGCGCTGGGGCTCCTTCGATTCCTGGATCGGGATCCCCGTGGCCTGGCACCAGATCTCCGGCGCCCGGGTGATCGTCGAGGTCCCGGCCATGGACCTGCCGATTGAGCCTTCGCAGGGCACCCACTTCTTCCACAACCTGACTTCGGCCGGCATCGGCTACTTCTCGCTCAGCGGGTCGGATGAGGAGGAGTTGCTCCGGTGGGAGTTGCTCGAGTCGCTTCCGGGCGAGGAGGCCGCCCCCGCCGTCCGGCACGTGCGCCTGACCCGTCCGCTCACCGTGCGCATCGACGGCCAGACCCAGCAAGGGGTCATCTCGCTCCCGTGATCGGCGGCGGAGCGCCGTGGACACTCTTCGAACCCTGCCCGCCTGCCGGATAGAGACGGCCGGAGCCCTTTTCCACACAGGTTCAGAGACCGGAGAGCGGTTGAGGATTCCGGGAGGCTGAAGCTTAACCTGTGTACTGATTGCCGGCCGGCGACTACAATGGACTCGATGCCACCCAAGGTCCGAAAGGCAGTATTCCCGGCGGCGGGTCATGGAACCCGCTTCCTTCCCGCCACCAAGGCCCAGCCAAAGGAAATGCTGCCGCTGGTGGACAAACCCCTGATCCAGTACGGCGTGGAAGAAGCCGTCAAGGCCGGCGTGCCGAACATCATCATCGTTACCGGGCGCGGCAAGACGGCCATCGAGGACCACTTCGACGTCAGCTTCGAACTGGAGCGGTTGCTCGAGGTCCGCGAGAAGCGTGAGCTGCTGGCCGCGGTCCGCAGCATCTCCGAGATGATCAACGTCGCCTACGTGAGGCAGAAGGAGGCTTTGGGCCTGGGGCACGCCGTGCTCCGCGCCCGGGAACTGGTGGGCGAGGAGCCCTTCGCCGTGGTGCTGTCCGACGACGTCATAGACGCGGCGACGCCCTGCCTGCGGCAGCTTCTGGACGTCTACGAGGCCGAGGGGGCGTCGGTGCTCGCCCTCATGGAGGTTCCGCGGGAGGAGGTCGCCGCCTACGGCGTGGTGGAGGCGGAGGCGGTCAGGTTCAACGGCGTGGAAGACAGGCTGTTCCGCATCCGCAGCCTGACCGAGAAGCCCCGGCCGGAGGAGGCGCCCTCCAACCTCGCCATCATCGGCCGCTACGTGCTGACGCCGGATATCTTCACCTCCATTGAGGCGACCGGGCCGGGAAGCGGCGGGGAGATCCAGCTCACCGACGGCCTGCGGCGCCTGCTTGAGACCAGGCCCATCTACGGCTACCGGTTCGAAGGCAGGCGCTACGACGCCGGCGATAAGCTCGGCTTTCTCAAAGCGACGGTTGAGTTCGCCCTGCAACGCGGCGACCTGGGCGCCGGGTTCCGCGGCTACCTGGAGCGCCTGCTGGACGCCGGCAGATGAACCCGCGTGGCGCCGCCCGCGGCGGGCTCGGTTGACGCGCCGGGCAGGGGTTCCTACAATGAAGGTGCAAGGTGCAAAGGAGGCCGCATGAGATCCATCGGCATGCCTGAGCTTCTCATCATTCTGGCGATCGGCGTTCTCCTGTTCGGAGGACGTAAGATTCCGGAGCTGGCGAAAGGCCTGGGCGAAGGGATCCGCAACTTCAAACACGCCCTCAAGGGCGACGAAAAGACCGAAGAAAAGAAGCAGGCGTAGGCTTCCTGACGCTGCCCGCAAGCTGGGCAGTCGGCACTCCGGTTTCTAGAGACACAAAAACCCCGCGGTTGCCCGCGGGGTTTTTCAATTTTCAGGGGTGCGCCAGGTTACTTCTTCTTCGGCGGCACGATCGCGTCCTTCACAGCCTTGGCGACGCGGAACTTCACGACCTTCTTGGCCGGGATCTTGATTGCCTGACCGGTGGCGGGGTTGCGGCCCATCCGGGCCTTGCGCTCAACTTTCACCAGCCGTCCCAGGCCAGGCAGCACGAACACTCCGCCCTTCTTGGTCTCCGCTACTGCCACGGCGGCGTATGTGTCCACGATAGCCTTGGCGACCTTGTTGCTCACTCCGCTCTTGGCGGCGATCACCTTCACGAACTGGCTCTGCGTCATCCGCTTGTCAGCCATATATCTCCTTCCGGATTCTCCCTTGTTGAACTCACCAACCCGGCGCTTGCGGCCGCAGTACGCCGGTGAGACTGTCCTGCGGAGCCCGCAAGCGTCAGGCTGTAAAAATCGCTAACTAATAATAAGGGAAGCACCGCGATATGTAAAGGGAAAACTTCAAAAAGGCCCCATTTCAGGCCACTTTTTGAGGCAACACTCCCCGGAGGGCCGAAAACAGGGGGGGCGAGCCTGCCGGCCGGGAGAAGATCCGCGGCCGGCTCCCATGTAATCTTCCGGACCTGCCGGTCGTCTCGTCAATCAGCTACTTCCAACGTCAAGGAGGATTTTGTGAGGACAGCGGTTCTTTCGATCACGGCGCTGTTGCTGGTCTGCGCTTTCACCGCGGCGGCAGCGGATATCAGCGGGAAGTGGGTGGCCCAGATTCCCGGCAGGCAGGGCGCCACGCAGGAGACGACGTTCACGTTCAAGGTGGAGGGCGCGAAACTGACCGGCACGGTTGGTTCGCCGCGTGGCGACCAGGAGATCAGCGAGGGCAAGGTCGCTGGCAATGAGGTTTCCTTCATTACTGTCGTTAGCTTCGGCGACATGACGATGAAGCAGATCTACAAGGGAACGGTCGCCGGGAGCGAGATCAAGTTCTCGCGCACGACGGAGGGTGGACGAGGCGGCGGCACGCCCGTCGAGTTCGTAGCGAAGAAGTCCAGCTAGCTTTCGGCCATCAGCGATTGACTTTGCACCCGCGGGCGCCGGGCATGGCCGGTGTCCGCGGGTGAGAGGGTTTGGACTGCCGGCGCCCGCCGGCAGTCGCGGCATTCTGGGCTGTGTGCCCCGCGCCGGGGCTGTGTCGGCGCGGGGTATAATTCCGGCAAATGGAGGACCCAGATGTTGGAGAGGGAAGTCATTCAGCAAAGAGGATTCAGAAACGTCCATCAGGGCGGCAAGCCCGCTGGATTTCAGGTGCGTTTCCGGCTGCCCGGCTACCGCGGCATCTGGCTGTCCATGGAAGAGGGCTTTGAGGTGACAGTGGACGGAGAGAAGTTCTCCCGGGACCAGGTCAGGGTGACGGTAGGCGGACGCTCCTACACGCAGGACGAGATGACCAAACTGGGCGAAATCCACTGGTCCACTCTGGAGCCGGCCATCCTGACGGTGTCCAAGCCGGGCGGATTGAAGCTCGGCGTGCATGATGTGGAGATCCTGGAGTACCACCGGGTCTCCTACATTCCCTACCCGCCGGAGGGAGGAGCCGCCCCAGGCAGCTTCGGAGGCCCCCGGATCTACAAGCGGCGGATGGTGCTGGTCAGATGAGGCGAGGCAAGGACGCCGGAGAGGAGAAAGAAACCATGACCCGGAAGAACTTCCTGCAAACGGTGGCCGGCGCCGCCGCCGGGGCCGCGCTGTCCGGCCCTCGGCAGGCCGCCGCGGCCGCACGCCGGCCCAGGCGCGGCGTTTCCTTGTACTGCTACACGGACAACTTCGGCATAGACACATCCCTGGAAGACTGCTTCGCCGAGATAGACGACCTGGCGACCGAAGGCCAGGAGATGGGCCTGGAGATTCTGGCCAACGGGCACATCGAAGGTTATCCGAATCCGAGCGACGCCTGGCTGAAGCAATGGTTCGACCTGCTGAAGAAGTACCGGATCAGGCCGGTCGAGTACGGGCACTGGGTGGACTCCAGGCTCTACAAGGGCAGTGAGCTGGACACCAGGCAGTCCTACAACATGCTGGTCAGGGACATCCGGCTGGCCAACAGGCTGGGATTCACGGTCGGGCGGACGAAGCTGGGCGTGATCGACAGGCCGGGAACGCCCACCTACGACACCCTGACGCCCGTCACCAACTGGCGGGAGTTCATCAAGATGGCCCTGCCGGTCGCCGAGAAGCACAACTTCAGGATGTGCCCGGAGATCCACGCGCCGACGCTGCTGAAGTCCAAAATGATTGACGACTACGTCACGTTCATCGAGAAGGAAAAGACCACACCGTGGTTCGGGCTGAACATCGACTTCGGGGTGTTTCAGAACCGGCCCCGTGCCCAGCGGGCCGGAGGCAGGGGCGGCGCGCAGCGGCCGTTGCAGTTCAGCCCGGTCTCCGATATGGTGCCGCTGCTGCCGTACGTCCATGCCTGCCACGCGAAGTTCTTCGAAATGACGGACGACTGCGAGGACCCGCTGATCCCGTACAAGGAGATCGTGGATACCCTCATCAAGCACAACTGGGACGGCTATCTGCTAAGCGAGTACGAAGGAACGGACCGGGGCGTCGGGAGCGGGAGCTTCGATGCGGTTCGCAAACAGCACGTCATGCTGAAGCGCCTCCTGGGGGAGGCGTAGCGGGGACGTGCGAGCCGCCTGCGGCGGCTCAGGGCAGCAGCACTATCGGCGCCCGCCAGAACGCGAACCGCTGTGAGGTCGGGTTCAGCACGCTCACCTGGCAGATGTAGGTGCCGGGCTCGAGCTTGGCGAGCGGGAAGCTGAACCTCACCGGCACGGCCTTGGTGACCGGGTTCAGACCGTCGGCCACCCGAAGCGGTTCCGTCTCGAACGCCTTCACTCTCCCCCTGTAGAGGCTCATGGTGGCGACTACGGGCTGGGTGGCCTCCGCGCCCGGCTGGTAGGCTTCCAGGAAGACGTACATCTCCTGGTCCTTGCGGAAGACGCGAGTCACGCTGGGGACCAGCTTCTCGCCGTTGCGCGCCAGCGGATTAAAGTTGAACAGCCGCCTGTCTGGCCTGGCGCTCCCTACCGCGCTGTCCAGTTTCTCCCGCTGGTTGCTGAGAACCACGCTGCTGATGGGCAGCAGGCCGCGGTCCACGTTGAGATCGGGCACCGCGAATCTGGTTTCGAAGGTGCCTATCTTGCCGGTTTCGTTCTCGCGGGCCAGGAACTTCAGTGTGTAACTGCCGGGCTGGAGGGCGAAGCCGACGTCGTAGGCCACGGTCCTGCCGGCCAGCGCGGCGGCTGACGCCGCGTCCAGCTTGACGGTGATGAAGTCGCGCACGGTGGCCGCCAGGCGGCCCTTTTCGTCCCTGATCTGGCCGATGAAATCCAGCCGCGTGCTTTGGGCGCCTCCCCGCTTGGCCAGTTCCAGGTCGCCGCCCGGCATCTTCACCGACACCGGCACGTAGTAGCGGTCCTGGGCCATGCGGAAGTAGCCGGTTTCCAGCGCCAGGGTGAGGTCCGTGATGGGGTCGCCGAGCAGGATGGCCTCCTCCAGTTGCCGCTCGCGGTCGGAGGCGTTGAACTGGCGGAACTGTTTGGCGGCGAAGTAGCCCGTTCTGTAATCGAGCCTTGCGTTGAGGTTGTTGTTGATCTGGACCTTGATGCGGCGGTACCTGCCGTCCATGGCGGTGTTGCCGCTGTAGTAGCCGAGGATGTAGTAGCTGGCGATGTCCTTCTGCGCCTGCACGACCCCCATGGCCAGGTCGTTGTCGTCCAGCAGCGCCCTGCCGCCGGTGTCTGCGGCCAGCGCGTACAGGGTGTCCTGTGAGCCCTGCATGCTGCCCATCATGGCGCGCCCCGCTCCGCCCGAGAAGTTGCCCCGGTTGCCGGCTCCGCCTCCGCTGCCGCGGCTGGCGTTGCCCGCCGGCGCAGTGGCCACCAGGCCGCGGGCGTCGGCCGGGTAGATCGCAACATTGCTGCGGATGGCGGCATTGATGGTGGCGCGAAGTTGCGCGTCATTGTCGATGCCGCTGCGGGTGATGCCGCTGGTGAAGTAGACCAGCGCCTTCTTCTCGGGCAGGCTGGAGAGCATTCTTACCGCGTTGCCCAGCGCGGTCAACTGGCGGTCCGTGTTGAAGATGTTGAACTCGCTGTCGTCGGCGGTGAAGGCGGCGCCGGTATCCTCGGCGCTCTCATCGCTCACAACGTTCGCCATCTCACTGGCTTCACCGACCACCAGCCTGCGGATCACCCTGGTAAGGGCGTCGCGGTCTGTGGTGAAGTCCTGCAGGACTTTGAGTTCGCCCGTGTAGCTCATGACGGCCACCGTGTCGGAGGCCGTCATTTGCGAGCTTACGAACTTGAGCGCGCCCTGCTGGGCGCGGATCTGGTCCTCGGGGGGCATGCCCTGAAAGTCGAAGTAGAGCACCAGCAGGCGGCTGTCCCTGTACTTGAGCTCGCCCGGCCTGGCCGGGCTGATGACAGGCTGCACGGCCGGCGCCGCCGCGGGGGCCGCAGCGTCAGCGGGCCGGGAGGCCAGCGCGGGCGGCGCCGGGGGAGGCAGGGGGCCTTCCTCCAAGCGCTGATACTCGAATACCTTTATCGTTTGCGGCTTGCCGTCCTCGGTCACAGTGAAGTCGGAGGGCTTCAGATTCTCGATGGGGTTGCCGCTGCGGTCCCTGGCCGTGACGTTCACGATCACCAGTTGGGCGGTGGCCTCGAACTTGTAGGGCTGCTGGAGGAGGGGCGCATTCTGCTGCTGCTGGCCGCCGGCGGCCGCCAGCCAGGCCAGCAGGAGGGCGGCGGTGTGTCGGACTGTTCGCATGGCTAGAACCTGAATCGCAGACTGGAGGTCACGCTGCGCATGGGGCTGACACCGGTGGGCTGTCCGAAGGTGTTGGTGTTGAGTTGCGTGTTCCAGCGGTTGATGACGACCGTGTTGAGCGCGTTGCTGGCGCGGAGCTGCAAGTCCAGGCTGCGGCGCTCACCCAGCCTGAAGACCCTGCCCGCTGAGGCGTTGAGACTCACCAGCATCGGCCCGGGCACGGTGTTCCTGCCGGCGTTGCCCCACAGTCCGGCGGCGGGCACGGCGAAGGCGTCCGGGTTGAAGAGGCGTCCCTCGGGGGCGGGCTTCAGCGAAATCCCGGTGGCGTCGGCGCGCAGGGTCTGCGACACCGAGCCGGCCGACATCTGGTTGCCGCCCAGGGTGGCCGTCATCGGGTTGCTGTTGCGCACCTGGATCTGGCTGGCTATCGACCAGTCCCGAAGCAGGTTGCCCCGCCAGCCGGTGACCAGCCCGCCGCCGCTGCGGCCCTGCCCGGTGGAGAACGAGAAGTTGACGTTCACGCTGTGCCGCTGGTCGAAGTCCGACAGGGCGCGCTCGGCGCGGAAGTCAAGCCAGTCCTGGACCTGGATGGCGCCCCCCGCGCCTCCGCTGTCGATCGACTTGGAGAACACGTAGCTCCCGCTGGCGCTCAGACCTGCCCGGAAGCGTCGCATCAACTGGACCGATCCGGCATGGTAGATCGAGTTCCCGCCGAACGTCTGGTAGGTGTAGCCGGTGGGGAAACGGGAAGGCGGGGCATTGGGCGGCGTTACCCAGGGCTGGAACTGGCGATCCAGATGAGTTCCTTTGGAGCCCTGGTACGTCATGGTCGTCTGGAACGAATATGGCAGGTTCTGCTGCACGGCCAGGTTCCATTGCTGCACATAACCGATCCTGTAGTTGGGGTCTGCGGCGAAGGTGTTGGCCGTCAGGGAATTGGTCCTGACGTTGGCCGGGTTGGTGAAGGCGTCGGCCAGCCGCAGCTGGGGACTGTTCTGTATGTTCAGGTTCCAGACGGTGGCCAGCGGAGGCTGCTGCGCCATTTGAGAGGCGATGCCGCCGTAGCTCGAGGTGTTGTAGTAGATGCCGTAGCCGGCGCGGATGACTGTGGAGCGCCTGGCGCTGGGCCGCCAGGCGATCCCGAGCCGCGGGGAGAGGTTGTTGCGGTCCGGCTGCATCATGGCCGGGGGGTAGGGTTCGCCCGTACGGGGGTCCAACTGGCCCGGCTGCACCGCGACGATGGCCGTGAAATACGGCGCGATGGCCAGGTTCACCAGCCGGTTGTAGCGCTCGCTGACCGGGCTCTCGTAGTCCCAGCGCAGCCCGAAGTTTATGGAGAACCGCTGATGCAGGCGCCAGTCGTCCTGCATGAACACATTCACCGCCGAGCCGCGGAAATACAGCGACGAAGCGCCGTAGCGGACCGTGGCGGCGTCGGGCGTGCCCAGCAGGAAATCCGCCAGATCGAAGCCGGTTCCCGCGGCCGCCGCTCCGTTGATGATGCTGCTGGTGGCGTACCCGTTGAAGACGAACGTTCCGCGTCCGTTCGGATCGGAGTAGCGGTTGTTCTGCTGGCGGCGGTAGCCGGAGCCGAACGACAGGTTGTGCCGCTGCCGCACCCAGGTCAGGCTGGTTCCGAGCGAACTGGTCTGCGAGCGGGCCAGCGAGGCGGCCGCGTCGGAGAGGTTGGCGAAATTGGTGAAGCTGAGGGTGGGCGGGCCCCAGTTGATGGGGTCCATGGAGACGCCCTGAATGCCGAGGCGGCCGGCCACGTTGTCCTTGTGGGCGAAGAAAGGCGTGGTGAGGTTGCGGTTGCGGCTGAAGGTGAAGTTCACCGTGTAAATGAACCGGCTGGTGAAGTTGTGCGAGTACGACAGATTGGCGTTCATGCCGCGTCCGCTGCCGGCGCCGGTGAAGCCGAAGATGTTGGGCGCGGTGTTATTGCTGCCGGAGTAGCTGAAGCCGCCCGAGATCCGGTCCCTGGTGGACAGCGTCTGGTTGACGCGCAGGTTAAGGCTGTTGTTGTTGCTGAAACGGGTGGTGGGAAGTTGGAAGTTCCTGGTCTGGCCCGGAAGATTGGGGGACGGGTAGTAGCCGATCAGAGCCCTGGCGATGGAGTCGATGCGCGCGTCCGGGATTCTGTTCAGCGGGAACGGAGCGCCGCTGGCCGGGTCGTAGACCAGCGCGGATCTGCCGCCCGGCCCAACCGACTGGGAGAAGTCGCCGGCGCGCTCCAGGCCGGAGGGCATGGTGGTTAGCGAACCCTGCTGGCCGTTCCGGTTGCGCCCGATTCCGACGCTCACGGTGAACTGCCCGCGGGCGCCGCTTAGCAGGCCGGGGATCTTCAGCGGGCCGCCGAAGGAGGCGTTTACGCTGGTGTTGTTGGAGTAGGGTTTGGGGATGTTCTGGCCGCTGAGCGAGTACTGCTGGGCGTTCAGCAGCGAGTTGGCCTCGTTGACGGCGATGTTTCCGGTGTACATCATGCGCGGGTCCCGGCGGTTGTTGCCGAAGGCCATGGCGCCCCCTCTGCCCATCCATGCCG
>JBBITL010000040.1:0-40565 GCA_037440765.1 Solibacteraceae bacterium
GGCCTGGGGTGCTTGCTTACCGTGGTTCTGGTGGCGGGCACGTTCTACATCTACACCGTGGCGAGCATCCTGGTTCTGCTGGCGTTGATCCCGGGCTTCTCGGCGGGGATCTTCGCCAGGTTCCGTTTTGCGGCGGTTCCCCTGCCGCACCAGCCCACCCTGCGCGAGGCCTTTCACGACTTCAAGAGCCCGGGGGCCTTACTGTTCAGCGTGCTGTTGTTCTTCCATTTTGGCAACGAGTGGTCGATGGCGGGCTGGCTGCCCTTGTTCCTGGCGCAGCGGCTGGGGGCTAACCCGGCTACGGCACTGAAGATCCTGTCGGTATACTGGCTGGCTCTGCTGGTCGGCAGGGTCGCCTTGCAGGCGATCCTGCCGCGCGTCAGACACGGGAGGCTGCTTGTATTGAGCGGGTTCTCAGCGCTGTTCGGCTGCGTCATCCTCTACTACACCAACAACCTGTTCGGCGCGGCCAGCGGCGTATTGTTCGTGGGGGCGGGCTTCGCTGCCATCTATCCGCTTGCCGCCGAGATGATCGGCGACCGGTTTCCCTACTACCATCCGGGTTTTTTTAACGGCGTCTTCTCGCTCGCCTCCACCGGGGGATGGCTGGCGCCGGCGACCATGGGCCTGTACGCCCACCTCTGGGGGATTCGCGTCGTGGTCTTCCTCCCCATGCTGGGAGCATGCGCCGTGTTCCTGCTGGCGATCCTGCTGCTGGCTTACGCCAGGCTGACCCGCAGGCCGCAACCGGGAGCGGCCGCCCGATAGCATGAGGCAAGCCCGTCATCTCGGCCTCCTGCTGGTTGCGCCGGCCCTGCTGGCTGCCCAGAGCCTGCCTGCGCAGATCGAGGCGGTCCTTTCGGCTTACCCGGCCGCCCGGCGCGGCTTCTGGGGCGTTCACGCCGTCGCCCTGGACGGCGGCCGAACCCTGGCGGCCCGCGACCAGGACCGCAGCTTCGTGCCCGCCTCGGCCGTCAAGCTCTTCTCCGCTGCCCTGGCGCTGAGCCGGCTGGGCGCCGACCACCGTTTCACTACCGTGATCACGGCAGCAGGCGCGCCTGACGCCTCCGGCCTCATTGAGGGGGATCTCACGCTGGCGGGCGGCGGGGATCCGACGATGTCGTCGCGCCTCATGCCTTACGGCGTGAACCAACCCGCCGCGGATCCCTTGCAGGCGATCGAGGAACTGGCCGGGCAGGTGGTGGCGCGCGGCGTCAGGCGGATCGAAGGCAACATCGTGGGCGACGACACGGCGTATCCTTGGGAACCGTACTCCGAAGGACGGGCGCAGGAGGATGCGCTGTGGGAGTATGGCGCTCCGGTGAGCGCGCTGTCGGTAAACGAGAACCGCGTGACCCTGACCGTGCGGGCCGCCGAGCGCTCCGGCGAGCCAGCCCGTATCCGCCTTTCGCCGCCGATTGAGTATTTCATAATCGAGAACCGGGTCCGGACAACGGACGCCGGTGAACCAAGTATCCAGATTGAGCGGATGCAGGGATCCCGGCAGGTGCGGGTTTGGGGCGTCATCCCGCTGCGTGCGGCCGCCAGCCGCTCGATCGCCATCGATGATCCGGCGGCGTTCGCGGCTGTGGCGCTGCGCGAGGCGTTGATCCGCCGGGGCGTGGCGGTTTCGGGCAAGCCGGTGTCAAGGCATCGCTACTCCAACGAGGTGCCGGGACTGAGGAGGGAGCCCACGCCTCCCCCGTTCCCGGAAGGTGTTGAGCTGGCGCGGCGGCTTTCCCCCCCGCTTGCCGGGATCCTGGAAGTCGCCAGCAAGGAAAGCCTGAACCTGCATGCCGAACTGGTGCTGCGCGAGGTGGGGCGCGTGCGGCGCCAGACGGGCACACGGCAGGCCGCGCTCGAAGAACTCAAGGCGTTTCTGGTGGAGGCGGGCATCTCCGGGGAGGAGTGCATGGTGGTGGATGGCTCGGGCCTGTCCATGTTCAACGCGGTCAGCCCCCGGGCCCTCACCCGGCTGCTCATCTTCATGCACGCCTCACCGCTGCGAGAGACCTGGATGAGGCTGCTGCCGGTGGCCGGCCTGGAGGGCACCTTGCGGGGGCGCCTCACCGAGGCCCCGCCCGGCAGCGTCCGCGCCAAGACCGGCAGCATGAGCCGGGTGGGTGCGCTGGCCGGCTACGCTGAGACCAAGGGGGGCACGGCCGCATTCGCCATTCTGGTCAACAACCACACGGCGCCGGCAGCGCAGATCCGGGCAGTGACTGATAAAATTGTTATGTTGGTGCTGGACTCGTCCGCGCGCTGACGCTCGCGGTTCGGCGCCGGCACAGAACCGCGACCGCAGGGGCGCGGACCGGGGGGACCAGAAATGCCGATTTACGAGTACCGCTGCGAGGACTGCGGCGCCGAGTTCGAGAAGCGCGTGGCCAGGGCCGCCGACTCGGCGGGCGTTGCGTGTCCCACCTGCGGCCAGAAGCGTGTCGCCATGCGCCTGTCCACCTTCGCGGTCGCCGGCGGCAGTCCCTCCTCAAGCATGCCAGGATGCCCGTCGGCGGGCAGTTGCCCGAACAGCGGCGCTTGCGGAATGGGATAGCCGGGAACGCTTACCCTCTATTCGCCCTGGCCGGCCACGCGCCGCAAAGCGTCCACCGCAAAAATCAGCGGGTAGAGGGACTCAAAATACCAGAGCCGGGCAAAATAGAGCCCGATCGGTGATGCGGGCGTATCCTGTCCGCCGCATGTGGAGCGCGCGATCCACTCGGCCGCCCGGCTCACGGCGGCTCGCTCAGCGGCGCCGGGAAGTCCGGCGAGAGCGGAAACGGCCAGCGCGGTTTCTTCGATGCCGGACGGCACGCCCTGGTCCCCGCCCCATCCTCCGTCATCGTTCTGGGCTCCGAGCAGCCAGCCGGCCGCGCGCCGTACGGCGGGCGATCCGGGCCGAACCCGCCGCATTCCCAGCAGCACGCGCGCCGTGCCGTAGGCGGGGTTCTCCTCGTTCCGGGCGAACTGGTTGCCGAACCAGAGCGGCGTCCAGGCTCCGTTGTGGCGCTGGCAACGTTCAAGAAAAGCCACGGCGCGCTGGATGGAGCCATCCACCCGCGACTGGGCGGCCGGGCTGAGATAGGGCCGCCACGCCGACCACGCTTGCAGGGCGTGAGCCGTTATGTCGGCGCAACTGCGGTCAAAGGGCAGCTTTCCCCAGCCGCGGCAGAAGGTCGGGACTCCGCCGTCCCGGTTCTGGAGGTCGAGCAGCCATCGGACGCCGGCGGCGGCGGAGGCTATCACTTCGGGGCTGCGTAACCCGAGAGTGTCCAGGGCGACCAGCGCCCCCGCCGTATCGTCCGCGTCCGGAACGCCGCCGGGAAGATCCGTCCAGGCCCAGCCTCCGGCTGCGGCGCCGGTGTAAGGATGAATGTCTCGGTGTTGCTGGCCCAGAAGCCACGCGGCTATGGCCTCGCCATCCGGTTCCGGCAGCCGGTTCCGCAATGCGTTCACGGCAAGGGTGGTGACCCAGGTTGCCAGATTGGTGTCGATGGGCCAACTGCCCGAAGGCCGCGCGGACCGGCGCAGGAATTCGAGACCCCGGGCCAACACCCGCCCACCGTCGAGGCCTGCGGCCAGCAGACTGATGCACACGAAACTGGTGAGTGGAGTCGCCTCAAGATAGCCGCCATGAGGAGGCTGGACGCGCCCCAGAACGCGTAATGTTCCCGCGGAAGCCAGGCCGCGAACCAGCCGGGCGACTGGATTCCACGGCGGCGCCATCCGGTGCCGCGCCTGGCCGATCGCGATCAGGGCCGGCATCGCGTAGCTCACCACCGGCAGGCCCAGATGGCCGAACCAGGAGCGAGGGACCGCCGCCAGCTCAAACGGCAGCTGCGGAACCAGGCTCCACGGCACGATTCCGGCCACGGCCAGCACCGTGAGGATGGGGGCGGAAAACGTGCGGTCGGCGCCGTAGCGCGCGGCAAGGGCGTTCGCGATGGCTTCAGGCTCCAGCCCCCCGGCCGACCGGCGGATCCATTCACCGGCGAGCCGCTCTGTGGCGCCTCTTCTTCCGGCGATGAGGAACGCGGCCCAGCACAGAGCAGTTGTGCTGATGTTGCTCGTGCTGCGAACGGTGTCACCGAACCCCCCGTCCGGGTTCTGTGACCTTTCAAGCCAGCACAGGCCGGCAGCGGTGAGCGGGTTACACCTGTCAGCCATGTGCAGCGCGATGGCCGCGGTTGCTGTCGAAAGGGCGCTGTCGGAGAGCTCGCCGGTCCAGTGCGCGCCCGGCTGCCGGGCGGCCAGCAGGCGGTCGCTCAACCGGGTTAGCGCGAGGTCCAGTTCGTGAGCGTTCATGGCGCAAGGTGGCCGAGCGCCAGCAGGCCGTAGTAGGTGTATTCGCAGTCCGGTGTATTATCGGCCCAACTGCCGGCGAACGAACCGGTCCCGGTCCACAGCGAGTTCACGAAATCCAGGCACGGCTCACGGATGGAATCGAGCGCGACTCCCATCCGGGACAGCGCGTGGAGGGCCGTCGCCGTGGAAAGCAGGTCAGGAATCGGCGCGCCGGGGGTGGCGAAGAAACCGCTTCCCGGATGACGCATGGAGAGCAGCCAGGAAGCCAGCCCCTGATCGGGCCGCTCTCCCGCCGCCTGAAGGAGCGTCGCCACGGCCGCGGTGGACGGAGTGAGTCCCAACGCCCGCCCCGGCTGGTTGGCGTACCCGCCATCCGCGGCCCGGAGCCGCTCCAGGCAGCGGATGGCTCGCTCCCTGCCGGGAAGCCTCCTTCCGAGATCCTCGTAAGCAATGGCAACAAGGAAGCAGCCGTAGGCGGAGCCGAACGCGGCGCCCGGTTCCGGGTTGTAGCCGCCGTCAGCGGCCCGGTGTTTCTCAAGACGCGCCAGCAGCGCCCGGGAGTCCGCGTCCTGCCAGGGGAGCCCGGCATTCGACCTGCACCGGATGAGGCAGCACAGGTGGACCAGATCCAGCTTCTCACCCAGGCCGAAGCCGAGCAGGTAGGGCACCATCGCAGGCGGAACGGGCGCCCCCAGGGCGATCAGGCTCTCCAGCCCGAATACCGTGTAGTAGAGGTCGCTGCGCCCGGAGCGGTCGCAAAACCCGCCTCCCGGGGCGATTTGGGAGCGCACGTAATCGCCTACGAGCGAGGACGAATCACCAAGCCGGATACGCGACAGGCCCGCGGCCCGGAGCATCTCGAGTCTCAGACTCACTGCACCAACCCCTCATCTCCGCCTGAAAGATCTTGCCAGCCACGCGCCGCAGCAGCCCCTTCAAACTGGGATTGTCCAGCGCCAGCAGAGAGCGGAGCGCCCGCTCCCGGTACGCGCCGAACAACTCCCGGCAACGCGCTTCGGCGAGGCTCGCCAGAAGTCCCGCGGGCGCCTGCGCCTCCATGCGCCATGCCCGTTCCAGGGCTTGCCGCTCTTCGCCCCGGGCGCGTTCATAGGCGATCGCCAGAGGCAGCGAGGGGCGCGGTTCCCGGCCGGCGATATCCTCCAGATCGTCGCGGATCTGGTAGGCGACGCCCAGGGCGTCGCTGAACGTGGAGAGCACGCCCATCAAGTCGTCCCCCGCGCCGGCCAGAGTGGCCCCGGTCTGAAGAGCGACCTCGAAGGCCGGGACCGTCTTCTGACGGAATATGTGCAGCACTTCAACCGGGCTCATCGGACGGGGATGGCGGAACCAGCACAGTTCGGCGCCCTGGCCGAGGCACAGGGTCCGGTGGCCGCGGGAGGCGATCCGCAGCATCGCCGCCACGCGTTCGGCCGAAGCGTCCAGGGAGGCGATCAGCCGGTATCCCTCCCCGACCAGCAGATCGCCGCAGTTCAGGGCCACCGGGAGCCCGTGCTCGGCGTGCAGGGCCTTCTGTCCGTAACGCTCGATGTCGCCGTCCTCTATGTCGTCGTGTATGAGCGAGGCTTTGTGGAAGCACTCGACGGCAATGGCGAGCCGCTTGAGCGTTTCCGGGATTGCGGCCCGGGAGCCGTCCTGCAACGCCTTCCATGCGCACACTGTAAGGAACGGCCGCCAGCGCTTGCCGGCCCGCGCCAGCCAATCCCAGGCGATCCTCTCGGTTTCGCCTTCGGCCTCCCGCCCGAGCAGGCTTGCCATGACCCCGGGCTTGAACCAGGTCTGAACTTCGCCGCGCAGTTCGTCCAGATCCAGGCGGGCCGTGCCGTCGGCTCCCGTCAGATGAATGGCGTCGAGCACCCAATCGAGGTCAACCCTCGTGTTTCTGCACCCGTCGAAAAGCAGCGGAATTGCAATGCCAGGCATCGAGGCCGACTCCATGTAGGGGAACGCCCTCTCCAGAACCGCCGTGCAACTTACTCCGACAATGGCGCTGATCTGGCCGGTCTTGATAATCGATGTAACCAGGTCCGACCCCTCGGCCACCAGCACGGCGTAACCGAGGCTCTCCGCTTCCGCTTGCAGGTCGCGTATGGGGCACAGGCCGCATTTCCCGCAGAGCAAGCCGAAATCGTCAACTCGCGCGGGGCATTTCCCGGTCAGCCGAAGGCACTTGGGCAGAAGCAGAAGACGGCGATCGCAGGGAACGGCGGCGAAGTGCTGTTTCCAGACCTCGTTGCTCAACAAAACAGCCGCGAAGTCGGAGTAGCGCGGGTCGATTGCCGCCGACCGTACCAGGTCGCGGGCAGCCAGGCGCAGTTCGTCCAGCACCAGGGGCGGGACCAGGCGCCCGGCATTGGCCGCCGCAAAGTCCTCCGCCAGCCGTCTCAGACCCTCGCGTTCCGCCCGGGTCCGCGGAACCGGGCTCGGCGAGGATGCTTCCGAGGCGCGGTTTGCAAAGGGTAAAATCGCCATGGCCAGTTTCGGTCTCCCTAAGAGTACGCCCCGAACCCGAAGAACCAGTTCTTCTTGGCGATGCGGTACATCCAGTGTTCTTCCGGCATCTCGTTGCCCGGGCTATGCTGACTTCTGCGCGGCGGCGACGAGAGCAATTCCTGCATGGCGCGTTGACGCTGCGTCGTATCGCGCGCGCCATGTCTGGCGGCCAGCTCCGCCACAAGGTCGGGGCGCTCCAGGAGGACGCATCCGCGCGTCGCGGCTGCTGCCACCTTCCGGAAATCGCTGAGGAACCGCGAGCGCGTCACCACGTCGAAGACAGTTCCTTGGTCATGGATCGACTCCCTGGCGAATTGAATGATCGGACATGGTTCGATGTCACCGGATGGCCCGATATGATGACTCATCCCGATTGACATGGGGCAGAGCGCCGCGCCCCGGTCGTCCCAATACGCGTCGATGATGCCGATGGGCAGATGTTTCCGCAGCTTCACGATCAGCCGCCTCACTTGCAGCGTCTGCTCGGGCGTAAGCGCGAGCTCCGGAGCCGGCTTCGGGCCGACCGGGCGGTAGGTGTAGAACCAGGCGTAGTGGGCGCCCATGGCGATCAGATCGCGCAGCCCGGCCTCGGACACCATCTCGATGTTGTTCTGGCATACGCTGGTGGCGACGCCGATGATCAGCTTGTTGCGCCGGCAGTTCTCGATCCCGGCAACGGTCGACGCGTACACCTTCTGGTGTCCGCGCCGGTGGTCGCTCACGGTCTCGTTGCCCTCGATACTGATCAGCGGTGAAACGTTCCCCAGCTTCCGCAGCCGGGCGGCCGCCTCGCCGGTTATGAAGTGCCCGTTGGTGAACAGCAGAAAGTAGCAGTCCGGGTGGGCAGCCAGAATATCGAACAGGCCGGGATGCAGGAACGGCTCCCCGCCGAGAAGGCCGAAGAAGGAGTTGCCGTGCCGCTTCGCCTCGCTGATCACGCGGTTGACATCGCCCGTCTCCAGCCTTTGGACCGGGCCATCCACGTCGATCCAGCAGCCCTTGCAGCGCAGATTGCAGGCGGACGTAATCGAGAGGAACAGGAACGGCGGGAAGCACTCGCCCCGTTTCAGCCGCCGCTTGTGCCGCTCCACCGACCGGATTCCCTTCACCCCGCAGGTGTAGGCGAATTTCACCAGGAGCCGGGGATCGATTTCCCTCATCGCGCGCAGCGCGAACTCTGGGATCATGGCTGCTCCTTCCCGGTGAGCTGCTTCGCCGGGAGCGCCCGCGGCGGCGTCTCGGGCGGGCGCAGAGAGGTGGTCAAGTGGACGAGCCTCTCCTGAAACGCCTTCCCCTGGCCGGGAGCCGGCGCGAACCGGGCTCCGTCCTTGCCGCGCTGCTGGAGCGCATTCAGGATGTCCCCCTCCAGCAGGGCCGCCTTGTCGACTCTGACGGGCTCGGCCGGATCGCCCGGCTTCCGGTCGCCTCCGTTGATCGGAGCGCCGGGATACTTCGGGAAGATAACGGCCTCCGACGGGCAAATCCGCGCGCAGGCGGGACAGCCGGTCTTGCAACTGATTGGATTGGTTACCCGGACCCTGCCCTCGGCTCCAACGCCATACACGCCAAACAGGCAGAACCCGAGGCACTGCTGGCAGTTGTCGCAGCGTGAGTAGTCGATCACCGGGAACCAGGGTTGCCAGGCGGAGGCAGCGGGGCCGGCGCTGTGGTCCACGGCGGGCGGAGCGCTCTGCGGTTTGACACGGTGGACCGGCGAGGCTGCCGCCCCGCCAGCCGGGGCCATTTCCAAGATCGAGCGGCGAAGCTCTCCCGCGGAGGCCTCGCGCATGTCGAGGAACAGCACGCCCTCCTCACGCAGGGGAGCGTTCCCGGCTGCGAACAGCCACTTGACCGCGCGCGGATGGCAGGCTGCGATGACCAACCGCCGCTCAGCAGCCAGTTCCGGCAGCAGCGGCGACTTGCGGGCCGCCAGTTCGCAGAGATCGGCGACAGCGTCGTATCGAAGCCCGGAGTCTCCCAAAGCCTCGCCGAGTTCCTGCCTGGCAGCCGGGGGGAGGGTGTCCGCCTGGGCGCAGCGGCAATAGACTATGCGGGTATCCGTTCTTCCAGGACTCCCATCCCGAGCCCCGGACGTGCTGATCACTGGCTGTGTCCCTCCCTCATGGCCGGGCTTGCCCCTTGCGCTCATCGGTCGCCCATCTTGGGAGCGCACATGACGCTCAAGCCCGTATGAACAAAGACGCCGGAAGCGCCTGCAATGTCACCCCGATGCGCTCAATATTGCAGTCCAGGATAGCATGCAGGCCGCTCACTTACGAGTGCGGTTCCGTGCCCGGACACGCTCTTGCTACGCGGCCCGGCCCAGGGCGATCAGCAGGAAGTGAACCATGGGCAGCGCGAACAGCGTGCCGTCAACCCGGTCGAGCCAGCCGCCGTGACCGGGGAGCAGGCTGCCGCTGTCCTTCATCCCCGCGCCTCGCTTGATCAGCGATTCAGCCAGGTCGCCCACCTGCCCGGCGACGTTGGCCGACGCCGCGATCGCCAGCCTCAGGCCTGGGGCGACGTCCGGGAGCGCCCAGCCCAGGTAGAAGAAGCCGAACGCCAGGGACACGATCAGAGAAGCCGCTCCGCCCTCCCAGGACTTGCCGGGGCTGAGCCTGGGCGCCATCTTGCGGCGCCCCCATTTCCGGCCGACGCAGAATGCCGCCGTGTCCCCGATCCAGTTCAAGGCCAGGACCAGGAACAGCCAGTGCGGATCGGCGGCGTGCAGGCCGAGGGCGCTGCGCCAGGGGCCGAATACATAGATGACCCCGAACAGAAACGCGCCCACACCCGGCAACGCCTTGGACAGGTCCCTGGAGCGCATCATCAGCGTGAGGGCCAGCAGGCCCACCAGGGTCACCATCAGCGCGTCGACGCGCGGAAGCAACAGCACCAGCAGCCCGGCCACATAACCCGGCGGGCCCGGCTTATCCAGTCCGTGGGCGGCCGCGATGGAGCAATACTCCCTGAAAGAGAGCACGGCCACCGCCGTAGTGACCGACCACAGAAGCCAGTCGGCTCCCGCCAGCACCACGTAGGTGATCAGAGGCGCGAGAACCGCCGCCGTCAGGACCCGTTTCATTGGCTGTGGGCGCCGCTGAGCCCCCCGAACCGGCGGTCCCTGTTCTGATAATCGGCGATAGCCAGCAGGAGGTCGCGCCTCCGGAAATCGGGCCACAGCACGCCGGTTACGTGCAGTTCGGCGTAGGCGATCTGCCAGAGCAGGAAATTGCTGACGCGCATCTCGCCTGAGGTGCGAATCAGCAGGTCGGGATCTGGCAGGCCTCGCGTGTAGAGGTGAGCCGCTATCTTCGCCTCGTCCACACGCAGTTCAGACAGCCCGCCGAGCCCGCGAGCCTCCTCGAGGATGCCGTTGATGGCGTCCACCAGTTCGCTTCTCCCCCCGTAGTTGAGCGCCAGTTGAACCTGCAAGCCGTTATTGGCCTCGGTGTCCCGGACCGCCGCCTCAAGTTGCTCTCGCGCCGGGGCGGGCAGAGCCTCCAGCCTGCCGATCGCAGTCAGCCGGATGTTGTTCTCATGCAGGGTTGGGAGTTCCTTGCGAAGGTAGACGTTGAGGAGCTGCCACAGGGTGTTGACTTCGTCCTGAGGGCGCTTCCAGTTCTCGGCCGAGAAGGCGTAAAGTGTGAGGGCCCGGATTCCCATCCGGGCGCTGGTCTCCACGGTCGCCCGCACCGCCTCGGCGCCGGCCTTGTGGCCGGCCACGCGCGGCAGGTGCCTCTTCCTGGCCCACCTTCCGTTACCGTCCATGATTACGGCGATGTGGGCTGGAAGGCGGCGGGGGTCAATCTTCTTGGCCAGCGCCCAGTCCTTACTCCCCGGCCTGAGCACTTCTAGCAGCGCCTTCATGAAGTCAACCACTCATGTTACACCACTGCGCCTCCGGGCACGTCGCGGCTACAAACCGCCCTGCCCCGGCCTGCGCCGGCGCCCTTCCAGCAGGTAGTAGAGGCTGGGCATGACCGGCAGAGAGATGAGAAGGGTAGAAACCAGGCCACCCAGCACCACCGTGGCCAGGGGCCGCTGCACGTCGCTGCCGATGCCGGTGGCAACAGCCGCCGGCAGTATCCCCAGCAGGGCCACCACCAGCAGCGTCACCAGCGCCCGGAACTCTATCGAGGCGCCGGCCAGGACCGCCTCTTTCAACGGGCGCCCGTGATCCGCCTGCTGCCGGCGTATCTCGGTGACCGACAGCACGCCGCACATGACGGCCACTCCGAACAGCGAGATGAATCCCACCGCCGCCGAGACGCTGAATGGGATGCCGCGCAGGTACAGCGCGGCTACGCCGCCGGCGATGGAGATCGGCACGGTGACCAGGACCAGGGTGGCCATGCGGACGGAGTTGAAGGTCCAGTAAAGGATCGTGAAGATGATGGCTATGGTGATGGGCAGAATCCACCGCAGCCGCCGGCCCGCCCGGTTCAGATTCTCGAATTGACCGCCCCACTCCACCTGGTAGCCAGGGGGCAGATTCAAGGCGCCGGAGACGCTGCGCTGGGCTTCCGCCACGAAGCCTCCCTGGTCGCGCCCCCGGATGTTGGTGCGCACACTGATCATCCTCTGGTTCTCGCGCCTGGAAATGATGGTGGCGCCGGCTGCGACGCGGACCTCGGCCACCCGCGCGAGTGGGATCCGCGCGCCGCCGGCCGCCGGCACCAGCATGTTCCCGATCCCGGCCAGCGTGCTGCGCGCTTCGGGCGCGTAGCGCACTACGATATCGAACCTCCGGTCTCCCTCGAACACGGAACTCACGGGCTGCCCGCCGATGGCGAGTTCCACGACCTCCTGAATGTCGGCCACGTTGATGCCGTGGCGTGCCGCCTCAATCCGGTTGATATCGATGCGCACCTGGGGCTGTTCGGCCTCCTGCTCGAAGGCCGTATCCGCGGCTCCCCGGATGTTGCGCAGAATGTCCAGCACCTGGTGTCCGCCGGCCCTCAGGACACCGAGGTCCGGCCCGCGCAGAATGACTGCCAGGTCGGCCGAGGAGCCCGTCACCGACTCCATCACCATGTCCACGATGGGCTGAGTGAAGTTGAATGACGCGCCCGGGATACGCGAACGGAGCTCGGCGGCAAGCCCGGCGACATGCTCAGTCTTGTCCAGGCCGTCAGGCCAGGTGGAGTAGGGGGTCAGGCCGACCAGGAACTCGTTGCGGTTCGGGCCGAACGGCTCGGTGTTCGACTCATGCCGGCCGGTCTGGGAAGTCACCAGTTTCACCTGGGGCGACTCGAGCAGAGCAGAGCGGATTTGCGACGCCACTCCGGCCGACGACTCCAGCGAGATGCCCGGCGGCAGGTTCGCCCTGATCCAGACCACGCCCTCGTCCAGGTGCGGCAGGAATTCCGTGCCCAGCCTCCCGGCCAGCGAGAGCCCCAGGGCCACCACCACGGCCGCCGTCGCCACGGTCACGCGGCTGCGGTCCAGCAGGAGCCTCAGCGACGCCTCGTAGCCGCGCTCGAGCCTGTGCATCAGCGGATTCCGCCAGGGCTTCGCGCCGCGCGGGAAAATGTACGTCGCCAGCACCGGCACCAGGGTGAGGGTGAAGATCAGCGATCCCACCAGCGCCGCGGCGATGGTGAAGGCCATGGGCATGAACAGGCGGCGCTCGACGCGCTCCAGCATGAACAGCGGCAGGTAGGCGGAGATCAGGATCAGCATCGAGAAGAAGATCGGCCGGCGCATCTCTCTGGCCGCCAGTTTGATCAGGCCGAAACTCCCCGCGCGGTCCTTGCGGCCGTCGAGCCGGCGCAGGATGTACTCCACCATGACCAGCGTTCCGTCCACGATGATTCCGAAATCGATCGCCCCCAGGCTCAGCAGGCTGGCATTGATGCGTCCGAAGTACATGCAGGTGAACGCGAACAGCAGGCTGAGGGGGATCACAATGGCGGTCAGCAGGGCGGCCCGCAGGCTCCCCAGAAGCAAGATGAGAACCAGGAAGACGATGACGAGCGCCTCCAGCAGGGTCCGCGACACTGTACGCAGCGTGTTGTTGACCAGGTCGGTGCGGTCGTATATGGGCTCGATCCGCGCCCCCTTCAGCAGGGGCGACGCGTTCAGCTCATCCACCGCCTCCCGCACCCGCTTCAGCACCTCGCTGGGGTTCTCCCCCCTGCGCATGACGACCACGCCCTGCACCAGGCCGCTCCTCTCATTCAGCCCGAAGATGCCGGTCTGCGGCGCGGCGCCGGGTTCCACCCTGCCGATCTGCCGCACGAAAACGGGCGTGCCCTCCCTTGAAGCAACCACTACGTTCTCGATGTCCGCCACCGAGCTGATCAGTCCCACCCCTCGCACCACGAGACCTTGCTGCCCGCTGGCGAGCAGGGACCCGCCCGCATTCCGGTTGTTGGCTCTCACCGCGTCACGGACGTCCTGGATGGACAGGCCATAGCCGTACAGCGCCATGGGGTCGATGGCGATCTGGTATTGCTTCACCAGGCCGCCGAAAGGGAATACGTCGCCCACGCCCGGCGCCTGGAGCAACCGGGGCGCGACCACCCAGTCCTGGATCTCGCGAAGTTCCATCTGGCCGAGCTCCGAGCTGGCGAGGATGTAGCGGTACAGCTCTCCAGCAGGTGTGGTCGGCGGCGCCAGCGACGCGTCCACCCCTTCGGGCAGTTCCGCTTCGCGCAGTTTCTCGAGGGTCAACTGCCGGGCCGTCTGCTGCTGGATTCCGTGCTCGAAGGTGAGGTCCACCACCGAAAGGCCGAAGATGGTCCGGGAGCGCCTGGAGATGACGCCGGGCACGCTGTTCAGGGCGCGCTCGATTGGGACCGTGACCTGCTGCTCCACCTCTTCCGCGGCGTGGCCCGGGTACAGCGTCACCACCGTCACCTGGAGGTCGGAGATGTCCGGATAGGCCTCGACCTTGATCTGTGTTAAGGCCCACGCCCCAAGCCCTGCCAGGCACAGGCTCAGAAACACGACCAGAAAGCGGCGTTGAAAACCGTGCTCGAGGATGGCGTCCATCATGTGACGTGCACCTCAATCGCCGCCCAGCAGGAGCGCGCCCTCGACCACTACGCGTTCGCCGGCCTGCACCCCGGCCAGCACCGGGATGAAGCCGTTGCGGGACTCCTCCACGGCCACTGCGACCCTTTCGAACACGCCCGGCGCCCTCTCCAGGTAGACGGCCGGTCCTCGCGCGCCTTGGACCACCGCCGCCGCCGGCACCGCCGGCACGCTGCGCAGGCCATGCGAATGGTGGATGCTCCCGAACATCCCCGGCCGGAAGCGGCCGCGCGGGTTGGGCAGTTCGGCGTGGACTTTCACCGTGCGGGTGCCGGAGTCGACCGTGTCCGCGATCCTGGTCACGCGTCCCCGGAAAGTCTCGTTCGGATAGGCGACCAGTACGATCTCGACCGGCTCGCTGGTGTGGACCAGGCGTATGCTCCCCTCTGGCACGTTGGAGGTAATCCACACTGTGCCCAGGTCGGCCACGGTCATCAGGCTGGCGGCGGTGTCCGTGCGGTATTCACCGGCCGCCACGGCGATCTCAAGAACGCGGCCGGAGATGGGCGCCCGCACGGTCACCTCACGCTCGCTGCCGTCCGGTTTCAGGCCCAGCAGTTCCAGTCTCTTCTTCGCCGCCTCCTCCTCGGCCTGTCCGGTCTGGACATCGCTCTGGGCCTGGACCAGGTCGTTGTCGGCGTTGATGACGTCCTTCATGGCCGCCGCGCGGTTCTCAAACAGGAGCTTGGCCCGCGCCAGGTCTTTCTCCGCCTTGGCCAGCGCCGAAAGTCTCTGCCGCTGCCTTGCGTGCGCCTGGCTCATACTGGAGATCGCCGCGTCGGCCTCCGGGCTCTCCAGGATGACGACCGGCTGTCCCAGGACGACGGCGTCCCCCAGCCTGACCATCACCCGCCGCACACGGCCCGGCACCGGCATCATGACCCTCGACAGGCGGTTGGGATCGATCTCGACGACGGCGGGAGCCGTGAGGGCGTCCACCGGGATCTGGCGCGTCTCCACGGCCGCCGTCCGGATCTGCCGGAGCTTGGGAGAGTCCGGCGGCAGCACGAAGCGCCCGTTAGCGGCCGCCTCAGGCGGACGTTCAGGCGCCGCGCCGGCGGTGGTCTCAGACCTGCCGCATCCCCACATGCCGAGGATCAGAACGCCCGCCGGGATCAGAGACAGGGCTTGTCTTCTCACTTGGTCACCGCCCTTCCACAGACGGCCTCCAGCAGGTAGAGGCTCTGGGCGTACTCAGCCCGCGTGTCGTTGTACGCCTGAATGGTCTGGTTGAAAGCACGCTGCGCATCGAGCAACTCGAGCAGGGTAGCTTCTCCGTTGCGATAGGCGAAATCGGTGATATCGCGCGCTTCGCGCGCATCCCCCAGCAGTTTCCCCTCGATGGTGGCGAGCAGCTGCTGCGCCGCCTGGAGCCGGCTGCTGGCGTCCTCCACCTCAGCCGCTACCGTCAGTTGCCGGGCCTGGACGCGCAGGCGGGCCTGGATCTGCTCCTGACGGCTTCTGGCGATCTCTCCCTGATTGCGGTCGAACAAAGGCAGCGGCACGTTCACCGTGAACGTAAGGGTGTTGGCCTTGGCGTTAACCTGCTGTCGCCGGTACTCCGCGCCCAGCGTGTAGTCCGGCCTGGCCTGCGCCAGTTGCAGCCGCACCTCAGCCTGGGCCCGTTCGCCGTCCATCCGGAGCGCTCGAAGATCCGGCCGGGATTCCAGCGCGATGGTCCGCAATTCCTCCAGGCCGGGGATGGCCGCCGCGCGCTCGAGTTCTCCTGTGACCTCGAAGGGCGGGGAGTTCGCGCTCCTTCCCATCAGGGCTCTGAGCCGGGTGCCGGCGGTTTGCATCTCCAGTTCGGCCCGCCGCAGGGAGTTCGCGTCATGGAGCGCCGCCACGCGGCTTCTGACCAGTTCCAGTTCGGCGAGATCACCGGCCTTGACCCTGGCCGCGTTCACTTCGACGATCCGGTTCATGGCGGCCAGGTTTTCGCGGGCCAGCGCGAGGTTGTCCCTGGCCAGCAGCACTCCGGCAAACGCCGTCTTGACGTCGAGCGTCAGGGCGCGGACAGCATCCTGGAAGAGCAGTTCGGTCACGGCCCTTCCCACCGCGGCCACTTCCACCCTCCGCTGCCGCTTGCCGCCGCGCTCGAAGAGGAACTCTGCGCCCACTGCTATCTCGGTTGGGCCGCCCCCGTTTATTTCGTCGAACCCGGTTCCTAGCAGGTCCAGATTCGCGCCGCCTGCGCTGAGTGTTGGGTTAGGTCGAAGCCGGGCCGTGAGCACCCTTGCCTCGGCGATGGGGATGCTGGCGCGCTCTGCCAGCAGCGCAGGGTTGTTGCGGACCGCCTCGGCCACGGCCTCCTCGATCGAGAGCGCCGCCTTCGGCGCCTGCGCCACGGCCGTGGCGGAAAGGCCAAACAGAACAACCACATGCGCGGCAAGCGCGGTGGCGGCAGCATTCGCACGAATTCGCATGGACTAAACCCTCCTTGCGTGGTTGGTTGGTGATAGCCGCGAAGTTCTGTCAGGCGGGAGGGGCGCGGGAAGGACGCTGATCGATGTGACGGCTTTCGGCCAGCCGGCCGGTCTCCAACGTCTCACCGCAACAGGCCAGCGAGGGCGGGGCGACTGCCAATGTGTAGCCGGGCTCCAGTCCGCCGCCGTTCTCCACGGGATTGAAGCTGCAATGCTGCCTCCCCTGCGGATGCCGGTGGAAAGGGCTGTAGAGGTAAAGCTGGACGGCAACCAGCACGCAAATCACAGCCGCGACGGCGGCGAGCCGCGCATGGGCTCGGAAGCGGGCGCTGAAAACCATTGCTCTGACTATAAGCAGTATACAGCAGGACGCCCGGGCCGGTTCAAGACGTTCTGGTAGATTGGAGGTTCGCCCTCTCCAGCCGCATGACAGCCAAGACCACCACCGCACGCGCCAGGCAGCCGCTGGCCACCCGCTTCCTGCGGATCGTCGAGCAGGGCGGAAACGCCCTGCCGCACCCGGCGACGCTGTTTGCGCTGCTGGCATTTGCCGTGGTGGTGCTGTCCGGCATCGCCGCCCGGCTTGACCTGTCGGTTGTGCATCCGGGCACCGGCGCCACGGTGGAGCCGGTCAGCCTGCTGTCGCTTGCGGGCATGCACCGCATCCTGACCTCGCTGGTGACGAACTTCACCAGCTTCGCCCCGCTCGGGACGGTGCTGGTGGCGATGCTCGGCATCGGCGTGGCGGAGGCCAGCGGCCTGATCGCCGCCTGCCTGAAACTGCTCGTTCTGTCGGCGCCCAAGCGCCTGCTGACGTTCGTAATCGTGCTGGCCGGCGTGCTGTCGAACACGGCCAGCGAGCTGGGCTATGTGCTGCTGGTTCCCCTGGCCGCCGTGATCTTCCTGGCCGTGGGGAGGCATCCGCTGGCGGGCCTGGCGGCCGCCTTCGCCGGCGTTTCGGGCGGCTACTCCGCAAACCTGCTGCTGGGCACGGTGGACCCGCTGCTGGCGGGGCTGAGCGAGGAGGCGGCGCGCATAATCGATCCCGCTTACCTGGTGAATCCGGCGTGCAACTACTACTTCATGGCCGCCTCCACGCTGTTGATCGCAGTTGCGGGCACCTGGGTGACCGAGGCGTTTGTGGTCCGGCGGCTGGGGACCTACTCCGGAGAGGAGAAGCCCGACCAGATCGGCGCGCTGACGGCCGAGGAGAAGCGAGGCCTGAAGTGGGCACTGGTGGCGGCGGGCGTCCTGGCGGCGTTCATCCTGGCCGGCACGGTGCCCGGCAACGGCTACCTGCGCGACCCGCAGACCGGAAGCCTGCTGCGCTCGCCGTTCCTGTCCGGCATCGTGGCCATCATCTTCCTGGCGGGCGCCTTGACCGGCGGCGCTTTCGGAGTGGGCGCGGGGAGGTTCAAGAGCGACGCCGACCTGATGAAGGCCATGGGCAAGTCCATACAGAGCCTGGGCGTCTACATGGTGCTGGTCTTCTTCGCGTCCCAGTTTGTGGCCTTCTTCAACTGGACCAACCTGGGTCTGATATTCGCCGTCAAGGGCGCGGAGATCCTGAGGCACTCCGGCATGGTGGGCATCCCCCTGATCGTGGCATTCGTGATGCTGACCTGCGTGGTGAACCTCTTCATGGGCAGCGCATCGGCCAAGTGGGCCATCATGGCGCCGGTGTTCGTGCCCATGTTCATGCTGCTCGGCTACACTCCGGAGCTCACACAGACGGCCTACCGTGTGGGCGACAGCATCACCAACATCATTTCGCCGATGATGTCGTACTTCGCCCTGATCGTGGCCATCATCGAGCGCTACCAGAAGTCAGCCGGCATCGGCACGCTGGTGGCCCTCATGCTGCCCTACACGGTGACGTTCTTCCTGGTCTGGACCGCGCTGCTGGTGGCGTGGCTGGCGCTGGGCTGGCCCGTGGGCCCCGGCGCCGGCCTGTACCTCTCTTCGTAATCCGCCGGCCTGTGCGATGTGGAGGTCCTCGTCGAATATGGCCGGCGCCCTGAAACCGGTGGACATGGTGGCGCGCCACACCAGGTCATCAGTAAGCCCGGCCTTCAAGCCCGCCCGGCCTGGTGCGCCGCCTGGACATCGCCGACCCACAGCGGGTTCCTTGTTCCGCCGTAGGCTTTGGGGTCCAGGCCGGTCCCGTAGTAGGTGCCCCGGCGATAGTAGGCGTGGCTGGCCCGGAGGCTGTAGTATGTTCTCGGCGACAGCGCGTGATTCCACCCCACGGCGGCGCTGTACCGACGGCTGTCGGCCTGTTCGGCGATCAGGCTCTGGTGAGGGGGCAGCCACATCTGATCTCCACCACTTGCGTGCAGGGCCCGTCCAGGCCGTTGATGCGGAGCTGCATGAAGCCGCAGTTCTGGCAGTTCATTTCCACGCGCACTCCCGAGATGGCGCCTGAAAAGCCTCCGCCAAAGTCGTTCTGACCTGCCGGTTGATCAGATCGGGTGTGATCAGACCGGTCCGGACCGGAGCCTCCCGCGCCAGCGCCGCCGTGCCGGTTCCGGTCACGACGATGCTCTCCGAAACCACGGCACGGCGCACCAGCGTCACCGGCAACGCGGCGCGCTCCCCGGGCGCCAGCCCGGCCTGCCACGACTCGTTCGCATAGAATCCCTCCGCCGATGCCGCCACCCGGAAACGGCCCGCGCCCACCTGCCGGAAGACGGCCTCGCCGTTGGCATCCGTGGACTGTTCCAGGCCGAACCCGGCCAGGCTCACCCTGGCCCCGGCTATAGCCGACCCCTCCGGGTCCTGGACTCTGACCGTCAGAGGGGGTTTGACCGCGGCCGCCAACTCCTCGGCGCCGTGGCCGGCAACAACGGAATGCAACCCAGGAATCGCTGCTATGAAGGCGCGCAGCATGCCCGTATTCTCCTTTCCCGCCTGGGACAGGCGCCCCCGCCTGTCCGCAGCCGGCAACGATTAGCTGACTTGTGAAAGGGTGGGTGGAGCGCGGCCGTGATGGGGATTGTGCCCGGACCGCGAGACGGCGGCAATCGGCTCAGGTCCGTGAAACGGCACGGCGTGCATCGGGGCGAAGGCCACAACACGCTCGCTGCCAGGCTCCATGCCGATGTGCTGGAAGTGGCGGAGCGGGCATGCCCCTCTGGCTTGCAGTGGGTCGTGCTGGTGGAAGGGGCTGCTGGCAGCGATGCTGAGTGCGGCGAGCGTGAACGCGCAAAGGGCCGCCACGAGCGGGTGTCCGCCCACCCGGCGGGCATCCCTGAAGCGCGCTTTGGAGTTGCAGAGCACTTGCACGTAGAATCACGCCACAGGATCTTGAATCCCTCGACTCCGGCCCGGGAGCGCCGCCGGAGAGTGCTCTGGAACCGCGGTTGAGATAGCGGGCGTGGCGAGGCTCCCCGGCTATGGCAGGCGGTGGTTCCTGCGCCAGTTCGCCGCGGGGGCGGGGGCTGGAGCGGGGCTCGCATCCGATCGCCGGCAGGCGCAAGGGTTCGTCAGCCCCGCCATGGCCCTTGCAGCAGCGCGATGATTATGGCCGTGGCGCCGAGGAACGTCCCGAGCGGAAGCTGGTAGGAGGAGTAGTCCTTCCTGGCGAGCTTGATGTAGATCAGGCCGACGAGCGAACCGGCCAGCGAACCGAGCACCAGCGTCTGAAGGCTGCCGTGCAGCCCCAGGAAGGACCCGGTGGTGGCCAGCATCTTCACGTCGCCCAGGCCCAGGCCCTCCTTCTTGCGCACCGCCTGGTACAGCCAGCCCACCAGCCACAGGGTGCCGCTTCCGATGACCGCCCCCAGCACGGACTCGGCCACCGACAGCCCGCGCCCGGTCAGCAACTGCGCCAGAAAAAGGTGCGCGTAGCCCGGGTCCATGGGGACCCAGGCGGCCAGCGCCACTCCGGCCGCCGCGCCGCCGAGCGTGAACTCGTCGGGCAGTATCCGCTCCTCCAGGTCGCTGAAGGTCAGCCCCACCATGAGCGCCTCGAACAGGCACCACTTAAGGGCCGCAAGGCTTATGCCCAAGGCCCCCAGGGTGACGGCGAACAGTGCCGCCGTCAGAAGTTCGACCGCCGGGTATCGCAGCGGAATACGGGCTCGGCAGTGCCGGCAGCGCCCGCCGAGCAGCAGGTAGCTCACCACCGGGATGTTGTCGCGGGCCGCGATCGTGTTCTCGCAGGCCGGGCAGAAGGAGCGTGGCCGGATGACCGAGAGGTCGCGCGGCATCCGGTAGATGCATACGTTCAGGAAGCTGCCGGTCAGAAGGCCGGCCAGCAGGCCGATAAGGGCTTCTGTCATGTCATGTTCCGGGCCTTGGCGCACTTGACGAAGTTGTAAAAGGCTGCCATGAAGGCTATCGTCAGTCCTTCGGTTCCATCCAGGAACCCGGCGCGAAGAAAGTAGCTCCTCAGGAAGGTCCAGCACGGGTTCAGCGCCAGGTCGGTCCAGCGGACCACGTGGCCGCGGGAGACCAGTTCCTGGGCGGCCAGCGTGGTGTAGCCATCCATGCTCTTCAGGTGCTCAGAGATGGAGCTGAAGGTGTAGTGCAGAAGGTTGCACTCCAGGCGCCCGACCGGCCCGTCCACCCGGACCGACTCGTGGACGTACTCCCCCGTCCAGCGGGCCTTGCGGCGGTCGTAGAGGCGAACCTTGCGGTCGGGATACCAGCCCGAGTGGAGAATCCAGCGGCCCAGGTACTGCGCCATGCGCGGCATGCTGTAGCCGTCGAAACGGGGACCGCTCTTCCTGATCTGCCAGATCTCGGCCTCCAGGGCTTCGCTGAGGGCCTCGTCGGCGTCGATGGAGAGGATCCAGTCGTACGTCGCCCGGGAAGCCGCGAAGTTCTTCTGCTTCGCGTAGCCGAGCCAGGGCGCCTCCACCACACGGGCGCCCAGCTTCGCGGCGATCTCCACCGTGCGGTCGGTGGAGCCGCTGTCCACCACTACGACCTCGTCGCAGCAGCGCAGGCTTTCAATAGCGCGGGCGATGCTGGCCTGCTCGTTGAAGGTAATGATGGTGGCCGAGATGTTCACCGGGTCACCAGTATAGCGGCCTGTCCATGAAGCAGAGCAGCAGGATGCCCAGCGCGGCAAGCCCCAGGTACCTGCGGCGGGCGTCCAGCGGGTAAGGGTCGTAGATCGGAGGATGCCGCGAGCCCAGGAAGAACAGCAGAAGCCCCCAGAACAGCCACAGGGGCCAGCGCACATAGAGCAGGCACAACCCGAGGCTGAGCAGCCTGGAAATCCGGCGGTGCCGGTCGCCCACGAACGAGTAAAGGATGTGGCCGCCATCCAGTTGGCCGATCGGGAGCAGGTTCAAGGCTGTTGCGAACACGCCCACCCAGGCGGCGCGCGCCACCGGGTGGAGCGACAGGTCGGATGCGGCCGCGCCGGGGAAGAACAGGCTCTGGAGGATCCAGAACAGGGCCGGCGTGCCGAAGTTCAGGTCCCCGCGCTCGGCGATACCCGGCACCACGCGCGAGGCGGCCAGGCCGGCAATGGCGATCGGAAGCAGGAACAGGAAGCCGGCAAGGGGGCCGGCGAATCCGACATCGAACAGGATCCGCCGCGTGTAGATGGGGGACCGGATCCGGATGAACGCGCCCAGCGTGCCGATCAGGCTCGGGAACGGTATGAAGTAGGGCAGGCTGGCGTCGAGCCCGTTGCGCACGCAGGTCACATAGTGCCCCATCTCGTGCGCCATGAGGATCGCCAGCAGGGTGAGAGAGAACGCCAGTCCGCTCAACCACGGGCCCGGGCCCGAGAGCAGTTCCTTGTAGGCGGCAAGGTCCTCGGCCAGGTACACGGCGGGCTGGTCTGTTTTGAAATTCTCCGCCATCCGCGCGCCGACCGCGGTGGTGGAAAGCAGTGTCAACAGCAGCAGGACAACGTGGAGCCATGGCCGCCGTGATCTGGGGATGGTCCACGCCACGGGAGAACCGCCCACGCGGCTAGAGCGATTGCAGTTCCTTGCCGGGCTTGAAGCGAACCGCCCTGCCCGGCGGTATGGCTACCTCCGCGCCGGTCCTCGGGTTGCGGCCAATGCCCGTCTTGCGGGGCCGCACGTTGAAAATGCCGAAGCCGCGTAATTCGATGCGCTCAGCCTTCCCCAGCGCTTTCTTCATGCTTTCGAAGACGGTTTCGACCGCCATTTCCGCCTTGGTCTTGGTAATCCCCGTCTTGCTGACCACTTCATTGATGATGTCGAGCTTTATCAAGACAGCCTCCTCTCGGCAGTCGCGGATAGCGGGCATGGCCGGCCCAGCTATCGAGCAAACCTAATGATATGGTTAGGCTTACAGCGCTGTCAAGCGGCTTCCCAAGGCAATCGCGCTGCCGGCTGACTGCTAGGACATGAGCGACCTGGCGACCTTCAGCGCCGCCTCGTAGTCGGGGTGATCCACTACTTCGTTGACATACTCGACATGGCGGATGACGTTGTCCTTGTCCACGACGAAGATCGCCCGGCTCTCGATACGCAGTTCCTTGATGAGCGTTCCGTAGTTGGTTCCGAAGCACGCGTTCCTGTGGTCGGAGAGCATCCTGACCCGGTCCACGCCGAAGGCGCCGCACCAGCGCTTCTGCGCGAAAGGCAGGTCCATGCTGACCGTCATGACCTCCAGGCCGGGCAGCTTGGCCAACTCGTTGTCAAAACGCTTGGTCTGCGCGTCGCAGACGGGGGTGTCGAGCGAAGGCACGACGCTGATGATGCGAACCGCGTTGCCGGTCTGAGCCAGGCTCACCGTGTCGAGGTTCGTGTCCACAAGTTCGAAATCAGGCGCCTTGTCCCCGGGCTTGAGCTGGGGCCCGACGAGCGTCAGCGGTTTTCCCTTGAGAGTGGTCGCTCCCGGTCTTTCCATTAGTCCTCCTGAGGTCTGAGAGCCAGATTGCCTCTATTCTAACAAGGCGGCCAGTTGCCCGGCCGACGTGGCCGGCTCCAGGCAAATGAAGTTCTGGCAGACGTAGGCGGTGGCGCCGCCCAGTCGCGGCCAGCGGGGCGGCGCGCCGAGCATGACGACCTTGTTCGGGATGAACCTCTTCCGCACCTCGCGCAGCATGCCGGCCATGTCGGGGGACGCCGGGTCGCCCGACAGGACTATCTGCTTCGGGGCGGCCAGATGGAGGCCCAGCGCCGCCAGCATCATGGGTGCGCTCGACGGCGCCGCGCTCATTTGCGATGAGAAGGCCGCCAGTATCCGCTCTCCGGCTGCCCGGAATTCCTCCTGGCCCGTCATGGCGGCCAACCGGAACAGGTTCATGGCGGCCACCGAGTTGGCCGAGGGCTCCGCTCCGTCGTGGCCGTCCTTCAATCTCATGACCAGCGTTGTGTCTTCCCCGGCCGAGGTGTACAAGCCTCCGCGCTCGCGGTCCTCGAACAGCTCCAACTGGCGGCGGGCCAGGCGGACGGCCTCGGTGAGGTGGCGATCCTCAAAGCCCGTTTCATACAGGTCGATCAGCCCGTGCACCAGGAACGAGTAGTCGTCGGAGAATGCCGGCACCGCGGCATCCCCATCCCTGTAGCGGCGCAGCAGGGAGCCGGCGTCCGCGTTCCACAGGCGCGCCAGCGCGAAGTCCGCCGCGCGCCGGGCCGCCGCGAAATACGCGGGCTCCTCCAGCGTCTGGGCCCCCAGGGCCAGGGCGGAGATCATCAGTCCGTTCCAGCCCGTCAGGATCTTGTCGTCCAGGTGGGGACGGACGCGCTTCCGGCGGGCTTCCAGCAGCGACTGCCTGGCCTGTCCCATTCCCGCGCCGTCGCCGTCGCCGGCCAGCAAGAGGACGTTCTTGCCGGCGAACTCGCCGTGCGGGTCCTGCGCCACGTTCCCCGCCTCCAAGATGCCGTAGGCCCTGCAAAACTCGGCCGCCGCTTCCGGTCCCAGCACGGCCTCGATCTCGCCCCTGCTCCAAAGGTAGAAGGCGCCTTCTCCTTTCGCCTCAGGCCGCGCCGGGTCGATGACGCTGTCTGCGTCCTCCGCCGAATAGAACCCGCCCTCGGGAGATGTCATGCCCGCGAGCACGTAATCGAAGATGCCGCGTGCGACCCGGGCGAGCGGCGTCCGGCCGCTTGCCTGAAAGGCCTCGACATACGCCGCCGCGAGCTGGGCCTGGTCGTACAGCATCTTCTCGAAGTGCGGCAGGAACCACCGTTCGTCCACCGAGTAGCGGTGGAAGCCTCCCGCCAGGTGGTCGTGTATGCCGCCGCGCGCCATGGCTTCGAGCGTTTGAACGGCCATGTCCAGCGCCTCCCGCTCGCCCGTCCGTGCATGTTCCCGCAACAGGAAACGCAGGATGGAGGGTTGAGGAAACTTGGGCGCTTCGCCGAAGCCGCCATGCACCGGGTCGAAGGAGCGGCGGAGATGCAGGAAGCCTCTCCCCAGTGCGCCGGCGCCGGGGAGGCCGCCGGCGGGAGCCTGCATCGCCTGACGGCGCAGCTCCGCGAGCACGGTCCGGCTGGATTCGACGACGCGCTCGCGATCCCGCTTCCACAGCCCGGCGATCATCTGGAGGACCTGAGGGAAGCCTGGACGCCCGTACCGGTTGTCCGGCGGGAAGTACGTCCCTCCGTGGAACGGCACAAGCTCCGGCGTCAGCCACACCGACAGGGGCCAGCCGCCGCCGCCCGTGGCCGCCTGCACGTACAGCATGTAGACGCGGTCTACATCAGGCCGTTCCTCACGGTCCACCTTGACCGGAACGAAGTTTTCGTTGAGCAGGGCGGCGGTTCTCTCGTCCTCGAACGACTCCCGTTCCATCACATGACACCAGTGGCATGCCGAGTAGCCCACCGAAAGGAAGATCGGCTTGCCGAGCCGGCGCGCGCTCTCGAATGCCTCCTGGCCCCACGGATACCAGTCCACCGGATTGTGCGCGTGCTGGAGAAGATAGGGGCTCTTCTCCCCCGCCAAACGGTTCATGTGCATCCCGCAGCCGCTCCCTCACGGTCGCGGTTCGGCGCTGGCACGGAACCGCGAGCGTCAGAGCGCGGCCTGGATCTTCGCTAGCTCTCGCGCCCCGCCGTTAGGGCCGGGTTCGGCAGGTAGCGCGCCTCTCTGAGTTTTTCGAGTACTGCGGCTAGCTCAACTTTAGCATCCACCGGCATTGGGCCCACAGGGCGCCTGCACCGGCCGGCCCTCATCCCCGCCATGTTCATGGCCTCCTTGATCACCGACGGGAAGGTGGCCAGCGAGAATGCCTGCCGCAGAGGGTCCGCAAGCGCCTGCAAGCGCGCCGCCTTATCCAGCGCGCCGGCCCGGTAGGCGTCGTGGAGGTCCACGAAGAGACGGGGAACGAGGTTGGCGCAGGCGGCTACGGCGCCCACGCAGCCCATGCGCAACCCGTCCAGCACCATGTGGTCGCGGCCCATGAACACCGCGAGGCCCGCCCGCTTCCATTCCGGGATCAGCTCCAGCCTGCCGCTTGAGTCCTTCAAGCCGATGAAGTTCTCGTGCGCCTTGGCGACGCTGCCGAGCGTGTCCGGGGTCAGCTCGACTCCCGTCCGCTCCGGGATGTTGTAAGCCAGCACGGGGATGCGCACGCTGCGGCATACCTCCGAGTAATGCTCGTAGAGTTCCTCCGATGACGGCTTCAGGTAGTAGGGCGTGATGACCACGGCACAGTCCACTCCGTCCTGCTCCGCCTGCTGCGCCAGCCGGACCGTCTCGGCCGTGGTGATGGCGCCGACGTTGGCATACACCGGAAGCCGCCTGGCCGTGGCTTGCGCGCAGAAGCGCGCGGCGACGGTTCTCTCCTCCTCGGTGAGCGCGAAGAACTCGCCCTGGCCACCCAGGACGAACAGCCCGTGGACACCGCCGGCGATCAGCGCCTCCAGATGCTCCTGCCAGGCGCCGTAATCGACCGCCTCGTTTTCCCGGAACGGCGTGATTACAGCCGGCACAATCCCCTGCAACGGCGCGGTAGCCATGCTTTCATTCTATTCCCCGGCTTATCATCTAGTTGTATGAACTACTACCAGGCGAACCGCGAAGCTTTTCTGGAGGGGCTGAAGACCTTCCTCCGGATCCCCAGCATCAGCACCCTTTCGGAGCACCAGCCGGACATCCGCCGCGCGGCCGAATTCGTGCGCGGCGAGCTCGGCTCGGCCGGCCTCAACTCCGCCCAGCTCATCGAGGGCGAGGGCAACCCGCTGGTCTATGCCGAGTGGCTGGGCGCTCCCGGCAAGCCCACGCTGCTGTTCTACGGCCACTACGACGTGCAGCCTCCCGATCCCCTGGAGGAGTGGAAATCGCCGCCCTTCGAGCCCACGCTTCGCGGCGAGGACCTGTTCGCCCGGGGCGCCTCGGACGACAAGGGGCAGCTCTACATCCTCATAAAGGCTGTGGAAGGTTTTCTGAAGACCAGCGGCCGGCTGCCGGTCAACGTCAAGTTCCTGATCGAGGGCGAGGAGGAATTCGGCGGCAAGCACATCTCGGCCTACGTCTCCTCGAAGCCCGAGCGCATCAGGGCCGATGCCGCCGTGATCTCCGACACCGAGATGTTCGCTCCCGGCCTGCCCACGCTGTGCGTCGGCCTGCGTGGGATCGTCTATCTGGAACTGGAAGCGCAGGGCGCCGGCCACGACCTCCACTCGGGCGTTTACGGCGGCGCCGCTCCCAATCCCATACAGGCCATCGCCGAAGTCCTCTGCGCCTTGAAGGACCGCGAAGGCCACATCCTCATTCCCGGCTTCTACGACCGCGTGCGCCCGCCCAGCCGCGAGGAGCGCGAGGCCTGGGCCCGCCTCCCCTTCGACGAGGAGCAGTACAAGCGCAAGGAGATGGAGGTCACTGAATTGGTCGGGGAACCCGAGGTGCCTCTGTTCGAGCGCATCTGGGCGCGCCCCACCCTGGAGGTTCACGGCATCCGCGGCGGCTTCACGGGCGAAGGCGCCAAGACCGTGATACCAGCGCGCGCCACGGCCAAGGTCAGCATGCGTCTGGTGGCGGACCAGGCGCCCGGGGAAGCGCTGGAACAATTCAAGGCGGCGGTCACCAAAGCGTGCCCCAGAGGTGTCACCGTCCAGGTGAAGCTGATTCACGGCGCGGCGCCCTCGCTGGTCGACCCCACCAACCCTTTCATCCAGGCCTCGGCCAAGGCCATGAGCGAGGTTTTCGGGAAGCAGACGGTTTATATCCGCTCCGGCGGCTCGATTCCGATCGTGGGCCTGTTCGACCAGCACATGGGGATTCCCAGCGTGTTGATGGGCTTCGGCCTGCCCGACGACAATCTTCACGCTCCCAACGAGAAGTTCCACCTGCCCAACTTTTACCGCGGCATCGAGGCGGTGGCGCGCTATCTGGAAATCTCGGGGCAGTAGCCTCTCCGGGGCCTAGCGCCGGGACCTATGCACAGCGTCGCCGTTCGCCGAAGGCTGCGCGGCCTTGAACGCCGGTTCAGAGAGGTTCGCCTGTTTGCGAGGGCGATGGTTTCGCCCCGGCATCCGATCCTCGCCCACCTGGTGCCCACCCGGCGCTGCAACCTCGCCTGCGCGTTCTGCAACGAGTACGACGCCCACTCGCCGCTGCTGCCAGCGGACGAGTTGCTGCGGCGCATCGACCTGCTCGCCGCCCTGGGCACGACTATCATCACCCTCAGCGGCGGGGAGCCGCTTCTTCATCCCGATCTGGAGCCGCTCATCCGGCATATCCGCCGGCGCGGGATCATAGCGACTGTCATCACCAACGGCTACCTCCTGACTCCCGGGCGCATCACGAGCCTGAACAGCGCCGGGCTGGACTTCCTTCAGATCAGCATCGACAACGTGACGCCGGACGATACCTCGAGGAAGAGCCTGGCGGTGCTCGATCAGAGGCTCAAATGGCTTGCCGAGGGCGCCGAGTTCGGCGTGGTGGTCAACTCGGTGCTCGGCAGCCAGATCCGGAATCCGGAGGACGTGCTCATCGTCGCCCGCCGGGCTCGGGGCCTCGGTTTCACCTGTACCGTTGGCGTTATCCATGGGGATGGGGGACAGTTGGGGCAATCCCTTGCGGAGCAGCACCAGCGAGTTTACGAGGAGGCCTTGAGGATCGGCACGCCACTGTTCTCCTTCGCCCACTACCACCGCTTCCAGAAGAACGTCATGCGGCGGCTGCCCAACGACTGGCATTGCCCGGCGGGGAGCCGCTACCTCTACATCTGCGAACACGGCCTCGTGCATTGGTGCTCCCAGCGGCGCGGCTGTCCGGGGAGAACGCTTGAGGAGTACACCAAGGAGGACCTGGATCGCGAGTACAACACCGTGAAAGCCTGTGCCCCCTACTGCACGATTTCCTGCGTCCACCAGACGGCCGTGCTCGACCACTTCAGGGTGAACCCCAGGGAAGCGCTGGCCCAGTTTCTGGCCATGCGACGGGAATGTGGCGCAGGCCGGCGCACGCCCATCGCCATACGAATCCTGTACTGGCTATTCCTGCAAAGCCGCCTGCGGCGCCTGTTCGAGCGGATCGCACTGCGGCTGTTGGGGGTGCGCAGATAGCGGATTAGCGGACTATACTTGGTGTGGGAGCAGGTATGCGTCCAGCCGCGGTGCTATCCACCCTTGTTGCGTTAGGGGCGGCCGGCGAGGCCCGCGGAGAGTGGCGTGCCGCTGCGTACCTGGGCGCCGCGACTACGCGGCCCAGCACCGTTCATATAGAGCAACCGGCGCTGGCGACCAGCCTTCGCTTCCAGCCGGTCAGGTTTGAAGGGCGGTCATTTGAGCCCGCGCTCTACTATGGCTACCGGCTCGGCTACTTCTTCTGCGAACGGTTGGGAGCGGAGGCCGAGTTCATCCACCTCAAGGCCTACGGCCACGTGGACCGCTTGGTGGAGGTGGAGGGCGAGCTGCGCGGCGCGCCGCTCAGGGCCCGTCTCCCGATGAACACGATCGTCGGCCGGTTCAGCATCTCGCACGGCCTGAATATGCTCGTGGCCAACGTGGTCTACACGCGCCGCCTGTCCAGACCGCGCTGGCTTTCCGTGGCAGCCCGGGCGGGAGCGGGCCCCACGATCCCGCATCCGGAGAGCGAGATCATGGGTTCCGGCCGGCAGGGCTACCAGCTCGGCCGGCCTGCCCTGCACCTGGCCGGAGGCGCGGAGTTGCGTCTCTGGCGGGGGCTCCACTGGCTGACCGAATACAAGTACACCCGCACCAGGCAGCGGGTCAAGGTCGCTTCCGGGCACGCTGAATCGCTGTTCCGCACGCACCATGCTGTGTTCGGGCTCGGAGTGCGTTTCTGAATGCCGCGCCGGGGCGCCTGGAGTCTGCCATCGAGCTGCGCCGCGCGCTCCTGAGGGAAAAGCTCCCCGGCGAGTGGGCGCGCCAGCTCGACGGCAACGCCATCTGCTCTTGCCCGCCCGAAGATCTCGTGGTCGAGGACTTCGGCCCCAGGGGAGGCTCCCTCAGCTCCAGTAGTTCCGGTCGAGGCTGCGGTATTGGACGGCTTCGGCGACATGCTTGGCCGTGACGGCGTCCGAGCCGCCCAGGTCGGCGATGGTGCGGGAGACCTTCAACAGGCGGTTGTGAGCGCGGGCCGAAAGCCCCATCCGGCGCACGGCCATCTCCAGCGTGCGCTCGCCGGCTTCGTCGAGTTCACACAACTTGCGCAGCAGCCGGGTCGGGATCTGCGAGTTGTAGAACCCCCGCGCCTGCTGGACGGCGCGCGTGCGCTCGACGCGCCCGCGGATCTCGGCCGAGGACTCGCCGGCCTCGCGCGTCCGCATCTCCCGGTAGGGGACCGCGGGCACCTCGATGTGCAGATCGATCCTGTCCAGCAGCGGTCCGGAGATCTTGCGAAGGTAGCGCTGTATGATCCCGCCCGTGCAGCGGCACTCGCGCGTCGTGTCCCCGTGATAACCGCAGGGGCAGGGATTCATGGCCGCCACCAGCATGAAGCTCGCCGGAAAGCAGAGCGTCATGCTGGACCGGGCTATAGTCACCGAGCCGTCCTCCAGCGGCTGGCGCAACAGTTCGAGCACGTTGCGCGGGAACTCCGGGAACTCGTCCAGAAACAGAACGCCGTGATTGGCAAGGCTCGCTTCGCCGGGGCGGGGAATTCCCACGCCCCCGCCAACAAGACCGGCGTCGGATACCGTGTGGTGCGGCGCGCGGAAGGGGCGCTTCGACAGCAGCCCGGCCCCCTGCGGCAGATAGCCCGCGACGCTGTGAATCTTGGTGGTCTCAAGCGCCTCCTCCAGGGTCAGCGGCGGCAGCACGCCCGCCAGCCTCTTGGCCAGCATGGTCTTGCCCGAGCCGGGAGGACCGATCAGGAGAACATTGTGAACGCCCGCGGCGGCGACCTCGAGGGCGCGCTTGGCCGTTCCCTGGCCGCGCACATCCCGGAAGTCCGGGGCGGAGGCTGCGGCTTCGGCGCTCAAGGCGGTCACCGGCGCCGACGCCGCGAATTTCTCCGGGCTTTCCAGCAGCGCTACGACTTCGCAGAGGTGCCGCACGCCGAACACCCGGACGCCTTCGACGACGGCCGCCTCGGCCGCATTCTCGTGCGGGACGATCACGCTCTCCAGCCGGTTCTGCCGGGCGCAGGCGGCGATGGAAAGTGCGCCGCGGACCGGACGTATGCTGCCGTCCAGCGAGAGTTCCCCCACCAAGAGGTGGCCGTTAGTCTTGGGCGCCAGGCCCATAGCCCCCAGAATCCCGACGGCCATGGGGAGGTCGAATCCCGCGCCCTCCTTGCGCACGTTGGCCGGCGCCAGGTTGATGGTTACGGCCTTGTTGGGATAGCCGAAGCCGGAATTCAGCAGGGCGCTCTTGATGCGCTCCCGGCTCTCACGGACGGCCGTGTCGGGCATCCCGACGGTGACAAAGTCCCTGGCCGACCCCGACGCCCACAAGTCCACCTCCACATCGATCAGGTGGGCGTCGATGCCGTAAACCGCCGCGCTGCGAGTCGTGAACAGAGCCAACCCTACAGGTAGTGTCTCCCCGGGCAGGTTGCTCTCACCCCGGCCTCCCCCCGGTGAGTTGGGATCGCCGGGAGGAAGTGCGATGATGGGGTCTCTATGCGGCCAAGAACCTTGCGCTACCTGGGGCTGGGGGTGTTGCTCCTCCTGATTTCCGCCGCCGCCGTGCTGACGCTGGACGCTTTCGGGCCGCTGCGGTACCGCTGGGCCAGCAAGCTCATTGTGGCCAACCGCCAGCAGGTGGTGGACGCTTTTGCAATCCTCTTTCACCATGAGGGCGACCGGACCTACAACAGCCTCCGCTGGCTCGGCACGCCGCTCCAGAAAAACCCCATGGACCTGTGGATTTACCAGGAAATGCTGCACGAACTGAAGCCGGACGTGGTGGTCGAATGCGGAACCTACAAGGGCGGCACGGCCTTCTATCTGGCTCGCCTTATGGACCTGCTTGGAAAGGGGCGCGTCGTCACCATCGACATCGAGCGGCACCCGGACCTGCCCCAGCATCCGCGGATCACTTACCTGCTGGGCTCCTCCACCGCGCCCGCCGTTGTAGCCCAGGTGCGCGGCAGCATCAAGCCCGGCGAGACCGTTCTCGTGCTGCTCGACTCGGATCACTCGATGAGACACGTGCTCGATGAACTGCGGCTGTACAACGGACTGGTGACTCCGGGCAGCTACCTGGTGGTGGAGGACACGCACTTCAACGGGCATCCCATCCTGCCCAAGCACGGCCCGGGTCCCATGGAGGCCCTGGATCAGTTTCTGAAGGAGAACCAGGACTTCGAGATAGACACGGCCCGCCAGAAGCTCATGTTCACCTTTAACCCCCGCGGATACCTGGTGAAGAAACCGTCCGCCCGCTGACGCTCGCGGTTCGGTTGCTACGGCTCGACCCGGAAAGTCCCCCGGCTCTCGCTCGCCTGGCCTGCCACCTCGTCGCGGGCCGTAATGACAAGCGTGTATTCGCCGGGCGTGGTCTTGGGCTGCACGGTCAGGCTGATGACGCCGGGGACGTAGCGCCTCGGATAGAACGACGGGCTTTGCTCTCCAGCGGCACGCGGTTCGGTGAACAACTGCTTGCCGGACGGGCTGATAATCGAGAGCCCGTAGTAGACATCTGTGCGGTTTCCCTCGCCGAGCTTGAAGCCTGTGATGTCGAAGCGCGCCCACAGCGTATCCCCGGGCCGGTAGACGGCGGATACCAGCGGCGAACGGTCGTCCTCTCCGGCGAAAAAGCGGATGTTCCGCACCGCCAGCGGGCCGCCTGTCTGCACCTGGCGGCTCTGGATGTTGAAAAATGTCTCCGACCTCACCTCGGCTCCGGCGCGGCCGTCCCGGACCACCGCCAGGATTCTGAAACGTCCCGCCAGGGCGTGCGGCGGTAATAAAAAGTGATGCCGGACCTTGGGAAGCCAGTCCTTGTCATGCTCGCTGAGCGCGGTCTCGATGCGGCCCGTCTCCGGTTCCACCAGGGCGACGCCGTCAGGGTCCGACACCTCTATGCGGTACGTAAAAGCCACCTTGCGCTCGGGGCTCACTCCGTAGCCTTGGACCATGAAGCTGTAGAAGACAGTCTCGCCGGGCCGGAAGGGCTCGGCGCCTACGGGCGGTCCGTCCTCGTACTGCTGCACGGAAGCCTCGGCCACCGCCAGCGGCCTGGCCGGTTGCTGGGCATGTGCAACCATGCCGGCGGCGGCCGCGATGAGCGGAAGCGTCCGCATGTCTTTCTACCGGTCCGGCTTCCGCTCCGGGAGGAAGTCGGACTTCGCCTCCATCCTGAGCGGTATCTGTATCATGGCCAGACGGGCGTCGGCCGGGTCGAAGGCGTCGTCTGAGACGCGCAACTGGTAGTCCCCGCGGGGGGCGTCGAACAGGACCCGGCCAACGGCCGTCTCGGCAGGCTTGAGCCGGCGAAGCAGCCCCAGCCAGTCATCCACGCCTTCCGAGTCGGTCAGTTCGTCGTACTCGGCCCCCGAACGGGCCACCAGCGCCACGCGGGGCGCCGATACCGTGTTGGCGCCGCTGTTGGTTATGCTGAGGCGCAGGAGCAGGAACCGGTGCTGCGGAATGCGCACTTGGGCGCCCTCGCCCAGCCGGGCCCGCCACTCCGACTCCAGGACGTTGTAGATCAGCGGCCCGGCTTCGGCCCGCTCACCCATGGCGTAGATCCGCACTGTGCGGTTCTCCTGCGTACACCCGCCAGCCGCCAGCAGGAGCAGCAGCACGGCGGCTGTGCGGTACGCACCGTGGGGACATGGCAGCCGGGACACGATGTATGGCACCTCCGGATTCATGCTACCAGATTGCGGCAGCGGCCCTCAGGCGTCAGAAGTAGGCCTTGGCGACCTCGAACTCGGTGTGAAACTCGCTGAGCAGCGCGTGGGCCGCATCGCCCAGCCCGGCCGTGGCCAGCGCCTCGGCCGGGTCTTTGCCGCTCTCGGGGTGGAAGGCCAGTGCTGAGATGCCGATTCGGTTCACGCACCGGTCGGCCAGTTCCACTGCCTGGGCCAGCGGCCGCCCGGCCTCCGGCTCCCGCCGGGGTGAATGGTGCTCGCGCACCGCCCGGACAATCTCAGCCGGGAGCTTCCAATTCTCCAGGACCGCCGCCGAGAGTTCGGAGTGCGTGATCCCCAGCAGGGCGCGCTCACTGGATTCCTGGTCCTCGCCCTCGGCCTCGACCATGGTTCTCACCGCCCCGAACTCAAGGGGCAGCAGCGAGGCCACCAGGACCTTGCCGAAGTCATGAAAAAGCCCCGCGGTGAAGGCTCCCTCGGGGTACTCCACTGGCATGCGCTGGACCAGCACGTCGGACATTATGGCGGTTGCGGCGCAGTGCAGATTGAACCGGGCCGACGACCAGCCCGGCACGCTCGGATCCCTGCGCCATAATCGCACCAGAGACATGGTAAGGGTGACGTTCCGGACTCTCTCCAGGCCCAGAATCGCAAGCGCATGCCGCACGGAGTTGACCGTGCCGGACATGCCGTAGAGGGAAGAGTTAACGGTGCGAAGCAGGTTCCCGGCCAGTGTGGTGTCCTTCTCCACCAGTTCGCAGATTTCAGCCATCAGGACATCTTCCTTGGCCAGGGTTGCCAGCAGCCGGTCGAGGATGCGCGGAAACGGCGGCACCGTGCTGGCGCCGTCAAGCAGTTTCTCCCTGGGTGTCGGGGCCTCGCGCACCACAGCCGCCATGTCCGTCTCATCGGCGGAGCTGGCCTCCCCCTGGAGGGTCTGGCGCTGCAACTGTCGGCGACTTTACCTTAGGATGGGAAGCGTCATGGACAACGGGGCGCCCGCCATCCGGCTGACCGAACTGAGGAAGGTCTATGGCGACAGGCCTGCCGTCGACGGCCTGTCGCTGGAGGTCGCACGGGGGTGCTTCTTCGGCTTCCTGGGGCCGAATGGCGCGGGCAAGACCACCACCATTCGCATGATGATGGACCTGGTCCGCCCAACCTCGGGCAGCATGGAGTTGCTGGGACGGCCCATGCCCCAGGATGCCCTGGAGATCAAACGCAGGATTGGGCTTGTCCCGGACGAATCGCTGCTGTTCGACCGGCTGACCGGCCCGGAGTTCCTGGAATTTGTGGGACGCATGTACGGCCTCGGCCGCGAGGTGGCGCGCGACCGCGCCGGCGAACTGCTGGCGCTGTTCGAGCTGGAAGGGGAGACCTCCAAGCTGATTGCCGGCTATTCCAAGGGGATGCGGAAGCGGCTCTCGATGGCCGCGGCGCTCATCCACCGCCCGGAGCTGTTCCTGCTGGACGAGCCGTTTGAAGGCGTGGACGCCGTCGGCGCCCGGCTCATGAAGGACATACTGCTCGACCAGGTGCGGCAGGGCGCAACCGTGTTTCTCACGTCTCATGTCCTGGAGGTGGTCGAGCGGTTGTGTCACCGGGTTGGCATCATCCATGAAGGCCGCCTGGTCATGGAGCGGAGCATGGATGAACTTAGGGACACCGCCGGGTCGCTCGAGGACGTGTTCGTGAGGGTGGTTGGGGCGGAGCGGGCGGCCGAGAAGCTGGAATGGCTTTGAGCCAATGACCGCGCAAGTGGTTGCCGTTGTCTGGGCCCAGCAGCGAGCGGTGCTCCACGGCCTGAGGCGCGGCGCCCGGGCCGGGTCGGTTCTGGCGGGCGTCGTGCTCGCAGCCTGGTACGCGGGCTGGGCCGCTCTGGCCATTCTGGCCGGGGTGCTGGCCAGCCGGCCGGAGGCGGTGCGCTTTCTGCCGGAGTTCCTCCCCCAGGGGCTGTTGTTCGCCACCCTCTACTGGCAGCTCACGCCGGTCATGCTCGCTTCCCAGGGCGCCTCGCTCGAACTGAAGAGACTCCTGGCGTTCCCGGTCCCCCCGGGGCGCCTGTTCGCTCTTGAAATCCTTCTGCGCACGAGCACCTGCCTGGAGATGATCCTGCTCATGTCGGGACTGGCGGCGGGGCTGGTCCTGAATCCGGCGCTTCGCTCTTGGGCGGCGCCGCTCTGCCTGGCTGTCTTCGTGGTGTTCAACCTCTTCATGGGCGCGGGGCTGAAATACCAGCTCGAGCGCTGGCTGGCGCGCAGGCATTTGCGCGAGGTCCTGGTGCTGCTGCTGGTGATCGCCGCGGCGCTGCCGCACCTGCTGGTCTCGACCGGTGCGCCTGCTCAGCTTCGCGCCGCTTTGGGGGCGCTGTGGATGCCATGGTGGCCGTGGTCGCTGGCCGCCGGTGCGGCGCTGGGGCGCTCGACGCCAGCCGACTGGGCCGCGGCCGCTGTCTGGCTTCTCCTCGCGTTCCTTTACGGCCGTGCCCAGTTCCAGCGCAACCTCCGGCTCGAGCCGGGCGCCGAGACCGTGCGCCAACGGCCCGCCGTGGGCCGGGTCTCCCCGCTGGAGACCTTCTACCGTCTGCCGTCGCGAGTCCTGCCAGACCCGCTGGCCGCCATTGTCGAAAAGGAACTGCGCTCGCTGGTTCGTTCACCCCGCTTCCGGCTTCTGTTCGTGATGGGCTTCAGCTTCGGGTTCATCATTTTCCTTCCGATGCTGCTGCGCAGCAGGTCCGGCGGCGATGTGGCCTCCTACCAGCTCACAATGGTATGCGGCTATGCCCTGCTGCTGCTGAGCGACGTGCTGTTCTGGAACATCTTCGGCCCGGACCGCGCGGCCGCCCAGCTGTTCTTCCTGCAACCGGCTTCGCTGCGGACGGTTGTGGCCGGCAAGAACCTGGCCGCGGGGCTGTTTGTGCTGCTGGAAATCACCTGCGTGGTCATCGCCTGGGCCATGGTGCGCATGCCCCTGGACGCAGTCCGGATCGCGGAAGCCTACCTGGCTCCGGCGGTGCTGGCGGTGTCCATGATGGCTCTGGGGAACCTGGCCTCGGTCTACCACCCGCGTCCTGTCAGCCCGGACAAGACCTCCGGGGCGGGTTCGGCGCCCTCGGTCAGGATACTGCTGCTGCTGATGTTGCCCGTGCTGTCGCTGCCCGTGCTGGCGGCCTACGGAGCCAGGTACGCCTCTGGCAGCCAGGCCGCCTTCTTCGCGGTGCTGGCCCTGGCTGCGATTGTCGCGGCGGCGTTCTACAGGATCGCACTGGAAGCCGCGGTGAGGAAGGCGGACGAGCGCAAGGAGCACGTGGCCGGGACGCTTTCGGCCAGCCGAGGCCCCATTCAGGCGGGCTAGCGGCGTCAGCTATAATCAAGCCTTCAAGCGAGGGAAACAGGAGGTGCCGCGAGTATGAGACGCGTATTCGTGCTCGTGTTGCTCTGCGTGGCCGCTCAGGCAAACGCGGCCGTCGTCGTCAGGAACCTGCAAGTGGAATACAGGAGCACGCCGCTGGGCATTGACGTGGCGCAGCCCCGGTTTGGCTGGCAGATGGCGGCCACCGCCGGTGAGCGTGATGTCGCTCAGACCGCCTACCAGGTCCAGGTCAGGGAGCCGGACGGCAACGTGGTCTGGGACACCGGCAGAGTCGAAGGCTCGGCTTCGGTCGGCATCAAGTACGCCGGCGCCCCTCTGAAGGCGGCTACAAGGTACACCTGGACGGTCGCCGCATGGAACCAGGCGGGTGCGCGGCTTACCGCAAGTTCCTGGTTTGAAACCGGCCTGATGGACCCCTCTCCCGAATCGAGCGCCTGGGGCGGCGCCCGTTGGATCGGAGGAGGAGATGAAGACCTGGTGCTCTATGCGCCCTATCTGGCCATCTTCAATTTGAGTTACGCCGTCGCTATCGCCCCGGGCAGCACCCGCGCCAGTTTCATTTACGGGGCCAACGACAGCCGCCTCATGGACAGGTACAAGAACACCTACCAGATCCAAAGCGGCAAGGATCAGAGCTACATCAAGCTGGAGCTCGACATTTCCGCGGTCAACGGTTCGCAGGGTGGCATGGCGAAGCTGCACGTCTACCGCGCCGGTTACGCCGATACCGACACGCCTTCCAAGCCGCTGCGCACCTTCGAGATCCCGGCCGAGGCCATCAGCAACGCCAACAAGCACTCCGAACACCTGATCGAATTCAGGAGCGCCTTCGGGCAGATTAGCCTCTCGGTCAATGGGAACACATCCTTCGGGGGCGCGGCGGCGCAACCGGCCCGCGGCGGAGGTCCGGCCGGCGGCGGCGGGCTCAACACGGTTAACCTGAACCCGCTGGGTTCGGGGGGCAACTTCCTCCCCTTCGGGCTGCTGTGCGACATCGGTTTCTCGGTCGAGCCCGGCCAGAGTGCCGCCTTCCGCGACGTCACGGTTCGCAACAACCGTGCCCCCAATAGCATACTGTTCCGGGAAAATCTGGCAGCCGGCCCCTATCGTGGCATCTATGCCGGCGCCGTCGCGCCCGGCTCCGGGTTCTCGGTGGCCGACGGGCGCTACGTGCTGGCAGGAGGCGCCAAGGGCGTCTTTGTCGTCAGGGACCCCAGCCGGAACTCGGCTCCCATGCTGCGCACAGCGTTCAAGACATCCGGAAGCGCCATCCGGGGCGCGCGTCTCTATGTGACCGCCCGGGGCATCTACGAGGTGTTCCTCAACGGCAGGCGCGTGGGCGACGACTACTACAACCCCGGCCTGACTCAGTACAACCTCACGCACATGTACCAGACCTATGACGTCACCTCGCTGGTCAGGGCCGGCCAGAACGCCATGGGCGCCATTCTCGCCGAAGGCTGGTGGAGCGGCCTGCTCAGCTTCGGCACCATCTGGAACCACTTCGGCGACCGGCAGTCGCTGCTGGCCAAACTCGTCATCACTTATCGCGACGGTTCCTCGGACACCATCGTCACCAGCCCGCAAACCTGGAAGTACTTCAGCGACGGCCCGCTGGTCTACAGCAGCCTGAATTTCGGCGAAGTATACGACGCCGCCAAAGAGCCCGCCGTAGCGAACTGGACCACCGCCGCCTACGACGACAGCAGATGGAAGCAGGCCGCGGTTGTTCCCCTGAAAGGGACGGCATTCTCCGGCGTGGAAGCCGGCCGGGGCGGGTCGGGCCTGCCGTTCACTTTCGACAAAATGTCCCTGATCGGCCAGATAGGCAACAACGCCGGAGTATTCCGGACCCTCACCGCCAGGAGCGTCAAGGAAGTGCGGCCGCGCGTGTACGTCTACGACATGGGCCAGAACATAGTGGGAGTGCCCAGGATCACCATAGCCGACGGACGCGCAGGAGGCAGGATCACGCTCCGCTTCTCCGAGATGCTGTATCCCGGCCTGGCCGAGTCGGGCAAGAACGTCGGCATGATCATGACCGAGAACTACCGCGCCGCGCTCAGCCAGGACGTTTACATAATGAAGGCGGGCAAGCAGGTGTTCCAGCCCCGGTTCACCTCCCACGGCTATCAGTACATCGAAATCACGGGGATCGACAAGCCGCTCCCGCTGGCGGCCGTCGAGGGCCTGGCCATCAGTTCAATACTGGAGCTGAGCGCAGACTACAGGACTTCCAGCCAGAAGGTCAACCGGCTGTGGTCCAACCTGGTCTGGTCCACCGTGGGCAACTTCCTCTCCATCCCGACCGACTGCCCGCAGCGCAACGAGCGCATGGGCTGGTCCGGCGACATCAACGTCTTCTCGCGCACCGCCACCTACGTATCCAACGCGAATCAGTTTCTGACCCGCCACATGTACGCCATGCGCGACACGCAGACTCCGGCCGGCAGGTTCGCCGACATCGCGCCGGTGGGCGGCGGGTTCGGTGGCGTGCTCTGGGGAAGCGCCGGGATCGTGGTCCCCTGGGAGGCCTACTTGCAGTACAAGGACGTCGGCCTGCTGGAGAGGCACTATCCGGCGATGGCGGCCTACATCGACTACCTGGAGACCACCATCGACCCCAAGACGGGTTTCACTTCTGACGGGCAGCTCGGCGACTGGCTCGGGCCGCAGAACAACGCCCTGGGGACGCCGTTCCTGACCACCGCGTATCACGCTTACAGCCTCGACATCATGGCCCAGGCGGCCCAGGTGCTCGGCAAGGGCGCCGACGCCGTGAAGTACCGCGGCATGTACGAGAAGCGGAAGGCGTTCTTCAACGCGACGTTCGTGAACGCCGAACGCAAGACCCTGGGCGTCGGCGGCGGCCGCGGCGGGTTTGGAGGAGGAGGCGGCGCGGCGGCGCCGGGCCGGGCGGGCGGAGCGGCCGCGGCGCCGGAGTTCAGGGTGGCCGACACGCAGACGTCATACGCAGTCGGGCTGGGCCTGGGCCTGTTCGACGAGCGGAACCTCCCCTACATGGTTAAGAATCTGGCGGACACCGTCGCGCGGGAGAACCGGGACGACGGAGGGGTCATGCGCCCGAAGCACTCGCTGATGACCGGCTTCATCGGCACCGCCTGGATCAGCAAGGCGCTGTCGGACCACGGCCTCGGCGAACTGGCCTACCGGCAACTGCACAACAATCAATACCCGTCGTGGCTCTATGCCATCGACCAGGGGGCGACCACGATATGGGAGCGCCTCAACGGCTACACGGTGGAGAACGGGTTCGGCGGCAACAACAGCATGAACTCGTTCAACCACTACTCGTTCGGCGCCGTCGGCCAGTGGATGATGGCTTACTCGCTCGGCATCCAGCGCGACGAGCCCGGCTTCCAGAAGTTCATCCTCCAGCCCGAGCCCGATCCAACGGGCGTAATGACCTCGGCCGAGGGCTACTACGACTCGGTGTACGGCCGGATTTCCAGCGCCTGGAAGGTGGACGGAAGCGCCCTTACCTACCGGGCCACGGTTCCGGCCAACACCACCGCTACGCTCTATCTGCCGGCCAGGTCGCCGGAGACGGTCCGGGAGGGCGGAAGGGACGCCGCCAAGGCCAGCGGCGTGACTTTCATCAGGCACGAGAACGGCAAGGCCGTCTACAGCCTGAAATCCGGCTCCTACGTGTTCACCGCCATCCGCTAGCGCATGTTTGCGCTTTTAGCCGGTAATCGTCTGAAAACAGGGAGGCGG
>JBBITL010000041.1:0-39976 GCA_037440765.1 Solibacteraceae bacterium
CTGGCGCTCCGGCTGGGCTGGATCTACAGGCTGGTCTACAACAAGTACTTCGTCGACGAGGTCTATGCCGCCACGGTGGTCGAGCCGTGCGTGCGAGGTTCTGCGAGCCTGCTGTGGCGCGGCGTGGACGCCGGGCTGATTGACGGCGCGGTGAACCAGGTGGGCGTGAAGGCCAGGAGCCTGGGATCGGTGCTGCGCCTTCTGCAATCGGGTAACATCCGAAGCTACGCGGGCTGGGTGGTCTGGGGGGCGGTGCTGGCCATGCTGGCCCTGGTGCTGGCAGGGGGGCCGCAATGACACGGCTGGACCTGTGCCTGGCTCTCCCGCTGGCGGCATTCCTGCTCCTGCTGGTGGTCCCGCGCGGCCGTCCGGGGCTTAGCCGCTGGATGGCGCTCGTCGCCTCGCTCGTAATCTTCGCGGCATCGTTGAGCCTGCTTGTGGGCTTCGACCGCGCCAGCGGCGAGTTTCAGTTCGAGACCAACATCCCCTGGATCTCCGCTCCCGCCATCCGCTACCACGTGGGGCTGGACGGCATGAGCCTGTGGCTGGTGCTGCTGAGCACGCTGCTCACGCCGCTGGCGGTGCTCATTTCCTGGCGGCACATAAGCTCGCGCATGAAGGAGTTCTACGCGTTCCTGCTGCTGATGGAGTTCGGACTGATCGGCGTTTTCGTGGCGCTGGATCTGTTCCTGTTCTACGTCTTCTGGGAGGTTTCGCTGGTGCCCATGTATTTCCTGGTCGGGATATGGGGGCACGAGCGCCGGATCTACGCCGCGGTGAAGTTCTTCCTCTACACCATGGCCGGCTCGGTGCTGATGCTGGCGGCAATGATCTACCTCTACAACATAGCCGGCACCTTTGATTACCGCATGCTTGTGTCGGACCTGGCCTCCGGCCGCATGCAGCTCGGCGCAGCCGAGGAAACGCTCCTTTTCCTGGCGTTCTTCCTGGCCTTCGCCATCAAGGTGCCGATGTTCCCCCTGCACACCTGGCTGCCGGATGCGCACGTGGAGGCCCCCACAGCCGGTTCAGTCATCCTCGCCTCGGCCATGCTGAAGATGGGCTGCTACGGGCTGGTCCGCTTCTGCCTGCCTCTGTTCCCCACCGCCTCGCGCGACAACGCGCCCTGGATCGTGCTGCTGGCCATCGTAGGCATCATCTACGGCGCTCTGGTCGCCATGGTCCAGCCCAATATGAAGAAGCTGGTGGCCTACTCGTCGGTGAGCCACCTCGGATTCGTCGTGCTCGGCATCTTCTCCTTCAACCAGCTCGGGCTGGACGGCGCGGTCTACCAGATGCTGAACCACGGCATCTCGACCGGCGCTCTGTTCATCCTGGTCGGCTTCATGTACGAGCGCAGGCATTCGCTGGAGATCAGCGACTACGGGGGCGTGGCCACCCCGGCGCCGAAACTGGCCGCCGTGTTCCTGATCACCAGCCTGGCCAGCCTGGGCTTGCCGGCGCTGAACAACTTCGTGGGCGAGTTCCTGGTCTTGCAGGGGGCGGCCAAGGCCAATTTCACATGGGCTGTTTTCGCCGCCATTGGCGTGATCCTCTCAGCCTGCTACCTGCTCTGGCTATACCAGCGGACGTTTCTGGGAGAGGCGGGCGAGGCCGTCAAGTCGCACATGCGCGACCTTGCGCCGCGCGAGTGGGCCGCGATTCTGCCCCTGATAGTGCTGATGGTCTGGATGGGCTGCGCCGCGCAGACGTTCCTGCCGCCCATCAGCGCGGTGAACGCGCGCATCATCGAGCGCGTGGATCAGGGCGCCGTGGTCCAGGTGAGAAACCGCGCCGTGACGCCAGGCGAGGAGGCCCCGCGTGCCCGGTAGCTTCGTTCCCTCCTCCGCCGAGCTGCTCCGGTTCCTCCCCGAGATAATCCTCGCCGTGGCTGCGACCATGATCATGGTCCTGTCGCCGCTGGTGAGGGACCGCGAGCAGAACGCCCTCGGCTACGTCTCCTTTTATGGATTTCTGGCCGCCCTGGCGGCGGCCGTCGCCGCGCACTTCGATCCCGGTCCCGCCTTCAACCGCATGGTTATGGTGGATGGTTTCGCCACCTTCTTCCGTGTGCTGGTGATCGCGGCAGGCATGCTGGTCACGCTCGCCTCCTACCAGTACCTTCGCCGCGAGGACGCCGACTGCGGAGAGTACTACGCCCTGCTTATGTTCTCGGTGTGCGGCCAGTGCCTCATGGTGTCGGCCAACGATCTGATAATGATCTTCATCGGGCTGGAGATCTCCTCGATCTCCAGCTACGTGCTGGCGGGTTTCCTGAGGAAGCGGCGCGAAGCCGTGGAGTCGTCCCTCAAGTATTTTCTGCTGGGGAGCTTCGCCACCGCGTTCCTGCTCTACGGGATGGCCTGGATCTACGGCATCACTGGCTCGACGGACCTGACTTCAATCCGGGCGGCCCTGGCCGGACAGCAGGCCGGCTGGTCGGGAGTCCTGCTGGCCGCCGCAGCCGCCCTGATGTTCGTCGGCCTGGCCTTCAAGGTCGCGGCATGGCCGTTCCAGGCCTGGGCGCCCGATGTATATCAGGGTGCGCCGGCGCCGGTGGCCGCCTTCCTGTCAGCGGGACCGAAAGCCGCGGCGTTCGCGGTTTTCGTGCGGGTCTTCGTGATGGCACTGGGGCCGATCAGCGGCCGGTGGGAGCCGCTGCTGTGGATCTCGGCCCTGGCCACCATGCTCATCGGCAACTTCGCCGCCCTGGCGCAGACGAACATCAAGCGCCTGCTGGCCTACAGTTCCATCGCGCACGCCGGCTACGTGCTGGTGGCGGTGACGGCGCACTCGGAGATCGGGACCACGGCCGTGATGTTCTACATGGTGGCTTACGCCCTGATGAACATCGGCGCCTTCGCCATCGTGGCGCACATCTCCCGCAAGGGCGAGCGATACCTGGAACTGGAGGACTTCGCGGGCCTGGGAGAGCGGCAGCCGGTTACGGCGGCGCTGCTGTCCATCTTCCTGCTGTCCCTGATCGGAGTCCCGCTGACCGCCGGCTTTTTCGGGAAGTTCTACATCTTCCGGGCGGCGCTACAGGCGGACCTGGTCTGGCTGACCGTCTTCGGCCTGCTGGCCAGCGCCGTGGCGGCTTACTACTACCTGCGGATCATCGTCATTATGTACATGCACGAGCCTGCCCAGGCGACAGCGGATCTGGAGCCCCTTGGCGGCGCGCTGTCCGCCGCGGTCTGGATCTCGGCCCTGGGGACGCTGGTTCTGGGCGTCTTCCCCTCTCCTGTCCTCAACTTCGCGGCCAACTCCGCGCTGCTGGCCCGGTAGGAATGCGCCCCCGCGCTGTCATGAGCCAGGAGGCCAGCCGGTGGAACTCATCGTGAGATCAACGAAGACCTGGCGCACAGGATCTTCAGGGACCTCCACATCCCCCGGCCGTGGGGCGGGGCGACAGGGACTCTTCGCAGGAACTGCTACGCGCCGACGCTGCGGTTGTTGCCACGCAGAAACCGGGCGACGAAGGTCGTATCGAAGCGCCCCGCCAGAAAGTCGGGATCGGCAAGGATTCTCCGCTGAAGGGGGATGGAAGTGTGAATCCCCTCGACCACGAACATCTCCAGCGCCCGGTTCATGCGCGCGATCGCCTCGGCGCGGTTGCGGCCGGAGGTTATCAGCTTGGCGATCAGCGAATCGTAGTAGGGAGGAATCACGCCGTCGGCGTATGCCGCCGTGTCGACGCGGACCCCCGGACCGCCCGGCAGGTTCAGGGCCGTGATCCGGCCCGGCGAAGGCGCGAAGGTCTCGGGGTGCTCAGCGTTGATCCGGCACTCGATGGCGTGGCCTCGCGGCGCCAGGGGAGATTTCGGAATGATGGCCGAGAGTCTTTCTCCGGCCGCCACCATGATCTGGCCCTTCACCAGGTCCACGCCGGTTACCGCCTCCGTCACAGGATGCTCCACCTGGATGCGCGCGTTGACCTCGATGAAGTAGAGTCTGCCGTCCTCGTCCATGAGGAACTCGACCGTTCCGGCGTTGGTGTAGCCCACAGCGCGCATGGCATCGCGCAGCCTGGAGATGACCTCCGTCCTGACCTCGGGGGTCAGCTTCGGCGAGGGGGACTCCTCGATCAGTTTCTGGTGGCGGCGCTGTATGGAGCACTCCCGCTCGCAGAAAACTTCCACCTGGCCGTGGTGATCCGCCAGCACCTGGAACTCGATGTGCCGCGGCGCGGGAAGGTACTTCTCCAGGTAGACGTCCGCGCAGGCGAAGGCCGCCAGAGCTTCCTGCTGGGCCTGCGCGTAAAAGTCAGCCAGTTCAGACGCTTCCCGGACGATGCGCATCCCGCGTCCGCCGCCTCCGGCCGAGGCCTTCAGTATGACCGGGTAGCCGATTTCGGCCGCCACGCCAAGCGCCTCGTCGGCCGTCCCGAGCACTCCCCGGGAGCCGGGCAGCGTGGGCACGCCGGCTTCCGCCATGGCCGCCCGCGCCCTGTCCTTCACCCCCATCAGGCGCGTCACCTCCGGCGGCGGTCCGATGAAACGGATGTTGGAGATCTCGCAAACCTCGGCAAAATCGGCGTTTTCGCTCAGGAACCCGTAGCCGGGGTGGATGGCGTCCGCCCCGGTCACCTCTGCCGAACTGATCACCGCCGGGATGTCCAGGTAGCTGCGGGCGCTCTTGGCCGGCCCGATGCAGACCGCCTCGTCGGCGAAGCGGACGTGCAGGCTGTGGCGGTCCGCCTCCGAGTACACAGCCACGGTCTTGATGCCAAGTTCCTTGCAGGCGCAGATGACGCGCAAGGCGATCTCGCCGCGGTTCGCTATAAGGATCTTACGGAACATGATCGGTCCAGGCTCCCAGGGCCTCAGGAACGGCGGACGGTGAACAGGGCTTCGCCGTATTCCACCGATTGCCCGTTCTTCGCCAGCCTGGAGACGACGACGCCAGCCACTTCCGCCTCGATCTCGTTCATCAGCTTCATGGACTCGATGATGCAGAGCACCTGGCCTACCTGCACCGTGTCACCGACCTTCACGAAGGGAGGCGCGCCGGGTGCGGACGACTCGTAGAAGGTCCCGACGATCGGGCTCTTGATAGCCACCAGGGACTCGTCAATGTCGGCGGAGGGCGCCGGGACAACGGCCCCCGGAGCGGAAGGCGCCGGATGTGCGACAGGCGCCGTAACGCCCGGCAGCACAACGTGCTGCACGCTCGCCGCAGACGCCCGGACAATACGCACCCGGTCGTCTCCGCGCTGCACTTCCAGTTCAGCCACGGAGCTCTCAGTGACAACCCTTATCAATTCGCGGATCTCTTCGATGGTCATGCTGGATCGGGGGCCTGCCTTGCTGCTCATATGGTCAACAGTTCCTTAGAGGTAGGAGTGAGGATCTGGCAGCCGGTCCGGGTGACGGCCACAGTGTCTTCGATCCGGATTCCTCCGAACTCATGCAAGTATACGCCAGGCTCGATGGTGACCGCCATACCCGCCTTTAGCCGGGTGAGGTCCCCCCGGCCGAGCCGCGGCCTTTCGTGGATCTCCAGACCCAGCCCGTGCCCGCATGAATGCACGAAGGCCCGTTCCAGCCCGTGCGCTTTCAGCACCCGGCGCGCCGCCCGGTCCACCGCCCCGGCAGTGACGCCTTCCCGTACGGCGTCGATCGCGGCAAGCTGTGCCTCCAGCACCGCCCCGTACAGGCGGCGGAGCCGGGCTGCCGGCCGGCCCAGACTCACCGTGCGGCTCATGTCGCCGCAATAGCCAGCCCGCACTGCACCCATGTCTATTAATAGTAACTCATTGGAGGTCAGGCACTTGGAGGCAGGGCTGGCGTGCGGCAGGGCGGCACGGCGGCCGGAGGCCACAATCGTCTCGAATGCCGGCCTCTCCGCCCCCAGCCGCCGCATGCGGTGGTCCAGTTCGGCCGCCAGATCCAGTTCAGTGATGCCGGGGCGCACCAGCCGCAGGCACCGCTCGTAGGCCAGCGACGTGACTTCAGCCGCCCTCCGGATGAGCTCGATCTCCCCGGCGGACTTGACCATGCGCAGCCCCTCGACCAGCCCGGCAGCCGGCTTGAGCCGGGCATGGCCGCGCTTAAGCGCCAGGAACGCCGAGTGCGGAAGTCCGGGGTCGAAGCCCACGCGGCGCAAATCCGTCCCTCCCAGCCACCTGGCAACCGCCTCAAACAGCGACCCGCGGGCGATGCGTACTGCGCACTCTGTTTCCTCGCCGGCCTGGAGCCTGTACCGCGAGTCCGTGAAGAGCACGGCGGACTCACCGAGCGCGACGAGGAGAGCATGGCTGCCCGTGAAGCCGCTCAAGTAACGTATGTTGGCCGGCGAGGACACCAGCAGGGCGTCCAGCCGGTTTCCGGCCAGCAGGGCGGCGGCCGTCTGGCGGCGCTGCAAGTATTCCGCCTGGGTCACGGTATCAGGAGCAGTTTGCCCGAGGTGGCGCGGCTCTCCAGGTCCCGATGAGCCTGGGCCGCTTCGGCGAGTCTGTAAGTCATGTGAACGCGCAGAGCCAGTTTGCCCGCGGCGGTCCAGCCCAGCACATCCTCCGCCCTTGCCAGCAGTTCCTCGCGGGTGGCTGCGTAGTTGGCCAGCGTGGGGCGCGTCAGAAACAGCGAGCCCTTCTGGCTCAGGATCAAGGGCTCGACGGCGGGGACGGCTCCGCTGGCATTGCCGAAGGTCACCATCATCCCCCTGGGACGCAGGCAGTTGAGGCTCTTGAGGAAGGTGAATGCCCCGACCGAGTCGTATACCACATCGACTCCCCGGCCCCCGGTCAGCCGCCTGACTTCAGATTCGAAGTCCTGCTCCGTGTACAGGATCACGTCGCCGGCGCCGGCCTGCCGGGCCAGGGCTGCCTTCGCGGGAGTGGATGCCGTACCGATGACCCGGGCGCCGCGCATCCTGGCCATCTGGACTATCAGCAGGCCGGTCCCCCCGGCCGCCGCATGAATCAGGGCGGTATCCGAAGGGCTGAGCGGATAGGTCGAGTGCGTCAGGTAGTGCGCCGTCATCCCTTGAAGCATGGCGGCTGCGGCGGCCTCGAACGATATCCCGTCCGGCAGCCTCACCAGCCGCCAGGCCGGGACGGCGGCGTACTCGGCGTAGGAGCCCCGCTCCATGCACCAGGCGACCCGGTCGCCGGCGGCCAGGTCCGGCACGCCCTCGCCCGTCGCTTCAACCACTCCGGCGGCCTCCATTCCTATCGAGACCGGAGGATCTGCCTTGTAGAGACCGGTGCGGAAGTAGGTGTCGATGTAGTTCACGCCGATGGCGTGAATCCTGACGAGCGCCTGCCCGGCGCCGGCAACGGGCCGGGGAACCTCGACCAGCTCCAGTTTGTCGGCGCCGCCCGGCTCGCGTACCTGTATGGCCTTCATGCGCGTACCTTTCTGGCTATGTGCACCGCCGCCGCGTAGAGCAGCAGGTATAACACGGTGAGCGGGAAGAGCAGAGCACGGCTGACGGTGCGCACCGCGTCGCCCCCCGTCAGGCCAGCGCGGAACAGGACGAAGTGGGCGATGGTCCTCAGGTTTGCGCGGTCGAACCAGAACGCGTCGCCGTTCTCGTTCACCACCAGCACCCTGACCGGCAGGTTCAACGCCAGCGCCCACTTCCACTTGGGCATGACCGGCTCGCCGGTGCAAAGCATGACCAGAACGCCCACGCCGCGGGCCGCCAGCTCACGGCACAGCCGCTTCCGGGCCACGCGTCCCTGGTAGTCGTAGCTGCGATAGACCGCGGAGGCTTCCGCCAGGCCCGCCGGCTGGCCCGCAAAACACGTGAACAGATCCATTGGCGCCTGCTCGCCGAAGTGCGCCCGGAGGTGGGGAATGGCGCCCTCGATCAAGTGGCGGGAGCCGCTCTCGACAAGCAGGATGCGCGGCGACGGCGGAAACCTCAGTCTTATGAAGCGCATGAGTCGCGCCGGGGCTAAACCCCCCAGCAGTAGTCTTCGACAGCCTTCTCGATGCTCTCGTCCTTCTCCACCAGGCGCATCAGCTCCAGGCGTATGGCGTCCACCATGGCCAGCCAGCTAGCCTCGATCACGTTCTCAGAGACCCCCACGGTGACCCAGCTCCGCCGGTGGTCGGACCATTCTATAAGCACGCGGACCTTGGCCGCCGTGCCCTTTCGCGGCTCCAGCACCCGGACCTTGTAGTCCATCAGGCGCACCTCCGAAATCGAAGGATAGAGGGCGGACAGGCACTGGCGCAGGCACAGATCCAATGCGTTGACGGGGCCGTGTCCGCTGGCGGTGGCCGAATGCACGCCGTCCTGGGCCTTGACGGTGACAGAGGCCGTGCTCTTGGACCCCTTCTCGCCGGTCATCCTGGTGGAAACCTCGAAGCTGACCACGTCGAAGAAATGCAAGCCCGGCTGGAGCGCCTCCCGGACCATCAGCTCGAAGGTCCCCTCGGCGGCCTCCAGTTCGTAGCCGAGGTACTCCATGTTCTTGATGCGCTCCAGCAGTTCCCGGCGGGCCTCCTCGCCCAGGCGGTCGGTTACGCCGTGCTGCTTCAGCTTATAGAGGATGTTGCCGCGGCCCGACAGGTCGCTCAGCAGGACGCGCTGGCGGTTGCCGACCACCTCCGGCGTTACGTGCTCGTAGGTGGCCGAGTCCTTGAGAACCGCGCTGACGTGCACCCCGCCCTTGTGCGCAAAGGCGCTGTGGCCCACGTAGGGCTGATCATTCCGCATCTGGAGATTGGCCAGTTCGGCCACGAAACGCGCCACGCCGGTGAGCCCGGCCAGTTTCTCCGCGCCCACCACGGTATGGCCCAGCTTCAGCTCCAGGTTGGCGATGACCGAGCACAGGTTGGCGTTGCCGCAGCGCTCCCCGTATCCGTTCATGCAGCCCTGCACATGCGTCACCCCCTGCTCGACGGCAGCCACCGTGTTGGCGACCGCCACATCGGAGTCGTTGTGGCAGTGTATGCCCAGCACTCCGTCGAACCGCTTGCGCACCGCCGCCACGATCTCCGCCAGTTGCCCGGTCAGCGTGCCTCCGTTGGTGTCGCACAGGCACAACACGCCGGCGCCCGCCTTGGCCGCGGCCTCCAGCGCCCTCAGGGCAAAATCCTGGTTGGCCCGGTAACCGTCAAAGAAGTGCTCCGCGTCGAAAATCACCTCCCTGCCGTGGGCCTTCAGGTGCGCCACGGTCTCCGAGATCAGCTTGAGGTTCTCCTCTTCGCTGATCCCGAGCACCCGCTGGGCGTGAAGGTCCCAGGTCTTGCCGAAAATGGAGATGGCCGGCGTGCCGGCCTCCAGCAGCGCGCGCACGTTGGGATCCCGGCCGGTGGGGTTCTTGGCGAAGCGGGTGGAGCCGAAGGCGGTGAGCCGCGCGTGCTTGAGCTTCAGTTCCCTGGCGCGGGCGAAGAACTCCTTGTCCCTGGGGTTGGAGCCGGGCCAGCCTCCCTCGATGTAGTCGATCCCCAGTTCGTCGAGCTTCTGCGCGATGACCAGCTTGTCATCCACGGTGAACGAGACGGCCTCGCCCTGAGTGCCGTCCCGCAGGGTCGTGTCCAGGGTAAAGATCTTCATACGCTTGCCGGCAGGCTACTCCTGCGGAACACCTGCCTCCTTTTTCTTTTTAAGGAACGGCATCAACTCGCGAAGTTCGCGGCCCACTTCCTCGACGGGCTGCTGGCGGGCGGCTTCACGCATGGCCAGGAACTTCTTGCGCCCGCTCTTGTTCTCCTCGATCCACTCGCGGGCGAACTGGCCGGATTGCACCTCGGCCAGGATCTTGCGCATCTCCTCGCGGGTCTGCTGGTTTACGATGCGCGGGCCGCGTGTGTAGTCGCCGTACTCGGCCGTGTCGGAGACCGAGTAGCGCATGTATCCGAGCCCTCCCTCCTGAATGAGGTCCACTATGAGCTTCAGCTCGTGCAGGCACTCGAAATAGGCGATCTCGGGAGCGTAGCCCGCCTCTACCAGCGTCTCGAAACCCGCGCGGATCAGCTCGCTGCATCCGCCGCAGAGGACGGCCTGTTCGCCGAACAGATCGCTCTCGGTCTCTTCCTTGAAGGTCGTCTCGATCACGCCGGCCTTGAGGCACCCCAGGGCCAGCGCGTATGCCAGCGCCGTCTGAAGCGCCTGGCCGGAGGCGTCCTGGTGGACCGCCACCAGCGCCGGAACCCCCACGCCCTCGGTGAACAGCTCGCGCACCCGGTGCCCGGGCGCCTTGGGCGCGATCATGGACACGTCGACTTCCTTGGGCGGAGCGATCTGCCCGAAGTGGATGTTGAAGCCGTGGGCGAACATCAGCGTCTTGCCGGGGCCCATCCGGGGAGCGATGGCGTCCCGGTACAGGCCGGCCTGGTGGTGGTCGGCCACCAGCATCATGATCACGCTGGCCTGCCCGGCCGCCTCCGCCGCGCCCATGACTCGCAGGCCGGCGGCCTGAGCCTTGGCCCAGTTGGCCGTATCCGGCAGTTCCGCCACGATCACGTCCACGCCCGAGTCGCGCAGGTTCAGCGCGTGAGCGTGGCCCTGGCTGCCGTAACCGATGATGGCCACGGTCCGGTTCTTGAGTTGGTTCAGATCTCCGTCTTTTTCGTAGTAACGCTTAGCCATTTATGACTCCAGTGTTGGTTTCCAGTTTCTCTGCGCCGCCCCGCGTGGGGACGGGGGCCGACAGCCGCGGCTTCTTGCCCTCCAGCGACATAGCCACCACCCCCGAGCGGGTGGCCTCGAACTCGCCGTAGCTGCGCATGATGTCGACGAACTCGTCCAGTTTCTCCGGGTCCCCGGTCGCCTCCAGGGCGAATCCCTCGACCGACGAATCGATGACCCGGGCGCCGAAAATCTCGGCTTCCTTAAGGATAGCGGTACGCTTGTCGGCCGGGGCCTTCACCCGCATCAGCACCATTTCCCGGACCACCGCGCGGCTGTCGGTCAGGTCCGAGGCTTGCAGAACGTTGATCAGCTTGATCATCTGCTTGATGACCAGGCCGCGAAGGGCGGGGTCGACGTCCACGGCGATGGTCATGTGCGACAGCTCCGGATCGAGCGTTCGCGCCACCGTCAGGCTCTCGATGTTGTAGCCGCGGGCCGTGAGCACTCCCGTAATCCGCATCAGGGCGCCCGGCTTGTTCTCGACCAGCAATGAAATTACCTGAATCATGGCGGTTTCCAGTCTCCTTCCTACTTGGGAACAGGCACCGGCCGGGGCGGCGCCAGAACCATCTCGTTGATCGCGCTGCCGGCCGGCACCATCGGGAATACGTTCTCAGTCGGGCAGACCCTCACGTTCAGCAGGTAGGGGCCGGCCTCGTCCACCGCTTCCCGCAGCGCCGGCGCCAGCTCCTGCGGCTTGTCGATGGTGCGGCCCTTGAAGCCGTAGGCCGCGGCCAGTTTCTCAACGTCGGGGAAACCGTCCAACTGAACCGCGCAGGTGCGGTTGGCGAAGAACAGCTCCTGCCACTGCCGCACCATCCCAAGGTAGCCGTTGTTCATAATTACGACCTTCACCGGAAGACCGTAGTTCACCAGCGTGGCCAGTTCCGGAATGGACATCTGAAAGCCGCCGTCGCCCACCACCGCGAACACCAGCCTGTCGGGGCGCGCGAACTGCGCCCCGATGGCCGCCGGCAGCCCGAATCCCATCGACCCCAGCCCGCCCGAATTGATCCAAAGCCTCGGCTCGCTGAACCGTATGAACTGCGCGCTCCACATCTGGTGCTGGCCGACATCGCTGGCCACGATCGCTTTCCCGCCCGACAGCCGGTCGATCTCGCTCACCACGTGCTGCGGCTTTATCTCGGCCTCTGAGACCACCGGCGCCAGTGGATGCTCCTGCTGCCACCGGCGGATCTGGTCCCGCCAGGCCTTGCGCGCTTCGGCGTTGGCGCCGGCCATGGCGGGAGCGGTGCCCGCCAGCACTTTGTTGAGCTTCTCCAGAACCCGCCGGACGTCTCCCACGATGGGAAGCTCCGGCACCCGGTTCTTGCCTATCTCCGACGGGTCGATATCAACGTGGATCACGCGCGCATGAGGCGCGAAGGACGACAATCTCCCGGTCACCCGGTCGTCGAACCTTACCCCCAGCGCGATGATCAGATCCGTCTGCGTCAGGCCCATGTTGGCGGCATAGCTGCCGTGCATGCCGGGCATGCTGATAAAGTTGGCGTGGTCGCCCGGAATCGCGCCCAGCCCCATCAGCGTGCAGACCGCGGGAATGTCGACGAGTTCCACCAGTTGCCTCAGCTCCGCCGAGGCGCCTGAGGAGACTATCCCGCCGCCTGCGTACACCATCGGCCGCTGCGCTTCCCAGATCATCTGCGCCGCCCGGCGCACCTGGCCGGTGTGCCCTTCGGCGGGAACCTTGTACCCCCTCAAGTGGATCGCCGAGACCGGCGAGTAGCGCGCCTGGCCCTGGAACACGTCCTTGGGCACGTCCACCAGTACGGGACCCGGCCGGCCGGTCCCGGCGATGTAGAAGGCCTCGTGGATCACCTGGGGCAGATCGGCCAGGTTCTTCACCAGATAGTTGTGCTTGGTGCAGGAGCGCGTTATGCCGAAAGTGTCCGCTTCCTGGAATGCGTCGCTGCCGATCAGCTTGGTCGCCACCTGCCCGGTCAGCGCGACAACCGGCGTCGAATCCATCATCGCGTTCACCATCCCCGTGATCAGATTGGTCGCGCCCGGGCCCGAGGTGGCGCAGCAGACCCCCACCTTGCCTGTGGCGATTGCGTATCCCTGCGCGGCGAAGCACGCGTTCTCCTCGTGCCGCACCAGCACGTGGCGCATGGGGTGGTCGTACAGAGCATCGTAGAACGGCAGCGTTACGCCGCCCGGGTAGCCGAAAATGCACTCGGCCCCTTCCCGAACCAGGCATTCGAGCAGCATCCGCGCGCCGCTCATCAAACTCGACATAGACTCATCCCTCCTGTACCCGAAAAACACCCGGGGACGCTTACTGTCGGCCCCGGATAGCAAAAAGGGCCACCGGCTGAGGCTTCCTCCCCCGCCGGCGGCCCTTGAGAATCTTTCTCTTGGCCCTCTCAGGCGGGGTCGCCTACGGTGACCCCAATAATTACCGCGATTACCAGGTAAAGAGGGCTGGTCGGATTGGCGGCGGGCTGCTGGCGCCGTGCGCTACTCAACGGGATGGCAGCTCCAGCCGGCATGTCCTTGAAATAAAGCGTACCGCACAAGCAAATCAAATGCAAGCGTTCATGATCATAATAAACATTTATAGCGGCATGAGAGACCGCTCCGCCACAAGTAGAATCGATGGTACCTGGAGCGCGACAAGCGAAGCCCAAACCTATGCGGCCCGACTACAAGTGGCAGGTTGTGGGGATGCTGTGGGGTATCTCCGTTTTCAATTACGCCGACCGTCAGGCGATCTTTTCGGTCTTCCCGCTGTTGCAGCGGGAGATGCATCTCGACAACGTCCAGTTGGGACTGCTGGGGTCCTCGTTCGCTGTAGTCTACGGGCTGAGCGCGCCTTTCGCCGGGGCCATTGTGGACCGCGTACGGCGGGTCACGGCGATTCTGGGCGGGCTTTACGCCTGGAGCATCATTTGCATGGCCACGGCGCTCAGCCGGAATTTCCGGCATCTGGTTTTCTTCCGCGCCGCCGAGGGGCTGGGAGAGACGTTCTACTTCCCGGCGTCGATGTCGCTGGTGAGCGACTACCATTCCAAGGCCACCCGCTCCCGCGCCATGGGCTTCCATCAGACCAGCGTGTACGTTGGGACCATAGCCGGCGGCTTCTTCGCCGGCCTGATCGGGCAGTATTACGGCTGGCGCTGGTCATTCATCATCTTCGGCGGCCTGGGATGCCTGTACGGCCTGGCTGTGCACCGGCTGCTTCGGGAGCCGCAGCGAGGCGCAGCCGAAGACACGCCGGCGCCGGACGAGAAGCTGAGCTGGGGCGCCACGCTGCGCCTGATCTGGACCACGCCCACGGCGGTCTGCCTGATGGCGGCCTTCCTGTTCGCCAACTTCGTGGCCATGGTGCTGCTGTCGTGGATGCCGAAATTCCTTTATGACAAGTTCAGCCTGAACCTGGCCGCGGCCGGCCTCACCGCCACCCTGTTTGCGCAGTTGGCCAGCATGGCCGGGGCGGCCACTGGCGGGTGGATGGCGGACGCTTTGCGCCGCAGGACAGTGCCGGGCCGCCTGTGGGTGCAGGCGCTGGGGGTTTTCGGGGGAGCGCCTTTTGTGATGCTGTGCGGGCTCACGGGCAGCGTCGCCTGGCTGCTGGGCGCGCTGACGGCCTGGGGCTTCTTCAAGGGGCTGTATGACGCCAACATCTTCGCTTCGATGTACGACGTGGTCCCGCCCAGGGCCCGGGGCAGCGCGGCCGGACTAATGAACACCGTCGGCTGGCTGGGGGGCGCCGGCACCGCGCCGCTGGTGATCGGCTGGATATCGGAGAGGCTGGGCCTGGGCCCGGCCATAGCCACGGCCTCTATGGTATACGTGCTCGCCGGCCTGTGCCTGCTGGCCGGCGGCTTTCTCATGGCCCGCGCGCCGCGCACCGCGCCGTCCGCCTGACAGCCCGAGCGCCTACTCCTTCGGCGTCCCGGCCAGGATTCTGGCCAGCGCTGGCATGGGGATCGACCCTGGCGCCAGGGCCTGCCTGTGGAACTCGGCAAGCTGGAACGCCGCTCCCCTGGCCTGACGGTACTGGTTTCGCACGCCGTGCCAGTCGCGCCAGCCCGCGTAGTAGGTCGGCAACTGGCAGGAGCTGAGTTTGGCGCGCTGCAACTTGGCCGTGGCCTCCTCGGTCTCCTGGAACGTCTGCTTCACCATCAGGTCCATGGCCTCCTGGTCGGTCATGCCCGTGGTGTGAAGGCGCACGTCGAGGATTGCGTTGGCCAGCACTCGCAGGACCTGCTTCAGGAACGTCAGCCGCAGCTCGGGGCTGCGGCCCAGGTAGCCCTCGTCCAGCATCATCTCGGTCGCGTAGACGGCCCATCCCTCGACGTAAGGCACGTTTCCGAACACGGCGCGCGTAACGCGCCTCCCTTGCGGCTGGACCTCGTTGGCGTACTCCAGCTGCACGTAGTGGCCGGGCATGGCCTCATGGATGGTCAGCAGTTTCAGGGCGTAGAAGTTGTACTCGCGCAGCTTGCTTTCGATCCGCTGGCGCGGCCAGTCCCTGGGGATGGGCGTGAGCCAGTAGAACGCGCCCAGGTGCGGCTCCAGCGCCGGGGCGGAAACGAATCCTCCCACGGCGTAAATGCCGCGCATGAACTCCGGGGTCTCGATCACTTGCAGGTTGTCGCGCGGCGGCAGCGGCAGCAGGTTCCTGGCGCGCACGAACTCGCGGGCCTCCTGCAAGTCCCGCCGGGCGTCGGTGAAGTAAGTATCCGGCGTGGCGCGCCTTTCGGCGATCTTCGCCAGCGTCTCGCCGACGATCAGGTTCACGTCCACCGGATCGCGGTGCGTCGGGTACATCTTGTGGTGCAGCGGAATGGAGATGTCCCACATCTGCCGGCGGACTTCCTTCAGGTCCCGCTCGGCGTCGGCCAGCACCTGTTCCGGCGTCCGGCCGGTCGAGAGCACGTAGCGGAACTTCCTGGCGTACTTCTCCTTGCCCAGCCGCCAGTCGCCCTGCGGCCTGGCCGCTTCCTCCTTGAGGAAGTCCGTGAAGGAGCGTATGGCCCGCAGGGCGGACTCGGCGGCCCTGTCGTAGTCGGCCTTGAGTTCGGGCGGGGCGCCGTCCCTGAGCGCCTTGTCGACCAGTCTGACGTTCCCCTCGTTCTGCTCGATCGCCACCCGGGTCCAGATCTCGGGAGCGCCGGCCAGGTTCCGGCGGGCCTGATCGAGAAACGCCGGCGCCGCCGCGAGCCTGCTTATGATGTGCCGGTAACGCTCCCCGCGGGGCGCGTATTCCAGCACCGACGGCGCAAACAAAGCGTTACCGATCAGCTCGACGTACACCGTCGGATTGTGCCGCCAGTTCCGTATCTCGTCCAGTTCCAGGAGTTGCAGCGAGATCTGGTCGCTGATGATGTCGTAGTCGGCGCGGTCCTCGGGCGCAAGCTCCTCGGGCTTCACCGCCCGATTGAGGCGCTCGCGGAACTGGTTGTAGAACTGGCGCTGACGGTCCAGCCCCTCCGGGCTGAGGTCGTCGAGCAGCGCGTCCAGGTTGACGCCCTTATGCTGGTGGTAGCCCGCCTGCGTCGCCGCGGTGGGCGAGAAGGCCAGCACCTGGTAGACGAACTCGTCTCTTAATTCGGCCAGCGCCTGCCCCGGCGGCTTTCGCCCGCACCCTGCCATCGCCGCGGCCGCGCCCAGCGCCGTCAACAACAGCCACGCTTTGCCCGTCATGCCCGCGATTGTAGCGCGCCCGGCCGGACGCCTTCAGAAGTGCCGCCGCAGGTCGGGGAATTTCTCGAGCGTCAGCAGGCGTCCGTCGGCGGGGGCGATCTCGGCGCGCTCCAGGGTCCAGGTGTGGGCGTGAGGGATGAAGACCGCGCGGAGGCCGGCCTCGAGCGCCGGGTTTATGTCGGACCTGGGCGAGTTGCCGATCATCCAGGTCCGTTCCGGCTCCAGCGCCAGATCCGAGACCAGTCTCCGGTAGGCGGCGGCGTCCTTTTCCTTGACGATGGCCGTGTGGTGGAAGAGCCCGCCGAGGCCCGAGCGGTCGATCTTCAGCTTCTGCTCCTCGGGGTGCCCCTTGGTGAACAGCACCAGGATGTGGCGCTCCCTCAGGAGCCGCAGCGTTTCCTCCACGCCCTCTATTATCAGAATCGGGTGAAGGTGAAGGCACTCGCCGAAGGCCATCACTTTCTCAATGTCCGCGGGCTGAATCTGGCGCTCGGCCAGGCGCAGGTAGCACTCGCGCAGATTCCGGGCGAAGTTGGCGGACCCGTAGCCGTGAATCTTGTTGTTGACGGTCTCGATTTCATCCAGCACACTGCGGATCTGCCCTGCCGACAGCGTGGAATGATCCAGAAATTCGACGAACTCGTCGAAGGCCCGCTCGAAGTAGATGTTGTTCTCCCAGAGCGTGTCGTCCGCGTCGATGAGCAGGTTCTGCATCGTCCGTCCGGCTGCCGGCATGCTACGATTATGGCGTTCTACGGCATGATCCTGAAACTCAAGCGCACGCCGGGGCTCTATCTTGTGGGCTTCATGGGCTGCGGCAAGAGCGTGATAGGGGCGCATCTGGCCGAGAGGCTGGGCTGGGAGTTCGGCGACCTGGACACGGATATCGTCGCCTCCCAGGGGATCAGCATCGCCGAGATCTTCGACACCCGCGGCGAGAACGAGTTCCGGCGCATCGAGAGCGAGGCGCTGCTTTGCCGCGTGAGGGCGGTCCAGACGGGAAAGCCCCTGGTGCTCGCCCTCGGCGGCGGCGCCTTCGTGCAGCAGCGCAACTACCAGCTCGTCGAGGACAACGGCGTATCCGTCTGGCTCGACTGCCCGTTAAGCCTGATCCACCGCCGCCTGGCCGGCTGCACCGACCGCCCGCTGGCCCGCGACCCGAAGAAGTTTGAACTTCTCTACTACACCCGCCGCGAGGGCTATGCGCGGGCGGACTATCAGGTCGTCATCACCAGCGACGATCCGGCGGAGGCCGTGGAGGCCGTCCTCGGACTTCCAATCTTCTGAGGGAGCACGCATGCTGGAACGCAGGCTGAGAAAGCATGCGCTGAAGATCTTCCGGTCGGCCTTGGAAGCCTCTGACCCGGTCTCCGCGGTGCTGCGCCACGTGCGTGTGGCAGGCAGCGTGCTCACGGCAGGCAACCGCAGATACAGGCTGGATTCCTTCCGGAAGGTCTACGTGGCTGGAGCCGGCAAGGCGGGCGCCGCCATGGCGCAGGCCATGGAGCGCCTGCTCGGGCGGCGTATTGCGGGCGGCTGGGTCAGCGTGAAGTACGGGCATCTGGCAAAGGTGCGCCGGGTTGAGCTTCACGAGTGCGGCCACCCGGTGCCGGACGAAGCCGGGGTGCGCGGGGCCGAGCGGATCGCCGCCCTGGCCAGGAATGCCGGAGCGCAGGACCTGCTGGTGTTTCTCGTCTCCGGCGGCGCCTCCGCGCTCATGCCCGCGCCGGCGCCGCCGGTCACGCTCGCCGAGAAGCAGACTGTCACGCGGCTGCTGCTGGCGTCCGGCGCCAGCATCCACGAGGTCAACGCGGTGCGCAAGCACATCTCGCTTCTCAAGGGCGGGCAACTGGCGCGCCTGGCTCAGCCGGCCACGGTCCTCTCGCTGCTGCTGTCCGACGTGATCGGGGACAACCTGGATGTGATCGGATCAGGCCCCACCGCGCCGGACTCCTCCACTTTCGCGGCCGCCCGCGCGGTCCTTGAGAAGTATGACCTCGCCGGCAAGGCCCCGCCGAGCGTGCTTGGCCGCCTCGAGTCCGGCATGCGCGGCGAGATCCCGGAAACGCCCAAGCCGGGCGACATGCTCTTCGAGCGGGTGCAGAACCTGGTGGTGGGCAGCAACACCCTGGCCGTCGCCGCCGCCGCCGCCGAAGCGCGCCGTCTGGGGCTCCGCCCTCTGGTGCTGTCCACCTTGATCGAGGGGGAGACACGCGACGTGGCGCGCATGCACGCCGCCATAGCCAGGGAGGCGGTCCTGTCAGGACGCCCGGCCAGGCCGCCCGTGTGCCTGATCTCCGGCGGCGAGACCACCGTCACGCTGCGGGGCAGCGGCCTGGGCGGGCGCAACCAGGAGTTCGTTCTGGCGGCGGCGATTGATCTGGCCGGGGTGAATAACGTGGTGATCCTCAGCGGGGGCACGGACGGCACCGACGGCCCCACCGGCGCAGCCGGCGCCATCGCCGACGGCCGCACTGTTGCGCGCGCCAGGGAACTCGGGCTGGACGCCGCCGGGATGCTCGCGGCCAACAACTCTTACCGCTTCTTCGAGCCGCTCGGAGACCTGGTCAGGACCGGGCCCACCAACACCAACGTCATGGATGTCCGCCTGGTGCTGATCGGGAGATGATCTCAGTTCTTCCGCAGCTCTATCCTGCCGCGCTCGGAGCGGACCATGATCAGGGCGCCCTTGCCGGTTGAGCCCTTCAGCGTCGCGCCGGCGCCCTCGGTTGAGACGCGGATGGAGTTCTCAAAGGCGTTCGAAACCTCGCCGCGCCTGGTAACTCCGTCGAACTCGAACTGCGCGCCCGCGGGCATGGCGACCTCGACGTTTCCGTTGCGGGTGGTCAGTTCGATCCTCGCGTCCGGCGTCCGGCGGGGTTGCAGGCTGATGTCACCGGTGTCCACCGAGACGGCGACCTCGCCTTGAACCTGTTCGATGTGAATATCTTTGGACCGGGCATTCACCCGCACGGGCCCGGTGGCGTCTCTTATGCGCACGTCGCCCGTAGTCAGGTTGAACTGCCCCGGCACGCTCCCCAGCCTCAGCTCTGTGACGCCGCTCTGAAATGTCAGAGGTTTCTCCAGTTTCCTGCCCGTCAGGTCCCCCGTGTAGTAGCCGTTGATGGTGACGGTGCCGGCCACGTTCTCCACCTCGATGTCCTCGCCCCGGCCAAGGATGTCCAGGTTTCCCTTCACGTTGACGGCGCGGACCAGGCTGCTCCGCCTGAGGTCCACGCGCGCGTTTCCGCCGATGTCCTGCAACCGGACGCTGGCGCTGGCGCTGGCAAGGTCCACGCCTCCGGCGATGTTGATGATGTCGAACTCCCCGGAGCGGCCGGTGGCCTGAACGGCAACGCTGCGCGGCACGCTCATCTCCAGGTCCGTCGATACCCGCAAGTCGCTGCGGACGACGCCCGTTTCTTCGACGCGCACAACCAGGCGGTCGCCTTCGGCCGCGATCTTCAACGACACCTTGGCGCTGGCGTCTCCGGCCGCGCTCCTGCCGTAGGCCCTCACGCTGCGCCGGCCTCCGATCTTGATTTCCGGCGTGTCGGCGCCAACGATGCGGACGTTGCCGCGAGGGTTATCGACGACGATCCTGGCAACCTTGTCTGTGCGCGTCACAGGCTCCAGCGGAAAGTCATACGTCTCGCCGAAGACCTCGACGCTCCGCTCACCCACGAACATCCGGGGAAAGCCGGGCGCCCGCTCGTGAAAGAAGAAGAGTCCCGAGCCCAGCAAGCAGATCAGGACAACCAGGGTCCACTCGCCTCCCGAGATGCCGCGCGCGGGGAGCGGCTTGGATGCCAGGCGCCAGTAGGCGATCTCGACCAGCCGCAGCAGGCCCCAGGCAATCAGGAGGAACGGCCAGTAGACGGCTACCAGACGGAAGGAGACCCATTCCGGACGCAGGTTATAGGCCAGCAGGAGAGCCCCGATCAGGATCAGGAGAATCGGCCCGACAAACGAATGTCTTCTCACGGCGTCACCCCCGACGGCGGTTCGTCGCCGCGGCCCACCCGGTCCAGCAGCTTGAGCAGGCCCAGAGCGATCAGCAGCACCGGCCAGGTGCGGTGGATTCCATAGGGCGTGAACTGCGCCAGCGCAAACAGGGTCCCGACCACAATCAGCATGATGGGACCTCGGATCGCCGAGACCAGCGGACGCTCACTCGCGGACATGGCCAGCCTCCCGGGACATCCCGCGGCCGTCGCCGCGCTCGCGCCACCGCGCGACCAGCATCCAAACGCCCACCAGGATCAGCAGCGCGGGCCAATACCTGAAAAGCAGCCGCGCCCAGTCGGGCTGCGCGGTGATCAGCAGGAACAGCGACCCCAGCGCAATCAGCGTGACTGCCGCGGCCGTGGAGCCGGCCCGCGCAGAGCGCATGGGAATCAGGCTGGAAAACTCGTCCACCGGCTCGCCCCGCAGCCGTTTACCGGCGGTGTGGTAGGCCTCGAAGGCCATGTAGAAAAACCACAGGGCCGTGAGCAGCCCGAACAGCGGCTCCAGCGACGCCGCGCCGCCGGATTCCAGGATGCTGATCAGCGTCCCCAACACCACCACGTGGATCAGCCCCTTGGCGTACTGCCCGTTGTAAATGGCGCCTACCCCTGGGATCAGGCCCAGCACGAAGGCCAGGCCGGGAGAAATGCTGGAAGGCGGCGCGGCGGCGGCCGGCGCAGCCGGCGGCGGCGTATCCAAGGGGGGCGCGTGCTCCTGGCAGTAGACGGTGCCTTTCGATGTCCTCTGACAAGCGCTGCATAGTGGCTTGCCGCAACTGCGGCAATAGGCCGACGCTTCCATCTCTGCATGAAAATGGCAGTTCATGGCACTTCGCCTCCGGATTGCTGCTTTCCTGTCTCCTGCGGGGGCTGGGCCTCCCGGCGGGTCTCGCCCGGCGGACCCGCATCGGGCGCGGCGCTCCCCTCTTCTTGAGCCGTCAGTTCCGCCAGCCGAGACCGGATCTCGTAGACGAAACGGAGGCTTTCGTAGAACTTCACGGCCCGCGTCCAGCCCCGGTGGGCGCGGTCATCCACGCTGCGCCAGATCCTGACCGGATCCAGGTCGGAAAGGCTCAACTGGCGCACATCGACGCCCGCCGCGCGCGCCAGCATGGCCAGAGAGAGTACGGTCATGGCCATGCCCATCGCAAAGCGCGGCTGGAGGACCGGCCCAAACAGGTGCCGGAGCGCCGACCAGAGGCCCTCCCGTTTCCGCTGGGCCTTCTCTCTCTGCGCGGCCAGGTCGAACAGAATGCGCGTTACCAACTGCGCAGGAGGTTCGACCTTACCGGCGCGGCCGGCCAGAGCCACTACCTCCGCTGCGTCGCGCGCCATCCCGGCGCACACCGGGCACTCGGCCAGGTGCCGCTCGGCCTCCGCCGCCTGGGCGGCGGCGAGCGTCCCGTCAAGGTAGTCGCAAAGCAAGGCTTCCATCTCGGCGCACTTCATATGGAAACCCCGTGCTTGCGCAAAACCCGCGCCAGTTCCGACCTTCCCCGGTTCAGCCGGCTCTTCACCGTGCCTTCCGGAACGTTCAGGACCTTGGCGATCTCGCGGTACTCCATCTCTTGCAGGTCCCGCAGAATGACGGCCTCGCGCAGCTCGGGCGACAGCCGCTGCAAGCCCGCCTGTAGAATCTCGCTCGCTTCCCTCCCCGAAACGAGGCCGTCGGCGCGCGTCTGGGACGTCTGCGCCTGCTCCAGCGTCGGCAGTTGATCTTCAATCGAATCGGTGGCCCGGTCAAGCTTCGTTCTCCGGTAGTGGTCTATCAGGAGATTCCGGGTCAGCCTGGTAAGCCATGTGGTGAAGGACCCTTCCCCGGCCCGAAAACTTTTCAAGCTCCGGAAAACGCGCAGGAAGACCTCCTGGGTGAGGTCCTGCGCGTGACCGTCGCTCGCGGTGAAGCGGTAACACATTGCGTATACCCGCCTTGTGTAGGTCTTAGCCAGTTCCTCCCAGGCAGACTCATCCCCCTCCAGGCACCGCTCGACCAGAGTCTGTTCCAGATCCAAGCCGCGTCCCGCTAGAAAACCCCAACCTTGGCCACCGACTCCGTCCGGCCGATTCCAGCCGGCTGCGGTGTTGCCTCCCATCGCAAGTGGTTGGGCCAACGCTGCCATAGCCTCGCTCTCCCCGCTCGGGTCCATCGCCCGCCGAGGCTCGCTTGTTCCGGGCCGGATGCCCCGAATCCAAGCTTCCAGTAAGATAAACGAGGCCGTATCATTAGAAGTTCAGGCGAATCCCGCCGCGCTCGCCGCTCTCCATTCTAGCCGGAAGGGGACCGGGGGGGAAGGTGGGCTGTTGAAGCCGTCTCGCGCGGGACTGACGGCCCCGGAGGAGGGCGTATTCCGAATCACCGGCATCGTGTCCTGGCCGGCGTCATCCTGCTCATCCTGGCGGTGATCGCGCTGGCAGCGCTGCGGTGGCGCCATGGACAGTTCGACTGGGGGCTGATGGCCTCGGCCCTGTTGGACGTGCGTATCACATGGCTCGTGGCGGCTGTCACAATCGCCATCGCCACTTACTACGGACGGGCCCTGCGCTGGGCTCTGCTGATCCGTCACCTGCGTCCCAAGCCCAGCATGTGGGGACTGTTTTCGGCCACAGCCATAGGGTTCACGGCGATTGTCGTGCTTGGAAGGCCTGGAGAACTTGTGCGGCCCTACCTGATTGCATCCAAAGAGAAACTCCCGTTCTCGTCGCAACTGGCTGCCTGGTTCCTCGAGCGCATCTGCGACCTGCTGAGCACGCTGCTCATCTTCGGCTTCACGCTGGTCTACGTAACCAGGACCGGCCTGAAGGTCGGGCCACGGCTGGAGTGGGCGCTGGAGATGGGCGGCTATGTGGCGGGAGCCTTGGGGATAATCAGCCTGCTGGTGGTCGGCGCGCTGCGGCAGCATGCCGCCGCGATGCGCAGCCGGGCCGTTCAGGGCCTCGCCCTGCTGCCGGAGCGTTGGCGCGCCAGGGCCGTGGAGATGTTCGACGCCTTCCTGCTCGGTATCCAGGCGACCAGATCGCGCTCCGGCCTGGCAGGCATCGTCGGATACACCGCGTTGGAATGGGGATTAATTGTGCTGTGCTTTCTCGCACTGGCACGGTCGTTTCCTGCCCTGGATGCCCTCGATCCGGCTGACATCATGATTCTATTGGGCTTCGTAGCCTTCGGCAGCCTCATTCAGATCCCCGGCATCGGCGGTGGGATGCAGGTGATGGCGGTCGTGGTGCTCACGGAGGTGTTCCGCATGCCCCTGGAGACCGCTGCGGGAGTCGCCATGATGATCTGGCTGGTGACATTTGTAGTAATAGTTCCGGTGGGCTTGCTGCTTTTGATTAGACAGGGGATGAACTGGCGTATGATCAGGGATATTAGCGAGGCCGCCAAACCATGACCTGCCCTTTCTGTGGCAATAAGCAGGACCGGGTTGTGGATTCCCGGGAGAGTCGCGAGGGCGATGCCATTCGCAGGAGGAGGCAGTGCCTGAAGTGTCGTCGGCGCTTCACTTCCTACGAACGGATCGACGAAGTGCCCTACATGGTCGTTAAGAAAGACGGCCGCCGGGAGAAGTTCGACCGGCAGAAGGTCCTGACGGGGCTGCTTAAAGCCTGCGAGAAGCGTCCGGTTTCGATGGCGAGACTGGCCGAGACGGTCGATGAGGTAGAGGGAAAGCTGCTGGAGGTAGCCGACCGCGAGATTAGTACGACTGAAATAGGAGAACTGCTGATGTCCCGGCTCAAGAGCCTGGACAAGATCGCCTATGTAAGGTTCGCTTCGGTTTACAGGGATTTTCAGGATGTCGAGGCTTTTCTCATTGAATTGAAGAACTTGATTCGCCAGAAGAAGAAGTGAGAACGAAACGGGTCCGGCTTCACTTCCCCTATGCTGGCGCCCGGATGACCGGTCCTGAAACCTGGAATGCGCTCCGCCAGTCTAATCAAATGAGGCTTTAACTGCGCACGAGAAGGTGCTATGATTGATGGGATGCCCGGGCGCGGCGGGCAGACCCTGCGAAGGCGAACGTGTTTGGCGTTCTGCTGTTCCGGAAGGACTTATTGGAGTTCTAGCATGGGCACGCATAAAGTGCGCCTGTGGGCTGCGAGGTACGTTTAGGTGGAGCATTTCGAGGACCATTTCGTCGCTGAGCGAAGCAACCATCTGGGGCTTCCTTTCGAGGAGGAGGGGAAGTTCTTTGACGCGGAGGACTCGCACGACACGGACGAGTTCCACGGCCCCCCCCAGGTGGAGGATTCCATCTACACGGACGACCCGGTCCGCGTGTACCTTCGGGAAATGGGCGCCGTCCCGCTCCTCACCCGCGAGGGCGAGGTGGCCCTGGCGCGCCGCATGGAGCGCGGCAAATTCCGGATGCAGAGGGCAATAAGCCGCTCGCCCCTGGTGCAGCACACCGTCAACGAGATCGCCGAATCGCTCAAGAAGGGCAGCGAGGAACTGGACTGCTGGGTCGACGTCGGGGATGTCGAGGAGGGTGTGGCAGCCAACGAGAAGCGGCGCGAGGAGCTCATGCAGGCGTTCGCCCTGGTCTCCGCGTTCTGGAAGAAGCAGATTCAGATCGGGGAGAAGCTCTCTGCCATTCCGGCTTCCGCCAAGAAACCCCTTCGCCGGTGGACCGGGAAGCTGATGCGATGCCGGGTCGGAACTTCCCTGGCAATCCGGAAGATCCCGTTCGCCACCTTCCACTGGAAGGAATTCGCCAGGAGCATTCATCGTGTGGTTGACGAGATGGCGGCGCTGGAAGCCGAACTGCGCAAGCTTGAGTCTCGCTCCCAGGCAGCCTCTCAGAGCCGAATCAGGGAGTTGCGGCGGGAGATCCGGAAGCGCGAGGCGCTGGCCGGCGCGCCGCTGGCCGACCTGCGTCACACGCTGGCGGTGATTCGCCACGGGGAGTTCGAAGCCGAGCGGGCCAAAAAGGATCTGGTGGAGGCGAACCTGCGCCTGGTCGTCTCGGTTGCCAAGAAATACGTGAACCGCGGCCTGCACCTGCTGGACCTGATCCAGGAGGGCAACATCGGCCTGATGCGCGCCGCCGACAAGTTCGAATACCGCCGCGGCTACAAGTTTTCTACATACGCCACCTGGTGGATCAGGCAGGCCATCACGCGGGCCATCGCCGACCAGAGCAGGACCATCCGAATCCCGGTGCACATGAACGAGAGCATGAACAAGTTCCTGCGCGCCAACCGGGAACTGGAGAAGGAACTGGGCCGGGTCCCCACCAACGACGAGATCAGCCGGCGCATGGACATCCCCGTCGAGAAGGTCCAGAAGCTGAAGACCATCTCCCGCGACCCGGTGTCGCTTGAGACCCCCGTGGGGCGCGACGGCGAATCCGCTCTGGGCGACCTGATCGAGGATCGCTGGATCGGCTCCCCCGTCGACACGGTCATCGAGACCAACGTCCGGGACGAGACCGCCAACATCCTGAAGACCCTCTCCCCCAAGGAGGAGAAGGTCATCCGGCTGCGCTTCGGCATCGGCTGCGAGCGCGAGCACACGCTCGAGGAAATTGGACAGGAGTTCGACGTCACCCGTGAGCGCATCCGGCAGATCGAGGCCAAGGCCTTGCGCCAGTTGCGCTCCCCCGAGCGGGCCCGCCACCTGCGCGCCCTTCTGGCCGCGCGTTAGAACGGCCGGGCGTGGTGGTTCACCGCCCCTGAGCCTGAGCCAAGCCCCGGGCTGGTGCGGATGGCCTCCGTGATGAACAGCTTGGCGCGGCGCACCGCCTCGACCAGAGGCGCGCCCCTGGCAAGTTCCGCCGTGATAGCCGCAGAGAGCGTGCAACCCGTCCCGTGGGTGTGCCGCGTGCCGATCCGCCCGGCGGGAAACTCGTACCAGTTTCCATCAGCCAGCAGTACGTCCGTGGCTGTCTGAGCCAGGTGGCCGCCCTTCACCAGAACCGCCTTCGCCCCCATCCGAACGATGCGCTCGGCGGCGCGGCGCATCTGGTCCTCGCCCCGGACTTCCATATCCGCGAGCGCCGCGGCTTCCGCCAGGTTCGGCGTGAGCAGGCTGGCCAGCGGGACCAACCGTTCCCTGAACACACGGCTGTCGTCCGGAGCCAGAAGCGGCGCGCCGTGCTTGCTGATCATGACCGGGTCGACGACCAGCGGAAATGCGAAGCCCCCGGCCATTCCCGCCACCGCCTCCAGAATCGCCGCGTTGCCGAGAGCGCCGGTCTTGGCCGCCGCAGGGGGTATGTCCTCGATCACCGCCCGCACCTGTTCAGCGACCAGGTCCGGCGGCAGGCACTCCACCCGCGCCACCCGCACGGTGTTCTGGACCGTCACCAGCGTTATCACCGCCTCGCCGTAGACGCCGAACTGGTGGAAGGTCTTCAGATCCGCCTGGATGCCCGCCCCGCCGCTCGGGTCTGATCCGGCGATGGTCAACGCTACGGGCCGGCGTTCAGACACGGCGGGTTCTCCGGGCGTAGATCCTGGTTCCCGCGCGCCGCAGCGGCGGCGGGATGAGCGATATCGCCGCCACCAGCAACTTGTAGCGCAGCCCCGGCACCACGAAGATCCGCCCGCGATCCAGTTGCCGGAGGCTTTCGGCGACGACGTCCCCGGCCGACATCCACCAGCCCGGCGGGATCACGCTTCGGTCCATGCCGGCAACGTCGTGAAACTCGGTGTAAGTGAACCCCGGACACAGGGCCTGCACGCGCACGCCCGAGCCGGCGCTCTGAAGCTCCAGCGCCAGCGCTTCGGTGAAGGTGTTCATCCACGCCTTTGTCGCCGAGTAGCCTGCGCTGCCGGGGGTGGCCACGAAGCCCGCCACCGAACTGACGTTGATGACGCCGCCCCATCCGCGCGCCACCATGCCGCCGAGCGCGGCCTGCGTCAGGCGCATGGTGGCCAGCACGTGCAGGCGGTGCATCTGCTGCTGGCCCTCCGGGTCGGCTTCCCAGAACCGGCCGCGGGAGCCGAATCCGGCATTGTTGACCAGCAGTCCGAGATCGCCGGCCGCCGCGATTCTTTCCTCCAGCGCCCTGACATCCTCGTCGCGGGTGAGATCGGCGCCGGCTGTTTCCACGGCGATGTTCCAGCCAGCCGCTAGTTCCCCGGCCAGCCGGTCGAGCCTGTCGCGCCGGCGGGCGGCCAGCACCAATCCCCAGCCGCGCGCAGCAAGTTGTCGCGCGAACTCCGCTCCCAAGCCGCTCGACGCACCCGTTATCAGGGCCGTGCCTCCGGCGCCGGTCATCCGCTGCCTCCGCGTGTAAGGAATCGAACTTCTCTCCCAGTGTAGTCGGTGGGCCTGAGGCGCGGCTCACTTCCGGGTGACGGTGATCGATCTCCAGCCGGAGTTGCCGGCGGCGTCGTGCGCGCGCACTACGACTGTGTTCGTCCCGACCAGCAGCGGAATTTCTCCCGTGTTCCAGGAAGACGTTCCCGCGGCGACGCCGGTCCTGTTGGAGGACGTTGACCAGGCGACCTGGGTGACCCCGACGTTGTCAGTGGCGGTTCCCTGAATCCGAATGGTGGGGCTTGTCACCAGGACGCTGGTGGCGGCCGGCGAGGTGATTCTGACTGTGGGCGCAACGGTGTCCGCGGCAGGCGCGCAGGAAACAATGAGCACCCTGTAGGCGGACTCCCCGTGCGCATCTGTCGCCGTAACGGTGATGCGGTTCTCGCCCGGCTGGAGCGGAACCGGCCCGGTGGACCAGGAGGCGGTCCCGGCGGCCAGGCCGGCGAAACCACGGGAACTGGCCCACTCCACGCGCACGATGCCGGAAGCCGGCGAGGCGGTGCCCGTCAGGGCGACGGTGGCCGATTGCGTCGTGTGGCTGCTCCCGGTGGTTGGCGACTGTATGGTGAGGGCCGGCTTTTCAGCGGCTGCCTGCCGCGTCACCACAAACACGCGGGACGTTCTGGCCGAGGCCGCGTCCGCTGCGGTTATGGTAACGGTGTTGCTTCCCGGCTGGAGGGGCAGCGATGGGATGCTCCAGGTCCTGCCGCCCTGAGCCACCCCTGCGCCGGCGCGGTCGCTCGTCCAGGCGACGAGCACGTCTCCGCTGCCGCCGGTCGCGGAACCGGAAACCGCCAGCGTGGCCGCCGCGGTCGTGAGCGGGAAGGCCGGCGGCGCCGTGATCGAGAGGGTCAAAGGCGCCGCAGCAGGAGGCTGCGGGACGGGCGTTTCTCCGGGGGCGGCGTAGAGCCTCCTGATAGCATTGGAGTCCTCCTGGGTCAGAGCTGTCGCCCGGCGGTAGTAAGGATACATGACCGAGCCGGGCAAGTCCGAGTGGCCCAGGCCCAGTGCGTGGCCCACTTCGTGCAGCGACACGGAGAACAAATCCACCGACCTGACCGAGATATCCGGACCGATCACCCACTCCTCGTCGTCGTCCAGATGCACGTCGCCGGCGATCGACTCGGGGTTGGGCGGCGAAGGATAGAACGTGTGCGCCAGCACCCGTCCCGGACCGTCGAAGGGGTAGCCGTCGCCGTGGTCGCCCCGGGCGAACAGGAAGTTCAGCGTGCGCAGGGCCGTGGGTGAGACGGCCTCGTAGAAGCTCACGCCGGCCACGCGGCTCCACTCGCCGAGCGCCCTCAGCACCTCTTCACGGACGCGGTTCGGCGGCAGCCGGTCCGTCAGTCGCTCAAAGTGGTACCCCAAGTGCGCGCTGCCGAGGCCCGGTCCGTCCCATCCGTCGCCCACCGTAGCGACGTACTGCCCAACGTAGCCCGCCGCCGTCAGGGCTCCCGGGCAGGCAGCGACGTGTTCGCCGGCGGCCAGTTCGCCTGAGGCGGGAAATACGTAGGCGACCTCGTCCCATTCAGCCAACAGGGCTGCGTCCTCCTGCCGGCCGTGCAACAGCAGGTGATTTGGAAGCAGATCCTGATGATCCACCACCTGGTAGCCGACATCTTCCGCAATCAGCCTGGCGACCTGCGGGTCAACGTCCTGATGAAACTCCACCAGCAGATGACCCGGGGCCGCCGCATGGCTCTCGTCCTTAAGCGCATGGCTCAGTTTTTCCTCCGCCCGCAGGCGCTCCGCCCTTACCAGCCCTGGCCCTTCAGGCCGGACGCCCTCCGGGACCGAGAGAATGAACCCGTTGTCGGGCACGTACTGAATGAACCGGACGCCGTCTGCCGCCAGCCCGGCGATTTCCGCGGCGGTCACATCCTGGCTGAACTCGGCCAGCACGTGATGCCGGCCCGGGCTCCAGATCCTGTAACGGTCCGGCGCACCTGCCTGCCCCCGGGCGCTGCCCGTCTCGGACGCCCTTTGCGTTTTCAGCCGCACCGGAGCCTGTGCATGGATCTCGCCATGCAGGAGGGCTCCTAAAAGAAGCGGGGCGCATAGAAGTCGCACGCTGGTTCTTATCGAAGGCGCCTGAGAGTACAGCGGGACGGCGGGCACTCAGATACTTGGGTCGATTGCCCTTATGTCAAGCCCGTCAGCGCTCCTAGGCCTGAATTGGACGTTCGCCCTGCTGGGACTCTCGGTGTTTTTCCCCTTGTTCGCCGGGGAGGTGCGCCTCGAGCAGGGTGAGTTGCGGGTGGACGGCCGCAAGATCCTGGTCCGCGGCGTGGGGTATTCGCCTCAGCCGCTGGGCGCGGGCCTGGCGAGCCCGGTATCTCCGTGCGCCTACGCCAGGGACCTGCCCCTCATCGCCGCGATGGGGGCGAACACCGTCCACACCTACCGGAAGCTGGAGACCGGCGACGAGGACTTCCGCTCCCTGCTGGAGACCACCGGGCTGTTCTGGCTGGCCGGCTTTCCGCTGGACGCCTACTACGACCCGACCAGGACGCTGGCCTCCAGGCACGCTGAGATACTGTCCGCCTTCCGGGACTACGCCGGCCGTTTTCGTGGAGAACGCAAGCTAATAGGGTACGTATTCGGCGAGGGGGTCGCGACCGAGTACTGGAGGAAGTTCGCCGGCCATGTGTCCGAATTCCACGCACTTCTGCGAGACGCAGCGCGTTTGCTTGAGGAGATCGAGCCGCAGGACACTCCGCTGCTCGCCACCAGCACGCCCGACCTGGCCCGGCTGCGCGACCGATTGGAGGGTATCTCCATCTGGATATGGGACGCCGGTCCGAGCATCAACCTGGCTCCGGCCATCAGTGAGATCCTGCGTTCCAGTTCGAAACCCGTCCTGGTCGGCGGCTTTGTGGCGGATGCTTCGTCCGGAGAGGGGGCTCAGGCTCTGGCCGCGGTGGACCTCGCACGCCACACCTCCGGCGCCACGGCGCTGCTGGGCGGACTCTATGGCGCGTACCTCGACGACCCGCGCAGTCCTCAGAAGTACGGGCTGTTCCGGGCCGTGGCTTCCGAGCGCGCAGGTCTGGACCATGTGCTGCCCCGGGCAGCTTTTCACGCCCTGGCGAAGGCCTGGGAAGGCCGCGCCCCGGCCAACTGGCAATCGGCGTCTCCCCCGCGGATTGAGATGGTGTTGCACGCGGCGACGGGCGAGGACAGGGTGGCCCCTGGAGCACTGGTCCGCGTGACGGGCAGCGAACTGGACCGGGGCGAGTTCGCGGCCAACGGCATCCCATGGCCCCTGCACCTGGGCCAGACCTGCCTGTGCATAGGAGACAGGCCCGTCCCGCTCGGAATAGTCTCGCCAGGCTCCGCCACCGCGCTGCTCCCCTGGGACATGGAGACCGGGGATCGCCCGGCGCTCCTGTTCCGTGCCGGCGCGGCCAGCAGCCTGACAGAGGTCAAAATCAGGACCTATGCGCCGGGCATCTTTCCGGCCGCGATCGTTCGCGCCGGTTCAGTTTGCAGCGTAACGGCCGGCAACGGAGTGCGTCCCGGCGAGGTGCTGGAAGCCTATGGCACGGGCCTGGGGCCGGGAGCGCCGTCATGGATGACCCCGGCGATCTCCATCAACGGAGCTGCGGCCGAAGTCCTGTACTCGGGCACCCTGGCGAGCCTGGTCGGCCTCAATCAGGTTAACCTGCGTGTTCATCCTCAGACCCCGCCTGGGCGAGACTCCATCCTTGAGCTTAGTGTGGGTGACGCCGTAACCCGCTACCCGCTGAGCGTGGCCGGCCCCGATGACAGGTTTGGGATCGCCCTGTCCGCCCCTTCTACGGAAATAGTGCTTCAGGCTGGGGGTGCAGGCAAAGTGGTTGCGGTTCAGGTTGATGGCCGCAACGGGTATTGCGGCCCGGTTTTGCTCTCGGCCGAGGGCCCGGCGGGGCTGGGGTACCGCGCGCCGGTCGGCTTCACGGGGCAGCCGTTGCCGGTCGAGATCCGGGCGGCGGCTTCGGCCCCGGCCCAGACCGGCACCACGATGACGCTCCACGGCTGGGCGCCGGGGGCCGCAACCGGAACAGCGCCCCTTCGGATCACGGTTCTGGCCGGGACGGGCGACATCAGCGTGCGGGTTATTTCGGGAGGCTACCTGTCGATGCCGCTGGCGCGGTTCGACTGGAACGGACGGACGCTTTTTTCGGCCACCGGCGGAGGGGCCGGGCGGGGGATCAACGTGATGGCCGTCGACAGCGCCACAGGCGTGTTCACTTCAGTTCATAACTTCGATACGTGGGGCGACGAGACCGCCTCCGCGCGGTTGGTGGAGCATATCAGCGGGCTGCCGGCCGGCACGGTGGCGATGTTCGCGGTGGCCGACGACGGCTCGTTGCTGCTCTCGCCACAGGCAAGGGCCGCCATAGCCGCGCAGTTTGGCAGCCGCTCTATTCAGGCGTTGGGCTACCAGCAGTCCTGGGCCATGATCTCCCGCAAGGGGGCCGCGGCGCCTATCGACGAAGGGCTGTCCACCCGGTCGCAGGTGACCCTGGAACGGGCGCTCACCTTCCCCCAGCCGTAGGCCGGCTGTGCGGGCAAGCCTACCCCATCACTTTCAGGAAGGCCGTCTTGAAGCGGTTCATTTCGGCGGGCGTGCCGATGGTCACGCGCAGGTGGGTCGGCAGGCTGGGCCAGGTGCGGCCCACCAGGATTCCCTCGCTCCGCAGCGCCGAGGCGATCTCCCGCCCGGGGCGGCGCACGTCCACCATGAAGTGGTTGGAGACCGAGGGGATGTAGCGGACCTTGTTCCTGTCCAGAAAGCTGAACACGTCCTGGCGGGTATCGCCGGTGATCTTGCGGCGCTCGGCCACCAGGCCCCTCGTCTTGAGACTGGCCATGGCGCCCACCATGCTTGTCACCGGAACCCAGGTGTTCCCGTACTCACGGATTTTGGCCAGAAGGCCGGACCGCGCCAGGGCGGCGCCGGCGCGCAGGCCCGCCATTCCGTAGAGCTTGGAGAAGGTCCGCAGGACAATGAGGTCCTTGCCGGCCGCCACCAGGTCGGCGCACCCTTTCTCTCCCGTGAAGTGAATGTAGGCTTCGTCCAGCAGCACGACGGCGCCCGCCGGCTTGTTGGCCAGCAAGAACTCGATGTCGGCGCGCGGGGTGAGCGTGCCGGTGGGGTTGTTGGGGTTGCAGACGTAGATCAGCCCGGCGCGTGCGTCGGCCCCGGCCATGGCCTTCACGTCGTGTGCCCAGTCCCTGGTGAGCGGCGTCCGGATCACACGCGCCCCAAGGAAGCGCGCGGCGGCCTCCGGCGCCTCGTAGCCGGGCTCGGCAGTCACCAGCGGACGCTCGGGCGATGTGAATGCCAGCACGGCCCAGTGAAGCGGCATGCTGGAACCCGGGTAAGCCTGCACGTAGCCCGTCTGCAGGCCCTCCTGCTCCGCCAGCAAGGCCTGAAACTCGCCCGCCAGATGGAACAGGTAGCGCCCGCCGCCGGCGACCACGTTCCGCATGGCTTCGACGGCTTCCGGGCACGGCCCGAGAGGGTTCTCATTGGTGTCGATCTTCACCACCCCGGACGGCGGCGCGCTCATGTCCAGTTCCTGCGCCGCCAGGGTGAATTCGTTGTGGAAAGGCAACGCCGGCCCGGCCGCCAGCATTGCCGCCATCCGGCCCAGGCCGCGCCGCGAAAATCCGCGATCCGGCAACCGCCGCTGCTGCTCCCCGGGGCGCCCCATGAGATCCCTCATAACCCAAAGCATACCGCCGGACCGGCGCGTGCGGCTTCGGCCGGGCTGTTTGAAGTTCACTGAAGCGTGGCGGGGCCGGGTCAGCGGGAACGGCTGCTGGCGGCCGCTTCACGGGCCTGGCGGCTTTCGGCCTCCTCAAGCAGCCGGGTCTCGCGCCAGGTGTGCAGCATGCGCTGGATCACGGTCAGGTTCGAGAGCACGGCGATGACCCACAGCACCTGCGCCATCCGCCCGAAAAGCGCCCCGATGATGAGCAGCACCAGCCTCTCGGGCCGCTCCATGAAGCCCACCTTGCACAGCGTGATGGTGCACTCGGCGCGGGCCCGCGTGTAGCTCACCATCACCGATCCCGTCATGACCACCGCGGTGAGCACCACGTAGAAGAAGCGGTCGATGGAAGCGTAGTACACGAGCAGGCCCATCAGCAGGACCAGGTCGGAATAGCGGTCCAGAACGGAGTCGAAAAAACCGCCGAAACGGGTCACGCGGTTTGTCTCCCGCGCCACCCGGCCATCCACCATGTCGAACAACCCGGCGAATATGATGACCACGCCGGCGGCCACAAACCGGCCCGACGCGAGCAACGCCGCCGCCACGCCGTTGATCAGCAGGCCGATGAAGGTCAGCACGTTGGGGTGGATTCTGGACAAGGCGAACGCGCGCACGATCAGCAGCATCACCTTCTCACAGGCCACCCCGATGGCGTGCGTGAGTGTCCGCCGGCCGTGGCTGTTCATGGGCCGCTCACTCGGCGAGATCGCGAATCGTGGTCAGCTTCACGATCTCCAGCTCCCGCACGCCGCCGGGAATGCTGACCCGCACCGTGTCGCCCGGGCTCTTGCCGAGAAGCCCGCGGCCGATGGGGGAACTTGTTGAGATCCGTCCGGCGGCCACGTTGGCGTCCTCGCTGATGACGAGCGTATAGGTCATTTCCTGGTCCTTCTGCAAGTCCACCACAACGACCGTCGAGCCGAGGCCGACCTTGTCCGTGGGCAGCTTGGACAGATCCACCATGGAAAGCTCGGCCAGTCGCTTGTTCAAATGGCCGAGGCGGGCGTTCACGTAACCCTGACGCTCTTTGGCGGCGTGATACTCGGCGTTCTCGCTCAGATCACCGTGAGCCCGCGCCTTGCGGATCTCCCTGGGCAGATCGTGCCGTAATTCCCGCTCCAGCGCAGCGATCTCTTCCTGGAGTTTCCTCTTGATGTCGTCCATCAGGCGGAACCCTCTCCCAGATGCACATTATAGAGCATTGGACGAAGCCATACAGGTCAGTACCCGAGCGCCTCGCGCAGGACCTTGGCCCGGGCCTCCGAGGCCGCGATCAGATCTTCCGGGAAACGCCGGTGGGCCAGCAGGTCATCAAGGATGAACTCCGCGCCTTGCACATTGGCGCCCATGCCCGCCACGTACTGGAGCCGGAGGCTGCGGTCTTCGTTGATGGCCGCTCCCTTGAGCCAGGCCCCCAGGTCTCGCGTCCGGCCGGCGTAGGACTGCAGCAGAGACACCGCCGAGGGAAAGCGGACCTCGGCGAGCGATTCGGCGACCCGCGCGTAGTCGGTGTGCGCCAGGCGGGCCTCCAGGGCATCCAGGTTGATCCGCGACGGCTCAGCCTGTCCCAGCAGGACCACGTCGTAGCCCGGGCCGCCCATGTGGTTGCTCCAGATCGTGGCCCCGGGAAAGACCTCCGCAAAGGTCGCAATCTCGCTCTTCACGGCTTCAAGCGTGGTCTGGTAGAGTGGCACCCACAGAGCCACCACTCCGCCCGGGTTGAGCCGGCGCTTGCACATCTCGAAGTACTCGCGCGTATAAAGGGTCGCGGCGCCCTTCACCCAGGGGTGAATCGGATCCGAGGTGATGACATCGAACTTGCGGGAAGTGGCCAGGATGTAGTGCCGCGCGTCGTCATAGACCACCTCCGTCCTGGGGTCCGCGAGCACGCCGTGGTTCTCGCGGGTGAAGTACTGCGCCACGACCCGGGGCACCAGCGGCTCAATCTCGCACACCACGATGCTTTCGACCTCCGGATATGTGACGAACGCTCCGGCCGTGACGCCCGCGCCGCATCCCACCACCAGCGCCGAGCGGGGCCGGGAGTGCAACAGCGCCGGCAGGTGGCCGAGCATGCGCTCCATGCGCATGTCCTGCAAGTCGGTGGAGGCCTCCACCTTGCCCGCCACGTGGAACTGCCGGATGCCACCGTGCGTCTGGCTGACGGCGACCGAGGAGTGCATGCCTTCTCCGACATAGAGCGGATCGGCGAAACCCCGCATATTGAGCATCTGGCGGCCGTATCCAATAACCTCCCAGGGAATGGCCGGAACGGCTGCCGCCAGCAACCCCGCCGCAGCCAGGCCGCAGAGCACCGCGGGCGCGGTGCGGATCCTTCCGGCGAGCGGAGCTAGCGCCGCCAGCGCCGCCGCCGCCGAAAGGGCGATGATGACGCGCTGGGAGTTCTGCGCTCCGAGCCACGGAATCAGCAGCAGGCTGAAGGCGACGGCGCCCGCTATGGCCCCGGCAGTGTTGGCGGCGTACATCCGCCCGGCAAGCCGGCCGGTGTCCTCGCCGGGCGAGGCGGCCGCCGCCAGCGCCAGCGGGAAACTGGCGCCCCAAAGGCAGGCGGCTGGCAGCACCACCCAAAGACTGCGCATCAGGTCCAGCTGGAACATGTACCAGGGGCCGGGCGACAGGGACGCGCTGATTGGAAGGTAGGGCAGCGTCGAGGAGATGCTCCAGGCGGCCCACCCCACCGCCGCCGCCAGCAGCAACTGGCACACCCCCAGCGCCGCCCGGGGCCGCGGAGTGACGCGCGCGACCAGCGACCCGGCGCTGGCGCCCAAGCCCAGGCCCGTCAGAAACGCGGCAAGGATGAGGGCGAAGGTGTAGACGCTGGGTCCGAGCATCAGCGACAGCAGCCGGGTCCACACTACCTCGGCTCCCAGCGCGCAGAACCCGGAGAGACCGATTGCCAGGTAAACCAGGCGGACGCCACGGGCCGGGCCTTCGCTGGCCTCCCTGCCCGCGCCCGGGGCAGGGGTCAAGGACGCCAGGCCCAGCGCGGCCAGGCCCACCGCGACGTTCAGCAGGGCCGCGGCGAAGGTGGCCGCGGCGACATCATACAGCCGCAACAGGTAGAACCCTGCAACCAGGCATCCCAGAACCGCGCCGGCGATGTTGCCGCCGTAGAAGTACCCCAGCCATGAAACGCCCTCGGGGGTGGCCCGGACCCAGCGCGCCATGGCGGGCAGGGTGGCGCCCATCAGCAGCGTGGGCGGCAGCAGGAACAGCCCGCAAATGAGGGCCCGCAGGAGCAGCCCCGGCATGCCGAAGCCCACCGCCGCGGCGTAGAACCGGCCGCCATGGGGCGCCAGCAACAGCACTGCCATCGCAAAGACGGCTATGCCCAGTTCCAGGCATGCGTACACGCGCAAAGGGTGCCACCGGGCGGACACCAGGCGGGGCAGGAGCAGGCTTCCCAGGCACATCCCGCCCATGAACGTTCCGAGCAGTAGCCCCAGCGAGACCGCCGAGGAGCCGATGACCAGTTCCAGCAGCTGGAACCAGACGACCTCGTAGACCAGGGCGGCCGCCCCGCTGGCGACAAACAGCAGCAGCAGGAAAGGCAGAAGGCGGACCGAGCCCCTCCGGCCGCCGCTACTTACAGCCTGGCTATCGGCACACACGGCGGGCGCTCCTGACGGCGCACTCCCAGGGCTGCGCGCCTCTAAGCGGGCGGCGCCTCTTCGCGGCCCTCGCGCATGGCCTTCATGCGCTCTTCCTTGCGCTTGGCGCGCTCGGCGGCCCGCTTGACCAGTTGGGCGCCCACCAGCTCGAGCAGAGCCTGCTCGGCTCCGTCGCCGCGACGCCAGCCCAGGCGCACGATGCGGGTATAGCCGCCGGGGCGCGGCCCGAACCGCGTCCCGAGCTTGTCAAACAGCTTCTTGACGGCCGCGGGCGTCTCCAGGAAGCTCGCCGCCTGGCGGCGGGCGTGCAGGCTGTCGCGCTTGGCCAGCGTGATCATCTTGTCGACCAGCGGCTTGGCCGCCTTGGCCTTGGGCACGGTGGTGATGATGCGCTCCTGCTCTATCACGCTGGTGACCAGCCCGCGCAGGAGCGCCTTGCGGGCTCCGGGGTCCCGCTTCAGTTTGAATCCGGCCTTTCTGTGTCTCATCAGACGCTCCTATCCTACTCCTCGGGGCCTTCGGCTTCCGCCGCTCCGCCCTCGGCGGCTGGAGACTCGTCGGCGGACGCGGCAGCCGCGCCCCCCGGCGGCAATACCAGCCGCCCCTGGCCGTCGAAGCGCATCCCGAATGCCAGGCCGAGGCCAGAGAGCAGCTCTTTGATCTCGTTGAGGGACTTGCGGCCGAAGTTCTTGGTGCGCAGCATCTCGGCCTCGGTCTTCTGCACCAGGTCACCAATGGTCTGTATGCTGGCGTTCTTCAGGCAGTTGTAAGAGCGGACACTGAGTTCCAGTTCCTCCACCGAGCGGCCGAGGACCTCGTTGAGCTTGGGCTCAATACCCTCGGCACCGGCATCGGCCGGTTCGGCCGCCTCCTCGAAGTTGATGAAGATGGCCATGTGATCCTTGAGTAGCTTTGCGGCCTGCCCCACGGCATCCTGCGGGGAAATGGCGCCGTTGGTCCAGACCTCCAGGGTCAGCTTGTCGAAGTCGGTCATCTGCCCCATGCGCGCCGCCTCCACGCTGAAATTCACCTTGCGAACAGGGGAGTGGACCGAGTCGATGGGGATGTAGCCGAGCGGCAGGTCGTCGTCGAAGTTGCGCTCGGCGGCGACGTAGCCGCGCCCCCTTCTGAGGCGCATCTCTATGGACAGCTTGCCGCGCTCGCTGACGGTGGCTATAGGCATGTCACGGTCGAGGACCTCGACATCGGCGTCGGTTTGGATCTGGCCGCTTAACACCTGGCCGGCCGAGCTGGCTGACAGAGTGACGGTCTTGACCCCCTCGCCGGACATCTTGAAGGGGATCTGCTTCAGGTTCAGGATGATGTCGGTGGCGTCCTCCACCACGTCGGGGATGGGGCTGAATTCATGAGCCACGCCCTCGATGCGCACCGCCGTTATGGCCGCGCCCTCAATGGAACTGAGCAGGATGCGGCGCAGGCTGTTCCCGATGGTAGTGCCAAAACCCCTCTCGAAGGGCTGCGCCGTGAACATGCCGTAGCGGTCCGTCAGCGTTTCCGTATTGGCGACCAGTCGCTTGGGCTTCTGAAAACCTTTGAACATGCCGTTTATTCCTCCCGGCCGCTCGCCCACGCCCGCGGTTGCGCGTCATCGGTTCACCGCGGCTGTCAGCGAGCCGGCCCCTACTTCGAGTACAGTTCCACCACCAACTGCTCGTTCAACTGGATCTGGACCAGTTCCTCGCGCTTGGGGTATCCCAGAATACGTCCTTTCAGGTTCTCGCGGTCCACGTCCAGCCAGTTGGGGCAGGGGGCGTGGGCCGTGGCGTCGCGAGCGGCCAGGATGGACTGGTTCTTGCGGCTCCCCTCCCTCACCTCCACGACGTCGTTCAGTTTGACCAGGAAACTGGGGATGTTGACCTTCCGCCCGTTGACCTGCACGTGTCCGTGGCGCACCACCTGGCGGGATTGGGCGCGGCTGGTGCCGAGGCCCATCCGGTAGATGACGTTGTCCAGCCGGCGCTCCAGCATGCCCAGCAACTGCTCGCCGGTGACGCCCTTCATCTTGCTGGCCTTCTCGAAAAGGTTGCGGAACTGCCCCTCCTGCAACCCATATGCGCGCCGCACCTTCTGCTTCTCGCGCAGTTGCAGGCCGTAGCCGGCGATCTTGGGCCGGCGGTCCTTGCCGTGCTGGCCCGGCGGCATGTTGCGCCTCTCGATAGCGCACTTGTCGCTGTGGCAGCGTTCGCCCTTCAGAAAAAGCTTCATGCCTTCGCGCCGGCACAAGCGGCAGGCTGGTCCAGTGTATCGCGCCAAGTCTCCCTCCCTTTCCCTACACGCGCCTCTTTTTCGGCGGCCGGCACCCGTTGTGAGGCGCCGGCGTGACGTCCCGGATGTTCTTCACCTCCAGGCCGGCCGTGGCCAGAGCCCGGATGGCCGATTCGCGTCCCGCGCCCGGCCCGCTGACGCGCACGTCGACAGACCGCATGCCGAAGTCGCGCACCTTGTTGGCGGCCGTGAGAGACGCCTGCTGGGCGGCGAAGGGGGTCCCTTTGCGCGACCCGCGGAAGCCGAGCGATCCGGAGCTCGACCAGGCGACCACGTTGCCCGCCGGGTCGGCGATGCTGACGATGGTGTTGTTGAAGGTGGCCTGAATGTGCACCACGCCGACCGGCACAACCTTCTTCTCTTTCTTCTTGAAGACTTTCTTCTTGGTTCCTTTTGCTGCTGCTTTGGCCATATGGTTGTCCGGTTAGGTCTTCGCCGCCGACTTCTTCTTGTTGGCCACCGTTCCGCGCCGCGGGCCCTTGCGGGTCCGCGCGTTGGTGTGTGTCCGCTGTCCTCTCGCCGGCAGCCCGCGGCGGTGCCGCAGGCCGCGATAGGAGCCCATCTCCATGAGCCGCTTCAGGTTCATCGAGATCTCCTTGCGCAGGTCGCCCTCCACGGCGCCCTCTTCCTCGATGATCTGACGGATGCGGTTCACCTCTTCATCGCTGAGGTCGGCGACCTTCTTGTCCGGGTTGACCCCGGCGCGGTGCAGAATGGAACTCGAGCGGGTCCGCCCTATTCCGTAAATGTAGGTGAGAC
>JBBITL010000042.1:0-39844 GCA_037440765.1 Solibacteraceae bacterium
GCCGGCTGAGTCTGGAGGCGCTGGCCGCCTGTGCCGCTGTCAGGAGGGAAGTTGATACGAACCATCGTCTTTGACCTGGGTAAGGTCCTGGTCCCGTTCGAGTGGCAGCGCGGCTACGACGCCTTCGCCGCCGCCAGCTCCTGTCCGGCCGAGGAGGTGCGGCTCCGCCTGAAGGAGACAGGACTGTTCGACGGCTTCGAGCGCGGCAGGGTCGAGCCGCGGGAGGTTGCCCGGCGCATCTCGGGCGTCCTGGGGCTGAGCGTGGGGTTCGAAGAGTTTCGCCGGCTGTGGAGCAGCATCTTTTTGCCCGAGACCATCGTCCCGGAGGGGCTGCTGAAGAGCCTGCGGCGCAATCACCGCCTCCTGCTGCTATCCAACACGGACTCCATCCACTACCACTGGGTGAAAGAGCGGTACCCCCTGCTGCGGCACTTCGATGACTATGTGCTCTCCTTCGAGGTAGGCCTGCGGAAGCCCGAGCCGGGCATCTACCGGGAGACGATATCGAGGGCGGGCTGCGAGCCCGGCGAGATCTTCTTCACCGACGACCGCGAGGAGAACGTGCAGGGCGCGCTGGAGGCCGGCATCGACGCTGTGCAGTTCCACTCCGTGGAGGATCTGGAGCGGGAACTCAAGAACCGCGGCGTGAACTGGTGAACCGCCGCTGAGCCGCGGGCGCGAGCGAGCGGCCTCAGAGCAGCACCGTATCCAGGCGTCCGTCCTCGGAGATATTCGAGGAGACCGCCGCCGGCGGCTGTCCTTGCAGAAACTCCAGCAGCTCCTCCACCGACCCGCCGAAGAACGAATCGACCAGCTCCTGCACCGCCAGCCGGCGCGCTTGCTGGCGCGGCAGCACCGGCGAGTACAGGAACATGCGGCCGGACTTGCGGCGCGTGGCGCCGCCTTTCTTCACCAGGCGGTCCATGAGCGTCATCACGGTGGTGTAGGCCAGTGCGCGGCTGGGGGCCAGTTCCTGGCGGACCTCCCTGACGCTCGCCTCTCCCAGCTTCCAGAGAACCTTCAGGCATTCCAGCTCGAGCGGCGGGGGAATGTCGCGGGGCGGAGCCGGCCGGCGCACTATGGCTCCTTGAGGGCGCCGAGCAACTTCTCGGCGAAGGGCGTAGAGGCTCCCGGCTGCCGCTGCGTGCCGGCCGGGTGGGCCGCGGGCGCCGGCGGACCGTTCAGGAACAGGTCCTTCTTGAGCAGCGAGCGGTCCAGCGGCTGGCTGTAGCCGGTCCACTCGCCTTCCACCTGGCGGTCCTGGGACAGAACCGAGCGCACGCAGTCCATCTTGGAGTCCATGTCATCGAGGTGGTGCAGAAGCACGGCCTCGGCGAACAGCGGCAGCTTGGGGGAGCCGAACTCCAGGCGGCCATGGTGGCTCAGGATCATGTGCTCGACCAGGGCCCGGAGCCGGGGAGGGAAGTCCGGAAGCGCCCTCAGCTTGTCTCCGATCATGCGCAGGCCGATCGTGATGTGGCCGAGCAACTGGCCCTCGGTCGTGTAGCCGAAGCCGCGATGGTAGCTCAGTTCGTAGATCTTGCCCACGTCGTGCAACAGCGCGCCCGCCAGCAACAGGTCCACATCGACTTCCTCGTAGTGAGCGGCCGCCATGCGGCACAGCTTCGTGAGAGAGAGAACATGCTCCAGCAGCCCCCCGAGACAGGCGTGATGCACCGCTTTGGCTGCTGGCGCCTTGCGGTACAGGCGCGCCAGCTGCTCGTCGCCGAAGACCGCCTCGGCCAGCGTTCTGAGATGAGGGTTGCCGATGCCGGCGATGACCGCCTGCAACTCGGCGAACATCTCGTCCAGATCACGGCGCGACTGGGGGAAGAAATCCGAAGTGTCCACCTCGGACTCCTCCACCCGCTGCATCCTGTGGATGGTGAGCTGCGGGCGGTTCTGGAAGACGTTGAGCACGCCCTTGATGCGCACGAAGTCATCGCGCTCGAAGGTGCCGGCCACCTCGGAGATGTTCTCCCACATCTTGGCGTCGACTTCGCCGGTGCGGTCACCCAGCGTCAGCGACAGGTACAGGTCCCCGCTCTTTTTCTGGCGGACTTCCTTGGCGTGAACCAGGAACACTCCCGCGGCCTGCTGGTTGGGCTGTAGCTCGCTGATGTAGGGGGATTTCATGGGCTGGGCTGAACCGTGCCGGGCGGTTAGTCCCCGCCGGCCGTCCGCTCGTACCACATGGGGATCACCCACAGGAGGCGGGGACGGTAGCGACGGCTGATGACCTCCTCCTTGGTCACCGTCTCGGGCTTGAGCTGCGCGTGGACCATCCAGGTGGTGTCCTTGCCGGGGGCCGGGGCGCTGTCCTCGTATCCCTCGCGGATCTCCAGAAAGGCGTCCGCGCGGAGTCTGGTGAGGAACGCCCGGATCGCCGGCTCGACCAAGGGCTCAGCCAGCTTCTGCATGATTTCGTTCTCCACCTCTTCGAGCGAGGCGAGGCCGGCCGTGTGCTTCTGGTCCACACGCAGGATCAGGAAGCCGTTGGGGACGCGGATGGGGTCCGTTACGTAGCCACGGTCCTGGGCAAAGACCAGATCGGCGATCTGCTGCGTCAGTTCGTTCCGGGCGAAGAAGCGCAGGCGGCCGTCCCCTTCGGCCGAGTCGGCGTCGGAGTTGTCCCGCGCCAGATCCGTAAACCTCTCCCCACGCCGCGCGCGCTCCACCAGATCCTTGGCCTTCTTTTCGAGAGCCGCCGTTTCCTGGTCGCTCTTGCCCACCGTGGAAATCAGGATCTCGCTCAGAAGCACCCTGTCCTCGCGCACGAACGCGGACTGGTTCTCCTTGTAGTACTTCTCGACCTCGGCCCTCGGAACGTTGACCCTGGATCCGATCTCCTGCCGGATAAGCCGCTCTCTCATGAACTGCTCGCGCATCTCCTGGCGGAGGTCTTCGAAACTCAGTCCGCTCTGCTGGCGAATGTACTCGTGGAACTTGTCCTGGTCGGCGATCTTGGCCTGGCGCTGGATCTCGCCCAGCCGCCGGGCGACCTCGGCGTCGACGTTGATGTCCAGTTCCTTGGCCCGCTGCACAATGAGCAGTTCGTCGATGCGGTCGCGCAACAGGTGCTTCTCGCGAAGCGCCCGCTCCTCGGCCAGTTGCCGGCCCGTGAGGCCCCGCTGCCGGAGTTCGCCCTCGATCAGCATGCGGGAGCGCTCCAGCTCGCTCTCGGTGATGATCTCGCCGTTCACCTTGGCGACTATCTGCTCGATGACGCGGACGTCGGCCGCCTGCCCAATCCCGGCCGCGAGGCAGACCAATACACCTAGGCCACGAACGCTCATGTAGTCATTATCTGACAGCCGCGGGCGGCGCGCATCACGCCCCCGCGGCGGCCAGCAGCCGGAAACACTCCCGGAGCGTCTCCAGAGGGCCCGCGGGGTCGCCCGGCCCGTCGGCGGGAATTCGCAGCACACCGGCGGGCGTGAACTGCGCCCCCGGCGTCCGGCGCACGAGGTCCATCAGGCGGGCGGGTTCCACGCGCGACTCCTGGTGGAACTTAAGATTGAGGAAGCCCTGCCGCCGGTCGATCGATTCAATGCCCAGGCTTTCGGCTTGCGACTTCAGGACTGAAAACTCCACCAGGCTTGCCACGGCCCCCGGCGCCGGCCCGTAGCGGTCCGTCAACTCCTCCAGCACTGAGGCGGCCTTTTCCCGGTCGGTGGCCTCCGCGATGCGCTTATAGGCCCGCAGTCTCTGATGTTCCTCTGCAATGTACTCGGTAGGAATCCGGAAATCCAGGCCCAGGCTCAAAGTCGTGCGGACCTGGAGCGGCACCTGCTCCCCCTTGAGTTCGCACACCGTCTCCTCCAGCAGCTTCAGGTACATGTCCAAGCCCACCGCATTGATGTGCCCGTGCTGCTCGCCGCCGAGCAGGTTGCCGGCGCCCCTCAACTCCAGGTCCAGGGCGGCTATTTTGAACCCCGCTCCCAGTTCGCTGAACTCCTTGAGCGCCGCCAGCCGTTTACGCGCCGTGTCGCTCAGCTCCTTCTCCCCCGGCACCAGCAGGTACGCGTAGGCGCGCCGGTTGGAGCGCCCCACCCTGCCGCGAAGCTGGTACAGCTCGGAAAGGCCGTAGTTGTGGGCGTCGTCCACGATGATGGTGTTCGCCAGCGGAATATCCAGGCCGTTCTCGATGATTGTGGTGGAGACGAGCATGTCGAAGTCGTGCCGCATGAACCCGACCATAACCTTCTCAAGCTGGCTCTCCGCCATCTGCCCGTGGCCCACCGCGATCCTGCACTCGGGCACAAGCTGCTGGATTTGCGCCGCGCGCTCCCAGATCGACTCCACGCGGTTGTGGACAAAATACACCTGGCCGCCGCGGCTGACTTCCAACTCGATCGCCTGCCGAATGAGACTGGCGTCGAAGGGCGCCACCACGGTGTGTATCGCCAGCCTGTCCTTGGGCGGCGTCTCTATGACCGACATGTCCCGCAAACCGAGTAGCGACATGTGCAGCGTGCGCGGGATGGGGGTGGCGGTCATGGTGAGCACGTCCACGTTCTTGCGGAGCTGCTTCAGCCTCTCCTTATGGCGCACCCCGAAACGCTGCTCCTCGTCCACGATCAGCAGGCCCAGATCGCGAAACTCCACGTCGCGGCTGAGCAGCCGGTGGGTGCCGATCACGATGTCCACCTTGCCGGAGGCCACGTCCTCCAGGATCTTCCCCCGCTGGTCCGGCGCAACGAAGCGGCTCACCATTTCGACGCGCACGGGGAAGGGCGCAAAGCGCCGCCGGAAGGTCTCGTTGTGCTGAAACGTCAATACCGTGGTCGGCGTCAGCACCGCCACCTGCCGGCCGTCGCCGAGGGCCTTGAAAGCGGCGCGCATGGCCACCTCGGTCTTGCCGAACCCCACGTCGCCGCACAGCAGCCGGTCCATGGGCTGCGTGCTCTCCATGTCGCGCTTCACGTCCTGGATGGCCGTGAGCTGGTCCTTCGTCTCGGCGAACTCGAAAGCGTCCTCGAACTCGCGCTGCCAGTTGCTGTCTCTGGAGAACGGGAACCCTTCGGCCAGCTTGCGCCCGGCGTACAGCTTGAGCAGTTCCTCGGCCATGTCGCGCATGCGGGCCTTGACGCGCTTCTTGGTGCGCTCCCAGGTCGCCCCGCCCAGCTTGTCGAGCGCCGGCGCCCCGTCGCCGCCGCCCCGGAACCGCTGCACCAGGTCCATTCTGGCCAGAGGAACGTACAGCTTGGCTTCTCCGGAGTATTCCACCAGCATGTAGTCCACGGTCTCGCCGCCCTGGGCGATCTCCCGCAGGCCAAGGAAGCGGCCCACGCCGTGCTGCGCGTGGACCACGTAGTCGCCCGGCTTCAGGTCCGCCAGGTCCGCCGCGAAAGCGCCCGCCGGCCTGCGTGGGGCTGGCCTGGCCACCAACTCGGAGGCGTCGAACAGATCCTCCGACCCGTACAGCGCCACCAGTGGGTCGAGAAACACTGTTCCTCGCCGGATCTGTCCTTTGACCAGAATGGTGCTGGCCACCGAACCCGCCAGGTAGGCCCGCTCGGCCAGAAAGTCCGGTGTCCTCGCCGAAGCCTCCACGGCGAGCTGGAACGGAACGGCGTATTCGGTGAAGACGTCCGCCAGCCGTTCCACCTCACCGGAGGAGGGGGCGAAGAACACGGCGCGTCCGCCCTTTTCCACGACGTTCCGCACCTCGGCCACCGCCACCGGCAGGTTGCCGTGGAAGGACATGGACGGCCGTGTCCGGATCTGCGGCACGGCCGGGTCTTCGCCGATCGCTATCTCCGCAAGCGACACCTGCGGCGTCCCGGCCAGGCGCTTCTCCCACTCCCCCCACCGCAGGAACACCCGGTCGGGCGGGCTGTCCTCGCCACCGCCCTGCTCGAGCCGCTCCCAGAGCCGCTCCGCCGCGCGGCGCGAATTGGCCGGCTCATCCCACACGACGACGGGGCGCTTCATCAGATCGACAAGCGTCCCTTCCCCGCCGGGTGGGCCGGCGGATGACGGATGCTCTCTGAGCGGAAGCAGGGTGCAGTGCTCCACCTTGAGCGCCGAACGCTGGCTCTCCACGTCGAACAGGCGGATCGACTCGACCAGGTCCCCCAGGAACTCTATGCGCACCGGCCGCGGCGACTCCGGCGAGAATGCGTCCAGGATGCCGCCGCGCACCGAGAATTCCCCCACCATCTCGACCGGGTCGCGCCTCTGGTAGCCGATGCTTTCCAGGTGCGCGACAACATCATCGAAGGGGACTTCCTCCTCCTTCCGCAGTTGCAGGGTGAGCTGGCGGTAGAAGTCCGCGGTTTCCGTCCTCAGCAACGCGCCCGCCACCGGCGTTATGGTAACCGGCACGCGCTCCGAAGCCAGTCGCCACAAACCCACTGCGCGCTCTTCGCTGATTTCAGTGTGAGGGGCCAGGTGCTGGAAGGGGAGAACGTCGAGCGCCGGCAGGAGCTGCGGCCGTCCGGTCCTGGCGTCCGCCGCCAGCAGGTTGAAGAATGTCTGAACCGTTTCCCACAGAGCCTCGGCCTGCCTGGGCCCTTCCGTGACCACCAGCAGAGGGCGCTCCACGGCCTGCCACAGCAGCACGATGTAGAGCGCCTTGGCCGTGCCGGTGAGACCGGCCAGGGTGATGGCCGGCGCGTCCTCCGTATACAGCCGCCGCACCACCTCCTGCAAGGACGGGTTGCGGGCCAGGCTGCCGAACAGTTCTCGTATCGCGGGGTGCGTCAAGGCTGGTTCGCGTCCGCTCCCTCGCCCAGTTCCTGCACGGAACCGCGAGCGTCAGCGCGCGGACGCTTCATGATCTCCTCCACGATGACCGTGGTCGAGTAGCCTGGTTCCAGCGGCAGGGCCAGCACGCGGCCGCCGGCCGCCTCCACTTCCTCGCGCCCGGCGATGAAGTGGACCCAGTCGGCGCCCTTGATGAGCACGTCGGGCAGAACGGCGGCGATCAGCTCGCGCGGCGTATCTTCGTCGAAAAGCGTCACGGCGTCCACGGCCTCCAGCGCCAGCGCCATCGCCGCCCGCTCCGCTTCCGGGATCAGGGGACGGGAAGGCCCTTTGAGGCGGCGCACGCTCGAATCGGTGTTCAGCGCCAGGATGAGCACGTCCCCCATGGACCGGGCAGATTCCAGGAGCCGTATGTGGCCGGGGTGCAGAATGTCATAGCAGCCGTTGGTGAACACCACCCGCTTGCCCTGGCGCCTCCACTCGGCGCGCGCGGCCGTCAATTCTGAACGCGTATAGAATAACCCCACGGCTGGCTCCAAACCATTTTAGCTTCCGGGCGGCGGGGCGCTGTACGATGGAAGATTGCCCGCACCCCCGGAGCCATCCAGGATCCTGGTCCGAGCCGTGAACTGGCTCGGCGACGCCGTTATGTCGCTGGCCGCGCTGCGCGCGCTGCGCGGGCGCTTTCCATCGGCCTGGATCACGCTCCACGCCACGGCCTGGGTGGCGGACCTCTATGCCAGGGAGAAGTTCGCCGACCAGGTGATGCCTTATGCCGCCCGCCGGGGCGCACTGGACTGGGCCGGCAAGTGGCGCGAGGCGCGCCGCCTCCGCGCCGGGCGCTTCGATTGCGCCATACTGCTTCCAAACTCGTTCGACTCCGCGCTGGTAGTCCGCCTGGCCGGAATCCCCAGGCGCATCGGCTACCGGCGCGATGGCCGCGGCTGGCTGCTGACGGACTCAATCCCGCCGCCCCTTCCCGGCGAGATTCCCCGGCACGAGCGTTTCTACTACCTCGAGCTGTTGCGCCGCGCCGGAATCCTGGACTCGCTCCCCGCCCGCGCCCCGACGCAACTGGAGGGCGCACCGGCGGCGCGCCTTGCCGGCGAGGACCGTTTTGCGAGGATGGGCCTGCCAGGGCCGGTGGTCGGCGTGAGCCCGGGGGCGGCCTTCGGCGGCGCCAAGCGCTGGCTGCCAGAGGGCTTCGCCGAAGCCGCGGCGCAGGTGGCGTCTGCGCTCGGCGGCGCCGTGGCGGTGTTCGGCTCCGCGGGCGAGCGGCCGGTGGCCGGCCGGGTGGCCGATGCGCTGGGCGCCCGCAAGACCGCCGTCCTGAACCTGGCGGGTGAGACCACCCTCGGCGAGTTCATCGAGCTGGCGGCCGCCTGCCGCGTCTTTCTGACCAACGACTCGGGCGCGATGCACGTGGCCTCGGCCCTGGGCGTGCCCACCGTGGCGGTGTTCGGAGCGACCGACCCGCAGGGGACCGGTCCGGCCGGCCCCATGAGCCGCGTGGTGATGGAGCCGGTCGATTGCAGCCCGTGCCTGCTCCGCGAGTGCCCGATCGACCACCGCTGCATGACCCGCGTTTCGCCCGGGCGCGTGGCGGCCGAGGCCCTGGAACTGCTGAAATAGGGGTTGCAGACAAGCAGCGTGGATACCAGAAGCAAATTGTTGACCGCGGACCAGGCGCTCCAGCTGGTGCGCCGTCTCGGCCGGGAGGGCCAACCTCCGAAGCTCGTGGCGGGCTGCTTCGATCCTCTGCTGGCCGCACACGCCCGGCGGCTGGCCGGAGTCCGGAAGGGCGCCGCGATTCTTATAGTGATCGTCACCGACCCGCCCCAGCCCGTCCTTCCTGCGCGCGCGCGGGCGGAGCTGGTGGCTGCTCTGGCGGTGGTCGACCATGTAGTGGTCGCCGGAGAGCAACCGCTGGAGGCGTTTTTCGATGGGGCCGAGGTTCTCCGCAGCGAGGCCGAGGACCTGGAGATCGCGGGCAAACTGATACAACATGTCCACCAACGGCAGCGCACGCTCTAGTTCACCCTCCGGCATCTTGGCCGTCCGGCTGGGATCCATGGGTGACGTTATCCACGCGCTGCCCGCCGTCGCCACCCTGAAGCACAGTTACCCGGGCTCTGCCCTGACCTGGCTCATCGAGCCCCGCTGGGCCTGCCTCCTTGAAGGCAACCCTTTTGTGGACGATGTGATGGTGCTGGAGCGGAGGACGCTGGCCGGAATCCGCTGCGCCTGGCGGGAACTCCGCGCGCGGCGGTTCCGGTTCGTGGTGGATTTTCAGGGATTGTGCAAGTCCGCGCTGGCAGCTTCGGCGGCGCGCGCAGGCCGCATCTACGGGTTCCACCAGTCGCAGGCGCGCGAGCCGGTCGCCGCGCTGTTCTACTCGGACCGCGTTAGAGCCGGCGCGGCGCACGTCGTTGACCGCAATCTGGAACTGGCGGCGGCCGCGGGCGCCTCTTCGGTTGTGCGCGCCTTCCCGCTGCCGGAGGGCGTGCCCGAAGGGGTCTTGCCCGAGGGCGGCTTTGTCCTGGCCTGCCCCCTGTCGGGATGGGCGGGCAAGCAGTGGCCGCTAGACTACTACGCGGCACTGGCCGGACTGCTCGGCCGCAGGCTGGGACTTCCTCTCGTGCTGAACGCTCCGCCGCAGGCGATGGGAATGCTGAAAGGTGGAGAAGGGATCGTGGCTCATGCCTCCGGCCTGCCGGGGCTGATCCACGCCACACGCCGCGCCCGCGCGGTGGTGGGAATCGACAGCGGGCCGTTGCACCTGGCGGCCGCCCTCTCCAAGCCGGGTGTCGCCGTGTTCGGCCCGACCGATCCCGTCCGCAACGGGCCTTACAGCGGCACGATTACCGTCTTGCGCGACCCCGGCGCGGTGACCACCTACAAGCGATTCGACGAAATCGACCCCAGCATGCGCTCAGTCACGCCGGAGGCTGTGTTCGAAGCTCTGGAGGAGAGACTGGCCGGACGCAGCCGGCCGGCCGGTCAGACCGCCTGATGCGCCGGCACTGGTTTCCCAAGCCTTACGCAGACCTGGTCGCACGGCTCCGCGTGCCCATTGGCTTCCTGGCGGTTGCCGCGTTCTTCTGGCTGGCCGATCCCACCCGCGCGTCGCTCGCCTGTGGCCTGCCGCTCGCCGCGCTGGGACTGACATTGCGCGGCTGGGCGGCCGGGCACCTGGAGAAGAACCAGCGCCTGGCTACCAGCGGCCCTTACGCCAGGGTGCGCAACCCGCTTTACCTGGGAACCCTGATGGTTGCCGCCGGCTTCGCTCTGGCGTCGCGCAGCCTGCCGCTCTCGGTGCTGTTCGCCGCGGTGTTTTTGCTTATCTACTTGCCTGCCGTCGAGCTCGAGGAGCAGTATCTCCGGGCGCTGTTCCGGGCCTTCGACCAGTACGCCAGCACGGTTCCGATGCTTCTGCCGCGTCTGCGCAGCGCCTCCGGAGGAGCCCGTTTCCGATGGAGCCTCTACATGCACAACCGCGAGTACCAGGCCCTGGCGGGCTTCCTCGCCGCCGCCGCCGTCCTCTTCTGGAGGGCTTTCCGGTAAGGCGCGGCCGGCGCTGTTATTCACCGCACTGAGTTTGAGAGCAAGGAAAGCAGCGGCGCGGCCCTGGCAGCGATGCGGGTGGCGCGGCCTCCCAGCGGGAGCTGGGTTTCCGGATAGTCAGGATTGACCCGTATCAGATGGGCATTCCTGTGGCGGGCCACGATGGCCTCGCACGGCCACCGGATCACCGAGGGAGTGTTGAAGCCGGCGCCGATCTCAATCACAACCAGCCGCCCGTCCGCAGCCTGCTCCAGCCATTTCAGGAAGGCGGCCCGTTGTCCTTCGTACGGCTTCTCCACGAACCATTTCCCGCCCCGCACATTCAGCATCATGTCGCCGCCGCAATGCGGGCACAGGGGAACGGCGGATGCGTTTCTCAGGTCTCCGGTCTCGAGATCGACCATCGGCAGCAGCCGGTCGATGTACGGCCTTGACTCCCAGACCTCTTCACAGCACGGCCGCAGGCACTGGAGGCTAGAGAACGTGCCCTGCACGGTCCAAAGCCGTTCCGGGCTGAAGCCAAGCCTGGGAAAGAGATCGTCCGCATTGCTTGTAAATACCCACCGGTCCGCGCGGGCGGTGAGATCCTTTAACTGGAGATATGGAGCGGGATTGGGCGGGGGGCTGTAGAGGTCCTCTTCCAGGTGCCGGGCGTAGAATGCCCACTCCATGCTTTTCCTGGGCCACCGGAACCCGATGGAGAGGTAGCGGCAATGCACCCCGATCGCCTTCAGATACGGATAGCGTTTCAGAAACTGGACGCTTTCGGTGTAGTCGTATCCGGCATCGGCGCTCAGTCCCGCCCCCGCGCCGATCAGGATATGCTCGGCTTCCCCTACGATTCTGGCCAGTTTCTGAGCCAGGTCTCCTGAAAGCTCCCGGTGGATCAAGCCGGCATCTCCCTGATGACGTCCCTGTAGACGCACTCATCGCCCTCGGAGAAAGCCACGATGACCACGTGAAGCGCGCCTCGGCGGGCTGACAGGAACTCGCGGATCACGCCCAGCGCAACGCAGGCGGCCTCGTCCTTCGGGTAGCCGAAGATGCCGGTTGAGATCGCGCAGAACGCGACGCTGTCCACGCGCAACTCCAGAGCCGCGTCGAGGCAAGCCCGGTAGCAGCCGGCCAGCGCCTCGCGATCCCGATCCGAAGGCATACCCTCTCGCACTGTCGGACCTACGGTGTGCAGCACGTGCTTGCAGGGCAGGTAGAACCCGGCTGTGGCGGTCGCCGTGGCCACCGGTTCGGGGCGCCCCCGCTTTGCCATGATCCACTCGCAGGCCTCTCTCAAACGCGGACCGGCCGCCGTGTGGATGGCGTTGTCCACGCAGGCGTGAAAAGGGATGTAGCAACCCGTCAAGCCCGAATTGGCCGCGTTGACGATTGCTCCTGTCTTAAGGCGGGTGATGTCGCCGCGCCAGAGCGAAACTGCGTCTGTCCACCGCGCGTCGGAGGTGAGGCGAGGCAGGTCGGCCGCGCACTGGAACGGCCTGGCCTTTGACTCCTGGCTCCAGAGCTCATCAAGCAGCGGCCACGCTTCCTTCGGGATCTCCGCCGTCCTGTGCGTCGTGAGCCACGCCGTCAGACGGCGCCGCCAGGTGGATGGGTCGCCCGCCGGCTCCGCGCCCTCAAGTATCGTCATCAGGCGGTGGAGGTGGTTCCCAGGCAAGGCTTCCCCGATCAGTTCAGCAGCCGGCAGTCACTTTCTGCATGAAGGTCCTGCTGTTTTCTCCCCGGCGCCTGGCGGCGAAGGAAGGCCCTGCGCTCCTGCCAGGCCGGCGGCCAGAACCATCACCGGCGTGGCCGCTATCCAGACTTTGTTCTTCATGATTACCTCTTCCCTTTGACGGCGGCAGGAATCGCGTTGTGAATGCTCGGAGCGCCGGCGGACCACGTTGCCGTCATCGACGGGCCGGCTGAGGCGAGGGGACCCTCCACAGGTAGATCATCACGCCGTCCACCGTCCTTGTCTCCTCGGGAGCCCAGTCCCCCATATCGTGATACAGGGAGACGATTCGGGTCCCCGGCTTCAGTTCCTTCAGGAGCCGAGGCCTGAGTCTCAGATTGACGGACGGCCACAGAGCCATGGCCACAACCGAGGCGTCGCGGAAGTCGGTTTCGAACAGGTCTTCCTCCCGGAACCTGACCATGCGGCTGACGCCGGCCTCTTTGGCGTTCCGGGTCGACTGCTCTATCAACCCCGGATCGATGTCCACCCCGACCGCCCGAGCGCCGAACTCCCTGGCGGCGGTGATTGCGATCCGCCCGTCACCGCAGCCCAGGTCATAAACCAGGTCGCCCTTGGTGACGCCTGCCAGTTCGAGCATGGCTGTCACGGCCGGCATCGGCGACGGCTCGAAGCGGACGTCCGGCGGGCGTTTCGGCGTCTTCTGAGCGCAGGCGGGCGCATGGCCTGCCAGCGCCAGCAGCAACAGCGCCGCGACTCCATTGAGCCGCACCGGGAAAGGCATTCGACCGAAGGGGGGCGCCGTCAACACACAAGTGGATCCTGCCTCGCATCGAGCGTGTCTATCAAACGCCGCGCGAAATCGACCGAGGAAGCCCTGGGGTGGCTGCTGCGATGCACTTCGAGCGCCCAGCGCGCCTGGTCCACCTGCCGCACTATGGCCCGCGTTTCCTGGAAAGACGAGGACTTGGCGGCGTAATCGCAGGAGCCGGGCCGGACCTTGCCTGCCCTCAGGGCTGCCGGCGCCATACGGTTGCACTTGCATGGGGCGGTGTCCGAGGCGAGCCCGCAGTAGGCCCGCGTGAACGTCAAAATGGCCGCGCGCGAATGTTGAAGCCGCTTCCGGAACAGGCTGTGTGAGATCTCCAGAGCCTCGGCGGCCTCGACGCCCGGCAGTTCCAGGATCTCTCCAAGCACGTAGGCCAGCCGGTGCTCCCGGTCGAGGCACTGGAGCATGGCAAGCGTGCACCCGACCTTTACCTCCTCTATCAGCACGGAGTGCTCCGTCTCAGCGGGCGCTTCCTGGGCGAACCCCTGCGTGAGATCCTCAGCCAACTGCTGGAAGCTCAGCCGCAGGCGCTCAACTGCGCTCTTCTTCACGTCCAGGATGTAGTTCACCGCGACCCGGTAGGCCCAGGTCCTCAGCTTGCTGCGGAAGTCGAACTGCGAGAGGCGGGTGACGATCCGGACCAGGATCTCCTGGGTGGCGTCCTCGGCGTCTTCCCGCTTGCACAACATGCGCAGGGACAGGCCGTAGATGTCGCCCTGGATCGCCCGGACCAGCCTCTCAAGAGCGTTGCGGTCTCCGCCGATGGCGCGCCGGGCTTCGTCCTCAAGCGCCATCACGTTCGCCTGAGCCCCGCCGTCATTCACCTGGCGCCCCTCCCCTCTCCTTTGCCGCAACCAGCATGCCGCGATCAGACGGCAGGCTTGATGAACAGACCGGCCCCGATGCCGGCCGCCTCAGATCCGGCCACCGGATGCAGGTAGTCTCGTTTTGTCTGGCCACGCTCGAAAGCCACCGGCTGGTCCGTGACCTTCGTCCGGATCAGTTCCATGAATGACGGATCGATGTCTTTGTATCCGAGCGTTGCTCCAGTGCCCGAGCCCGCAAGCCTCCGGTTGTTGGCGAAATAGCTGTCCACAACCCTGTAGCGGATGGCCTCTTGCGGCGCGGCGCCCACCCGGCTTCCCTCCCGGCCGGCGAGCGCCGAGGCGCCGCTCTGGTTGGTCCAGACGTACTCGCAGTTGGCGATCACGTTGTTCCGGAAGTCGAAATCGCCTTGGATGCCGGACGTCCACACGCCGCTCCCGTAGACGCTGTCGCAGAAGCAGTTCCTCATTGCGTGCCCGCTGCTGCCCCCGGTCCAGTAGACCACTGAGATCTTCAGGCCGCGGAAGATGCAGTGATGCACGTTCACTCCGTTGCCGTTCGCGATGATCGCCACGTGAATGGGGTTCGTCAGATCGTCGCCGGCAAAGATGCACTGCGCGACTTCCAGGTCCTCCAGGTCCCGGCGCAATCGGCTGATGCCGTAGAGACGCTGGATCATCCCGGGCCTGGGCGTCTCCACCACCGGCAGACCGAGGACCTTCAGGCCCTGAATGGTGACGTGGCTGGTCTCAACCAGGAATCCGTCGGCCGCACCGCCCAGCGGGTCCGGCCGCCCATTCCAGGTCGGGGCAAGCGGCATGGCATGGATGAGCGTCGGCATCCGGCCCGTGTGCCAGTCAGGGTCGCCCGGCAGAACCTCGGCCCGTATGGTCAGCCGCTGGGTTCTGGAGAAGGCCCGCCGCTCGGGTTTGAGGAGCGTTGTCTCGCCGACGGCGTAGATCCCTTCTGACAACACCACGGTCATCGGCCCGGAGCCTGCGCTCTGGTTTACGCGCCGGGCCGCCTCCGCCAGGGTGCGGAGGGGACTGTCCTTGGTTCCCGCATTCGTGTCGGCGCCGCTCGCCGGATTCAGGTAGAGCGTGTTCTGAGCGGCCTGCTGCCAGGCCAGCCCGGCAACCCCTGCCGCCGGGGCGCTCAAGGCCGCCTTGAGCGCCTGTCGTCTGGTTGTCATGTTCCCTTCGTTCCCCGCTTACCGCTTCTCGCTCGAAGGCGGCACCAGGCCCTTCATGCGCAGGTAGGTCACGATGTTGCCGTAGTGCTCGTTGTTGTGCGCCGTGTTGAAAGACAGCACCGTCACTCTGGCCTGTTCGGCGCCGAAGAACTTCACCGTCGTGGCCGCCTGGGCGTCGGTCAGGCTGTCATATGCCTGATCGCAGTAGGAGAAAGCTTCCTTCAGGGCCGCCACCAGGTCCGCCTTCGTGGTCTTGGACTTCTCGACGCCCGGGGCGGGATTCGGCTTGCCCAGCACGGGCGAGCAGAACAGGTACTGGGCGTCGGCGACGTGCCCCAGCAACTGGCCGAACGTGCGCACCTCCGGGGTGGGCCTGAACGAGTAATCTGCTTCCGGCATCTTCTCGGCGGACCGGATGATGTTGTCCTTGATCATCGAATGCAGGAACTTCTGGCCCGCGGCTATCGGCCCCTGAGCGGGCGCCTGGGCGCTCACGGCGCCGCCGCAAAGCACCAGTAGAACCATCATCAACGCTGTCTGTTTCATGTCGGGTGTTTCCTTTCGTTCGCAGGTACGTGTTCTTCCTTTAGACGACGGGCCGCGCCCCTCTGTGAACGCGACACGGCTTTGTCCGATTGTATCCCGCCGGCGGTCATGCGCCCGCGCCGCCCGCCGGTGTAGATTAGAGCCATGGCCAAGGTTCTTGTGGTAACCGGCGATGCCGGCGAATCCTATGAAGCTCTCTACGCGGTCCACCGGTTCCGGGAAGCCGGATGGGAGACGGTCGTCGCCGCCCCTTCCCGGCGGCGGCTGCATCTGGTCATGCACGACTTCGAGCCGGGATGGGACACCTACATTGAACGGCCCGGCTATGGGCTGGAGGCCGACGTGGCGTTCGGCGACGTCCGCGTGCCGGACTACGAGGCGATCCTGATTCTGGGCGGCCGCGCTCCCGAATACCTGCGCAACAACGCCGCGCTCCTGGATATCGTCCGGGCCTTCGACCGTGCCGGCAAGTGGGTTTTCGCCATCTGCCACGGCATACAGGTGCTGGCTGCGGCGGGCCTCGCCGCGGGCAAGCGCGTCACCTGCTACGAGCACGTCCGCTTCGAGGCCGAGCAGGCCGGCGGGACCTACGTTACCAGCCAGGCCGTGCGCGACGGACGCATGGTCACCGCTCAGACCTGGCAGTCCCATCCGGAGTTCTACCGCGAGATCTTCGCCTGCCTGGCCGGCAAGCCCGATGCCGCTTGACCCTGAAGCCGCCGCGCTGCTTGAGCGGCAGAAGGGCCAGCCTCCGCGGTCCTCGCTCGACGTTGCCGCCACGCGGGAGATGATGCGCCGCGCCGCTGCGCTGGCAGGCCCGCCGCCGGACCTGGCCAGGGTCGAGGACCTTGTCCTTCTGGGGTCGCTGCCGGCGCGGCAATACTGGCCGGCGCCCGATCCCGCCATGCCCCTGGCCGTCTACTTCCACGGGGGACGCTTCTTCAGCGGAGACCTGGAAAGCCACGACGTGCTGTGCCGCCAACTGGCGCTGGCTGGCGCCTGCCGCGTGGTGGCCGTGGACTACAGGCTGGGGCCGGAGCACCGGTTTCCGGCGGCCTATGATGATGCGCTCCGAGCCGTCGCATGGGCGCTTGAACAGGGCGTCCCGGCTGGCGTGGCGGGCGACAGCGCGGGCGCCAATCTCGCCGCCGGGGCGGCCATCGCTCATCGAGGCTCCGCCCTGCGCTGCCAGTTGCTGGTCTACCCCATGATCGACGCCACCTGTAGCCAGCCGTCCTACGCCGAATATGCCAGCGGCTACGGCCCGGGGGCCGAAGACATGCGGCGGGGCTGGCGCGAGTACCTTCCGGAAGGCTTCGACCCGCGCGACCGTCGCGTGTCCCCTCTGTTCGACAGCGACCTGGACGGCCTGGCGCCCGCCTTCGTTCTCACCGCGGAGTACGATACCCTGCGGGACGAGGGCGAGACCTACGCCCGGCGGTTGTCGGAGGCGGGCACCGCCGCACTCCGCCGTTACGACGGCATGATTCACGGCTTCTTCGCCATGGCCGGCGTGCTGCGCGCCGCCCGGCAGGCCCTGGACGACGCGGGCGCGTTCCTCCGCAAACACCTAACGCCGTAACGGCGCAAACTCGGCCAGGGCGCGGAGCTTCGCGCTGGCCGCCCCTGAATCGATCGACTCGGCCGCCAGGGCTGCTCCTTCCCTGAAGCCGTCCGCCAGGCCGGCCGCCACCAGCGCCGCCGCCGCGTTCACCAGCACTATGTCGCGCCGGGGCCCCGGCGCTCCCGCCAGGATAGAGCGTACGATCTCGCAGTTGGCCTCGCGGTCCCCGCCGCGCAGGTCCTCGCTCGCGGCGCGTGCCACGCCGAAATCCTCGGGCGTGAACTGGCGGCGCGCAACCGATCCGTCCCGGACCTCGAAGGCCAGCGTGGGGCCCGTGGTGGTGATCTCGTCCAAACCGTCCGACCCGTGCACGACGAAGCCGCGGGCCAGCCCGAGCGCGGCCAGCGCGTCTGCCATCAGTTCCGCCGCCTCGGGGCTGGGCGCCCCGGCCAGTTGCGCCTGCGCGCCCGCCGGATTGGTGAGCGGCCCGAGCAGGTTGAACACGGTTCGCATCTTCAGCTCCAGCCGCGCCGGCTGCGCATGCCTGGTGGCCGTGTGTATGGCCGGCGCGAACAGGAAGCCGATACCGGTCTGGCGGATGGAGCGGGCCGCTTCTTCCGGCGCCAGCGCCACATTCACGCCCAGCCCTTCCATCACGTCGGCGCTGCCGCAGCGGCTGGAGATAGAGCGGTTGCCGTGCTTGGCGACCCGCGCGCCCGCGCCCGCCACCACAAACGCCGCCGCCGTCGAGATGTTGAAAGTCCCGGCGCCGTCGCCGCCTGTCCCGCACGTGTCGGCCAGGGGCCTCGGGTCCGGCCCGGTATCCACGCGGGCGGCTCTCTCGCGCATGGCGCGGGCGAACCCGACGACTTCCTCCGCCGTTTCGCCCTTCATCCTGAGCGCCGTCAGGAACGCCGCGATCTGAGCCGTGGTGGCGCCGCCGTCGAGAATCGAAAGCATGGCCTCGCGCGCCTGTGCGGCATCCAGGTCGCGCCCGGACATGACGATTTCGAGGGATGAAAGCAGAGCCATGATATATTGGACGATCTGTGTTCTCAGATCCTAGCACACGCCCATTCCCATGAAGATTCATGAGTATCAGGCCAAGGGGATACTGGCCCGGTTCGGCGTCCCCGTCCCGCGCGGCGAGGTGGTCTGCTCGCCGGAGGAGGCGGACGCGGCGGCCAGGAAAATCGGCGGCAGCGTCGTGGTGAAGGCTCAAATCCACGCCGGCGGCCGCGGCAAGGGCGGCGGCGTCAAGGTCGCCTGGGATACGCAGGAGGCGGTAGAGATCGTCAGGAAGATGCTGGGAATGAGGCTGGTCACGCACCAGACCGGCCCGGAAGGCCGCACCGTGCAGCGCGTGCTGATCGAAGAGACGCTGCCCATCGAGCGCGAGCTTTACCTCGGCATCGTGCTCGACCGCGCGCGAGCCCTGCCAGTCTTCATGGCTTCGGCCGCCGGCGGCGTGGACATCGAGGAGGTGGCGGCGAAGAGTCCGGAGAAGATCCTCAAGGAGCCGATCGAACCCGGCATGGGCCTGACTCCATTCCAGGCCCGCAAGCTGGCCTTCGGCATGGGCGTTCCTCCGGCCAGCGCGCCCGCCGCCGCCGCGGCCATGATCGCCCTCGCCAGAGCGTATGACGCCGTGGATGCCTCGCTCGCCGAGATCAACCCGTTCATACTGGCCGCGGACGGCCGGGTCTACGCCCTGGACGCCAAGTTCAACCTGGACGACAACGCGCTATACCGCCACAAGGACCTGCTGGAACTCCGCGACCTCAACGAGGAGGACCCGCTCGAGGTGGAGGCCTCGCGTTTCGGGTTGAACTACATCAAGCTCGACGGGACGGTCGGCTGCATGGTCAACGGCGCGGGCCTGGCCATGGCGACCATGGACATCATCAAGTACGCCGGCGGAAGTCCGGCGAACTTTTTGGACGTCGGCGGCGGCGCCAGCGCCGACCAGATCCAGAGCGCCTTCCGTATCCTGCTGTCTGACAGCAGCGTCAGGGCCGTGCTCATCAACATCTTCGGCGGCATACTGCGCTGTGACACGCTGGCCACGGGCGTGGTGGCCGCCGCGCGCGAGTTGAACGTGCAGGTGCCGATCGTGGTGCGCATGGAGGGCACCAACGTGGAGGAGGGCCGCAGGATTCTGAAGGAGTCCGGCCTGAACTTCACCGTGGCCGATGGCATGCGGGACGCCGCTGAGAAAGTGGTGGGGCTGGCGCGATGAGCATCCTCATTGATGAGAGCACCCGGGTCCTGGTGCAGGGCTTCACCGGCCGCGAGGCGACCTTTCACTCCCAACAGTGCCTGGCCTACGGCACGAAGATCGTAGGCGGTGTGGTGCCCGGCAAGGGCGGCACGACGCACCTGAACCTGCCCGTGTTCGACACCGTCCGCGGCGCCGTTGTCGCAACGGGCGCGGATGCCTCGGTGATCTTCGTGCCGCCGGCCTTTGCGGCCGACGCTGTGATGGAAGCCGCCGACGCGGGGCTTGGCGTCGTGGTGTGCGTCACCGAGGGCATCCCCACGCTGGACATGGTGAAGGCCTGGAAGTCGCTCCAGTCGGCCAGGACGCGGCTCATAGGGCCGAACTGCCCGGGGATCATCTCGCCGGGCAAGTGCAAAATCGGCATCATGCCCGGACACATCCACAAGCCGGGCCACGTGGGCGTGGTGTCGCGGTCCGGCACCCTGACCTACGAGGCCGTGGACCAGCTTACGCGGCTCGGGATCGGACAGTCCACCTGCATCGGCATCGGCGGCGATCCGATCATCGGGACCAGCTTCATCGACGCCATCAGGCTGTTCAACGAGGACCCCGGCACCGGGGCCATCGTCATGATCGGCGAGATCGGCGGCTCGGCCGAGGAGGACGCCGCTGCCTTCATCCGGGAGAACGTGAAGAAGCCCGTGGTGGGCTTCGTGGCGGGGCAGACGGCGCCCGCCGGGCGGCGCATGGGCCACGCCGGCGCGATCATCAGCGGAGGAAGCGGCAAGGCCGAGGACAAGATACGCGCCATGCGCGAAGCGGGCATCAACGTCTGCATGACTCCGGCCGAAATAGGCCAGAAAGTAAAAGAAGTATTGTGATCGAACGAACTTTCTCCATCATCAAACCTGACGCAGTGGCCGCGGGCCACGCCGGCTCGATCCTGGCCATGCTGGAGGCCGCCGGATTCAGGATCCTGGCGATGCGCATGCTGCGCCTGAGGGCAGAGCAGGCGCGGGAGTTCTACGCCGTGCACAGCGGGAAAGCTTTCTACGACAGCCTGGTGGCTTTCATGACCGAGGGGCCTGTTGTCGTTCTGGCGCTCGAGCGCGAGGATGCCATCGCGAAGCTCCGCGAGGTGATGGGCGCCACCAACCCGGCCAACGCCGCCGAAGGCACCGTGCGCAAGCGGTTCGCGGCCAACATCGAGCGCAACGCCATCCACGGCTCAGACGCCCCGGCCACCGCGGAAGCCGAACTGCGTTTCTTCTTCAGTTCGGCCGACCTTCTGTAGGGGGATCGCCCGCCGCCCGCGGCGGCCACTCTCTACACCTCCGCGTGGGAAGTTCCGAGGCTGGACCAAAAGTGGCGGCCATGCTGTCCATCGCCGAAGGCTGCCGCCGCTGAAGGTCCCGGTTCGAAACTGCCTGGCCGCTCTGCGGCCGCGAGTGCCCCGTCCAGAACCCGCCGGCGCAAGTGCGCGCAGGCTCCTCTGTGACGGCGGTTCGGCGTAGAATTGTTGGTGGCAACATAGCCGGATTCATTTTTGGAGGACCCACATGCACACTCGCTGGTATCTTGGTATCGGATCGGCCATCCTGTTCGCAGGCTTGATTGGCCTGCTCACGGCGCAACAGCCCGCTCCGGCGGCGGCGCCGGGTTTTTCCCCTGATGCGCTGGCCGGAGAAAAGGACTTCGTCATAGGAGTCCAGCCGCCCTATACGTGGTTCCCGGACAGCCCTAAGGTCAGGGTGCCGGAGGGATACACGCCGATTTTCAACGGTGAGAACCTGACGGGCTGGCACGCCAGCCCGACCAATCATCATGGAATTACTCCGGACTTCCGAGTGGTCCACGGCGCCATCGTGGGCACGCAGAGCCCGTTCGGCGACGGCGGGATTTTGCTCACCGACAAGAGCTATCGCAACTTCGAGCTCTACATGGAAGTCAGGCCCGACTACGGCTGCGACAGCGGCATCTTCTTCCGCTGCACGGAATCCGGCCGCTGCTACCAGATCACGATGGATTATCTGCCCGGCGGCAGCATGGGGAGCCTGATCACGGAGAACATAAACGGCACGGCGGGCGCCGATCGTGCGGCGCTGGTCGCCACCAGAGGGCAGGTGCGGGCAGCGCCGCCGGCAGCCGCTCCTGCCAAGGCCGCCCAGGCGGCCCCTGCCCGGCGGGGCGGCCCCCCCGTGGTTGGCGGCATTCCCCTGGGGCTGCCCACGCCGCTCGGAGAGGCCGCGTGGATGAAGGCCTGGAAGCGTGAGGCCTGGAATTCCGTGCGGCTTCGCGTGGAAGGCGACGTTCCGCACGTAACCGTGTGGATCAACGATCAGGTCGTAACCGACACCCAGGAGAAGACTAACCGCGCCGAGGGCGGGATTATCACGGGGCCGATCGCAATCCAGATCCACGGCGGCAACCGTTGGGTGCAGGCAGGGTTCTACCGCTGGCGGAACATCGGCATCAAGGAGTTGCCCTGATAGCGCGGGCCTCGCCGTCCATCTGTTGGCGGAGGCGGCCTGGCGCCGCCTCCGGCCGGCCGCATCCGCGATTCAGCGGCGCTTCTTCAAAGTGACGCCGATGCCGATGCTGTGCTGGCCCAGGAAGATCGTATCAAGGCTGGGATCCGTGGTAACGGCCGTGAAATAATCCGGCATCTGTTTGGCTGTGTTGGTAGTATTGTGAGCGAGGATCAGTCCGCCGGGCCGAACCAGCGGCAGCAGTTTCTTAAGATAGTCGGCGTAGCCCGGCTTGTCCGCATCGATAAAGAGAATGTCGATCGGTTCTTTGAGCCTCGTCACCGTCTCATGGGCGTCGCCTTCGACTATGGTGACCATGCCTTCCACGCCGGCCTTCTTGAAGTTGTCCTGCGCCATGGCGATATACTTGGCATTCATCTCGTGGGTTGTAATCTTGCCGCCGGTCGTGCGCAGGGCGAGGCAAAACCACAAGGCTGAATAACCGTTATAAGTGCCGATCTCAACAATATTCCTGGCACCGGTCGACTCCGCCAGCATCCGCAGCAGTCTTCCGTCCTCCAGCGGGACCATCAGATTAGATCTGTCACCCCCGGCTATCTCTTCCAGAAGCCTGAGGATTCTCTCTTCATTCGGATCCGCCGGCAGCGGCCGCTTGTCGGGGTTTGACTCGTCGAAAACCCACAGGCTCTGAACCTGAAAGCCCCGGCCCGGACCTCCTGGCCGGCCCTGCTGGGCCTCGAGCGTGCCGGCCGCGGGGAACAATGCGAGAATCGCCATAATCGCTAACGCCGATGTCCTTTGCAACTTCGTGACCTCCTGGGCACGATTCAGTATACCCTGCGGCCCGCTCCGGGCCCGGCGGTCCGTTGATCGCTTTCACTCCATGCTGAAGCCGCGCATGTCGCCTTCCCGGATGAAATCCTCGTAGGTCTGCCAGAGGTCCTCCAGGCGGCGGCGCATAAGAACCAGGTCCTTGCGGGCGCCCCTCACGTCCTTGACCCAGTTACGAAGCACGGCCTCGTCGCGAAATCCCAGCTTGTGGAAGATCCGCAGCGCGGCGGTCTGCGTGGTCATCATCTTAACCACGATCTCCTCGATCCCGGCCGACGCCGCCAGATCGTAGAGCGCGCCGGCCATCTGCATGCCGAGTCCCTTGCGCTGGTAGGGACTGGCGACGTACAGCCGAAGCTCCGCCATGTGCCCCTCCCATCCGAAGTGGGAGAACTCGAGCGCCCCGTCAGCCACTATGATGTCTTGCGCCACCCCGACCAGCCGCTTCACGTCGCCCGCTTCCATCTCGCGTATGCGCTCTTCGATGACCTGGCGGATGGTCATGTCTCTCCTGACACTCAGCCGGTTGTCCTCAGGGAGCGCGCTGAAGAATGCGAAAGATGCCTCAAGATCCTCCCGCCGCATCGCGCGGATAAGCACCTCTTTGCCGTCTTTCAGCTTCACCGTTCTCGGTTCAAACATGGCGCACCTCCCTGGCCGGGGAAATTATACACCAGCCCGGCGCCGGATTTGACCATCGGGAACGAATTGACTACATTGGACGAAATGGCATTCAATCGGCGTGCAGCGCTCGGAGTGCTGGCCGTGGGCGCGTTTGCGGTGGCAGTGGCGGCCTGGTCCATGTGGATCACCACCCGCGCGCCTGTTCCGGTCGTCGAACAAGCGCCGCTCACGCAGCCCGCCCCTCAATTGACCAAGGAGAGCCTGCTCATCCGGCCGGGCGACACGCTGGACGACCTGCTGCGGCGCGCCGGCCTGGACGCACCTCTGCGCCTGGAAGCGGCCGCCGCCATAGGCGCCGCCTTCGACGTGAGGAAATTCCGCGCCGGCTCGAGCCTTGTGCTGGCCCGCTCGGCGGGGGGCGATGTGGAGGGACTGGAGTACCTGATCGATCCCGACCGCAGCCTGCATCTGGAGCGTGACGGGCGAGCTTTCCGGGCGTCCGTAGTCGATGTTCCTGGCTCGGTCCGCGCGGTTCCTGTGTGCGGAACGCTTCGGGGATCCCTTTTCGAGAGCATGGCTCACGCCGGGGAGCGCCCCGAACTGACGCTGCGCATGGCGGACATGTTCGGCTGGCAACTGGACTTCTACACGGACCCGCGCGAGGGCGACGAGTTCTGCGTGCTCGTTGAGAAGAAGGAGTACGCCAACGGCCGGCCCTACACCTACCGGCGGATCCTGGCCGCCACTTACAGGAATGCCGGCACGCTGTACGACGCTTTCTTGTTCGCCGACACCGGCGGAACGGCCACGTACTACTCGCGGGACGGAAAATCTCTGCGCTCGGCTTTCCTGCGGTCGCCCCTGGAGCTTCAGGCGCGGGTCACTTCCCGTTTCTCCACGGCTCGCCGCCACCCCATTTTGAAAATCGTGCGGCCGCACCTGGGCACGGACTACGCCGCGCCGGCGGGCGCCCCGGTACGGGCGGTGGGCTCCGGGACAGTAACCTTCGCGGCGCGTTCCGGAGCCTCCGGGCTCCTGGTGAAGGTTCGCCACGCCAACGGCTACGAGACCCAGTACCTGCATCTGTCCCGGATCCTGGTGAGGACGGGGCAGCGGGTCGAACAGGGCCAGCGTGTCGGGCTGGTTGGATCGACGGGCCTGTCGACCGGGCCGCACCTGGACTTCCGCATGAGCCGGAACGGCAGGTACGTGAACTTCGAGAGCCTGAAACTGCCTCCGGCCACCAGCGTCAGCGCCGGGCGGATGGCGGATTTCGAGGCCGAGTGTGACCGGTACCTGGCGCTGATGCGGCCGCCCTTTGGATCGCCTGGGACCATGCTGGCCGGCTCGCCGGCGGACGGCGCCGCCGACACAAGCTCCCGAGGCGGCCAGTAAGTCCGGCTCTACCCGTAGCGTCCCTCGATGTAGTCCGCGGTGCGGGGATCGGTGGGGGTGAGGAACAACTGGTCGGTGCCGGAGTGCTCAACCACTTCGCCCAGCAGCATGAAGATGCACTCCTGGCTTACGCGCCGCGCCTGGGCCATGTTGTGAGTAACGATCAGGAACGTGTAGCGGCCCGCCAGGCCCACCATCAGTTCCTCAACACCCAGCGTGGCTTCGCTGTCCAGCGCCGAACAGGGCTCGTCCATCAGGATGACCTCGGGCTTGAGCGGGAGCAGCCGCGCGATGCACAGTTTCTGCTGCTGGTCCAGTTGCAGCGTGGTGGCGCGCACCCGCAGCCGGTCCTTGAGTTCGTCCCACAGGGAAACCTCGCGGAGGGCCTTCTCCACTGCCTCGTCCAGGTCCGCCTTCCTCAGCCTTCCCAGGCCGCTGTGAACCCTAAGCCCGAATACGATGTTCTCGTAGACGGATATGGGCAGCGGGTTGGGCCGCTGGAACACCATCCCGACGGACTTCCGGAGTTCAACCAGCGAGACCTCCGGCGCGTAGATGTTCTGCCCCAGGATCCTGATCTCCCCGGTCGTCCTGACGTAGCCGTAGGTTTCGTTGATCCGGTTGAAGCAGCGCAACAGCGTGGTCTTGCCGCAGCCCGACGGCCCGATCAGGGCCGTGATCTGGCCGTGCCGGATGTCCACGCTGACGTCCTTCAGGGCCTGGAAAGCGCCGTACCAGAGGTTCAAGGCCCGGGTCTGGATGCTGTATCCGTTCTGGGGGGCTGGCGCGCTCATCCGAAGATCCCGTTCACGTACTCGTAGGTCTCGCGGCGGGCGGGGGAGTCCGAGAAGATCACCTCTGAGCGGTTGATCTCCACCAGTTCGCCGTTGAGGAGAAAGGCGGTGCGATCGCTGAGCCGGCGGGCCTGCTGCACCAGGTTGGTCACCAGGATGATCGTCATCCGGCTCCGCAGTTCCTTGAGGACGTCCTCGATGCGCATGGTGGTGACCGGGTCGATGGCTATCGAGAACTCGTCCAGGCACAGGATCTCGGGGTCGTGCGACAGAGCGCGGGCGATGGTCAGCCGCTGCTGCTGCCCGCCGGAAAGCCGCGTTCCCAGGCTGTCCAGCCGGTCCTTGACCTCATCCCACAGCGCCGCCTGGCGCAGACAGCGTTCCACGCGCGAGGCCAGTTCCCGCCTGTCCCGCACCCCGGCCATGCGCGGAGCGAACGCCACGTTGTCGAAGATGGTCATCGGCAGGCCCACGGGCAGCGGCGCCACCATCCCGATCCGCCGCCTCAGCGTGAAGACGTCCTTCATGCGCAGTACATCGGCGCCCTCCACCTTCACTTCGCCGGCCACCTCGACGCCGGCAACGTTGTCGATGGTCCGGTTGATCACCCTCAGCAGGGTGGTCTTTCCCGACTGGGCCGGGCCGATGACCCCCAGCACTTCACCGCGCCGCACATCAAGGGAGACGCCCTTCAGAGCCTCCCGCTGGCCGTAGCGGACGCGCAGTCCTTGGATCTCGATGGCGTTAGCCGCCGCCATCACCATTTCCTCCGCGAGCGCAGCCGGATGCGAATCACGATGGCCAGCGCGTTGACGGCCAGCACCGTCCCCAGCAGCACCACCGCCGTGCCGTAGGGCAGGGCCTCGGGCACGCCGGGCACCTGCGTGGAGACGGTGAACAGGTGCATGGAGAGAGCCATGCACTGGTCGAAAAGCCCGTAGGCGAACGGGTCGCCCTCCCGGATGGCCTTGAAGAACACGGCCCCGGTGAACATGATCGGCGCGGTCTCGCCGGCCGCGCGGCAGACCTCCAGGATCACCCCGGTCAGAATGCCGCTCACGGAGTTTGGCAGGACCACGTTCCAGATAGTCTGCCAGCGTGTCGCGCCGACGTTCCAGCACGCCTCGCGGAAGGCCATCGGCACCGACGCCAGCGCCTCCTTGGTCGCGGCTATGATCACCGGCATGGTCATGATGGCCAGCGTCAGCGAGGCGGCCAGGATCGACTTGCCCAGGCCGGCGGCCAGCACAAACGCGCCCAGTCCGAACAGCGCGTGCACGATGCTCGGGACCCCCGCCAGATTCACCACGGCCAGGTTGATGAGCCTGGTGAACCAGTTATCGCGGGCATATTCGTTCAGAAACACGGCCGCCAGCACGCCGATGGGCGCCGCGATGGCCAGCGAGACGAACACCAGGTAGATGGTGCCGACCAGCGGCGACCAGACGCCGCCGGAACGCATGCCGTTCTTCGGATTAGTCAGCAGAAACTCCAGCGACAGCACCGGCCACGCCTTGTAGACCAGGTAGCCCACAATCAGCACCAGCGGGAGCACCATCAGCAAGGTCATCAGGAACAACACCGCTCGCGCCAGCGCTTCGCTCAGTCTCTTGCGCCGGGTGAGCGCAGTGGCGCCGAAGACGCTGGCCGCCGGGATGTGGGGCTGTGCGCTCATTTGTTCCTTATCCCGCGCACTATCAGGTCGGCCGTCAGGTTTACCACGAACGTGATCGAAAACAGCAGAATCCCGATGACGAACAGCACCTGGTAGTGGTCAGACCGTACCGGAGCTTCGCCCAACTCCGCCGCGATGGTCGCCGTCAGCGTGCGGACCGAGTCCATCAGGGAGCCTGGGATCGTCACCGAGTGGCCGGTGGCCATCAGCACGGCCATGGTCTCCCCCACCGCGCGTCCTACTCCCAGCAGGGCGGCCGCCAGCAGTCCGCTCTTGGCGGCTGGCAACAGCACGCGGTACACCAGTTGCCATCGTGTCACGCCCAGCGCCAGCGCGGCCTCCCGGTAGGAATCCGGCACAGCCTTGAGCGCATCCTCGGCGATCGAAAGGATGATGGGGACGCTCATCAGCGCCACGATGATGCCGCCGTTAAGAACGTTCAGCCCTATCGGCACTGAGAAGATCCGCATGATCAGGGGGTTCATGACGGTCAGTCCGACGAAACCCCAGACCACCGAAGGGATGGCGGCCAACAGCTCGATGACGACCTTCAGCGATTCCTTGAGCCGCGGTCCGCAGAACTCGGAGATGTACACGGCGGCTCCCAGCCCGAACGGCACGGCGATCGCCATCGCCAGGGCCGTGACGCTGGCCGTGCCCGCGATCAAGGCCAGCACGCCGTAGCGCACGTTGCTCTGCGAGGTCGGGTACCACTCCGGGCTGAACAGGAATTCCTTGAGGTTCAGACCCCGGAACAGCAGTTCCGACCCTTCCCGGAACACGAAAAAGAAGATGCCGAAGACAAAGACAATGGCGCTGATGCCGCAGATCCGTATCAGGAACTCAATAGCGGCTTCCAGGCCGGCCCGCAACCGGCTGCTGCCCCGCGCTGCAATGGTCCCTATGGCCATGCTCAGCGGGATGCGCCGGTCTTGGGGAGGGGCACGTATCCGTTGTCGGCCACAACCTTCTGGCCGTGGCCGGAGTAGATCCAGTCAAGGTACTGCCTGATGGCGCCGGCCGGCTCGCCGAGCGTGTATAGGAACAAAGGCCGGGCGATGGGGTAAGTTCCGTCAAGCGCGGATTCCATCGTGGGCGCGTAGGCCTTTTCGCCAGCCTTGCGGGCGACGCGCAGAGCCTTCACGCCAGGCGCGGCATAACCCATCCCGCTGTAGCCGATAGCCCCGGGCGTGTGGGACACCAGTTCGACGACGTCCTTGGAGCCGTGCATGTCGCGGGAGCCCAGCTTGAAGTCGCGGCCGTGGCCCAGAACGGCCTCCCGGAAGTAGTAATACGTTCCGGAATTGGATTGGCGGCTGATCCGGATGATCTCGTCGGACCCGCCGGGCGGCTTGACCCCCAACTGGCTCCAGCGGGTAGTCTTCCCGCCCTCTGCATAGATTTCGCCGAGTTGCGCGAGCGTGATTTCCTCAAGCGGGTTGCTCTTGTGAACGTACACGGCCAGCGCGTCGTAGCCTACCAGGTATTCACGCGGTGTCCTTCCCGTATGCTGCTTCGCCTTCTCGACTTCCTGCGGTTCCAGTTTGCGGCTGCAGTTGGCGATGTCCACCGTGCCGTTGATCAGGGCGGCGACGCCGGTGCCGGTGCCGCCGCCGGAGACCTCGACCGATACCGCCGGGTTCACCTGAGCGTATTCCTCGGCCCAGGCCTGGGCCAGGTTGACCAACGTGTCGGAGCCGGTGTTCTGTATCACGGCCCTGTCAGGGGCCTTCGAGCGCGCGCAGCCGGCGGCAAGACCGGCCAGAAGCAGCGGCAGCGCGGCGGCGATCAGCCTTCCGGCTGCTGAATCAAACGTTCGCATTCGTTCCCTCATTGCGGCTGGTGTGTTCCCCGAGCACCGCTTTCACCAGGTCCTTGATGTGAGTGGTCAGCAGCTCGTATGTCCGCTCGTAGGCCTGGTGTACTTCCTCCGGGGATCCGTGCGCCCTGGACGGGTCGGGCACCAGCCAGCGCAGACTGAGTATCTTGGCATGCTGCTTCGGGATGGCCCCCTCGGCCTCCTTGGAGAAAGTGATGATCATCTGCACCTGCTCGCTCCGGACCACCTGTTCCACGGACACGGGCTTCTGGTGGGAGATGTCATGGCCCTTCTGCGAAAGAAACCACACCGCCTGCGGGTCGGCCGCCCCCGCCACCAGGCCGGCGCTGGCGAAGGAGAAGCGCTTGGAGTCGAGGCTGGCTGCGATCGCCTCGGCCATGCGGCTCACGCTCCCGTGCGCCTCGTCCACGAAGACCACCCGGTAGTCCTCCCTGGGCATGTGGCGCATGTACTCGCCCGTGGCGTAGTACAGCGCCTCCTCGCAAATGTTCATGGCCTGGTCGGATACTCGCTCGTAGCGGCGCGCCACTCCGATCAGGGGCGTCAGGGCCTCCAGCGGCAGATGCCCTTCGGCCTGGGCCGTCACCAGGTCGGCGCTGATGGTGTCGCGCACCTGGTTGACGCGCGGTTCCGCCAGCATGGTGGCGTGCGCCAGGTCGGCGTTGCAGTCCACGAAGGCCCGCACCGCGTTGTGCAGCATGGGGATCGCCAGGTTGGCGATCTCGCTGAATCTCTCCATGGGCGGCTCGACCGCCACCGAACTCAGCAGCAGCGCCTGCCGGGCGATGCTCTCGGCGTAGTCGCCGACGCGTTCCAGTTGGCTGACCACTTTGCTGGCCCCATAGACGAACCTCAGGTTGCTGGCGACCGGCTGATGCCTCAGGATGAACTCCAGGCAGAGCTTGTCCAGTTCCGCGTCCATGGCGTCCACGTCGCGGTCACGCAGGATCACGGAGTAGGCCAACTGGCGGTCCCTGTCGCGCAGGGCGTGGAAGGCCCGCGTTAACGCCTGCTCGTCCAGCGACACCATTTCCAGCAGTTTGTTGCGGATCAAATCGATGTCCCGCTGCAGCAGGGCCTGCAAATGAGGCTTGAGTGTCGAGCTCAAAGCCGCTCCCCTCTCCGGTCCTTGCGATCGGAAATTGCCGGAATCCAACGTAGCATTATACCGTCCCGCTGGTGTCCCGAGTCAGAAGCCCGCAGCCTGCAAGCCCGCTCCCTCGCGGTCGCGGTTTTGTGCAACACCTCGAAAGCACAGAACCGCGGCGTCCGGGAGTTGACGGACATGGCGCCCGGCGGGGGATGCCGGCGGAGTCCACCAGCCTGTGTTCCAAGGCCGGCCGGCCGCCGATCCCGCCCGAGCGAAGCTCCTGGAGGCTATGCTGGTTCTGAGGAGGGCCGGATGGGCGCCGCAGCGAGCCGCAGGAGAGAGGTCATGAGGCAGGCGGGCCCGGCCGAGCAACTGCGGGCCGAGCTGGCCCGCCGGATTGCCTTTTTCGTTGGAGCCGGCGACCTAGTAATGACGGATGTTCCCGGCCTGGTGCTGGCTCGCCGCACCGCTCCGACCTGCGGGTGCGCAATGACCTACGAGCCGTGCGTGATCGTGGTCGCGCAGGGGCGCAAGCGTGCCGACCTGGGCCGGACCACTTTCATATACGACGCGTCGCGATACCTTCTGGCGGCGGTTGATCTGCCCATAGTGAGCCGCGTGGTTGAGGCCAGCCAGGCGGCCCCTTGCCTGGCCTTGGCGCTCAAGCTGGACATGACTGTGGTCAGGGAGATCCTCCTGCGCGAGGAGGTGGGTGCCGCCGAGCCGGTCCCTGACAGCCCTGCCATGGCCACCGGTGAGACCACAACCGAATTGCTCGATGCCTGCTGCCGGTTGGTGGGCCTGTTGGGCGCGCCCCATGACATCCCCTTTTTGAGCGGCCTGATTCAGCGCGAGATCATATACAGGGTCCTCAGGGGAGCGGCCGCGGCGCGCCTTCGCGCCATAGCCACTCTGGGCGACCAGAGCCAGCGCACGGCCAAGGCCATAGCCTGGATCAGGACTAACTACGCGAAGCCTCTGCGGGTGGATGAACTGGCCGGCATGGCGGCCATGGGCGTGTCCACCCTGCACCGCCACTTCCGGGCGCTCACCGCCATGAGCCCGCTTCAGTACCAGAAGCGGCTGCGGTTGCAGACGGCGCGGCAACTCATGCTGGTGGACGGCCTGGACGCCGCCAGCGCGGCCTTCCAGGTGGGTTACGAAAGCGCCAGCCAGTTCAGCCGCGAATACAGCCGGCTCTTTGGCCACCCACCCGTCCGGCATGTTAGGGCGCTTCGTTCGCCCGGTGCCCCGCCGCTCGAGTCGTGAGATCTCTCGTTTCCCTGCTCCACCGGTCCCGCAAGGGCCCGACTGCGGCCCGGCGCAACTCACTCTACGCGCGGCGCTGCGGCGGCATGAGCGACACAAGTTTGTCGTCATGCATCGGGAGGCATTCGCTTACCGTATCGAACACCATGGTCTGCGGGTCCTGCGCCGTGTAGGGCTTGAACTCGAGGCCCGGCTGGCTGGGATTGCCCGTGCGGGCGAAGTTGATCCACGCCCGTGAGACCTTGTCCTGCAAGGCCAGCGCTTCCGGCAGGCCGCCGGTCGCTACGCGCAACTGGGGCTCGGCCACGTTGTGGAAGACAAAGGCGATCTCGGCGCAATGGAAGGCGGTGATGCCGCCGTTGACCGGCGCCTCGTAGGCGAAAATGTAGCTATATACGGGCGCCCTGCCCTTTTCGAGCTTGCGGGCGAGCTTCTGCCTGATTCCGGGCCGCGAGGAATGGGAGTAATAGAGGACGTCCTGAACCTTCTTCCGGGGGAAAGCCTTCCGGAACTCGGCGACGATCTCGTCCTTCTTGTCGCCGTACGCGGCGGCCAGATTGCCGTCAATCTCCTGCTGGCTCCATTCGTTCTTGCGGCCGTCGCCCCGGTGGAGTGTGCCGAAGTTCTCGCTGAAGACATGGCCGGTCATGAAGGGGATGTCGTGCGCCCAGTCGCACAGCTCGCGCAACACGTACTTGTCGTCGGCGATGACGCTCCAGCGGAGATTCTGCTGGCCGGTCGCCTTCGCTACCGACTCGAGTGCGGCGTTGCCGGCAGCGAGCAACTGCTGGTAGGGAACCGCCCTGAGCTTGTCAACCTGGCTGCCGCTCAGGCCCAGGTTCTTGATGGTCGCGGCGGCGATCATCTGCTGTATCTTGATGCTCTCGGCGGGTCCTGTATCGCCGAAGTCCAGGCTGCCGCCGCTCTGTGCGACGACCTTGTGGAACAGGCCCTTGGCATCGGGCGTGAACATCATGCGGGCCACTTTGCCGCCGCCGCCGGACTGGCCGAAGATGGTGACGTTCGACGGGTCGCCGCCGAAGTTAGCGATGTTCTCCCGGACCCACTGGAGCGCGGCCACCAGGTCGGCCGTGCCGGTATAGCGCGAGCTGGCATACTCGGGGCCGTAGGCCGACAGGTCCAGCGTGCCCAGAATGTTCAGCCGGTGATTCATGCTGACGGTCACGACGTCGCCGAACTCGCTCAGGTTCTTGCCGTCGTAGGCGTAGGATTCCATCGAGGAGCCGTTGGTGAACCCGCCGCCGTGCATCCAGACCATGACCGGCTTGTTTGCCCCCGGTTCCAGGCTCTGGGTCCAGACGTTCAGCACCTGGCAGCGCTCGTTCTGGAGCCAGTAGCGGTGCGGGAAGACGAATTCGTCGATGCCGGGCTCTGTCATGGGCGGGATCGGGCACACGGGGCCCCAGGCCTGAGCGCTCTTGACGCCGTCCCAGGGCTTCACGGGCCTGGGCAGCTCAAAGCGCTCCGCCTCGGCATAGGGGATGCCCAGGAATGTGAATGTCTTGCCATCCCGGAAGCCGCGGAGCCTTCCCCCCTTCACCTGGACCGTCGGAGGTTGCAGGTTCGGGGCGGCTGCCCCCGCGTTCTGCTGCCCCGATCCGCACCCGGCCGGCAACGCGAACCCGGCCAGCGAGGCTCCTATCAAGCCGGCGCTGCTGCTTAGCAACTTCCGGCGGTCAATTGGACCCAGTAGTGTATGCAACTCATGATTGCCCATAATCTCCCTCTCGTATGTAAGCTGCGCGCCTTGTCCCGAATCCCGACCCGGGCGGCGCCGCAACCAGCGATTGTACATCACCGCGCCGCCGGTTCAGCCGGTGTCGCGCGTTGCGGAATGATCCCGGAATCCTGGACGCGGGCGGCCGGATGGAGCCAGCGCGAAGACCGAGGGGGGCGGTGCAACTGCCTTCGAAGCGATGCTCCTCGCTGCCGGAATCATCAAGGCGGTCGGCAAGCAACGGCTGACCGTGCGCGCGGCGGGAACGCCCCGCAGCGAGGAACCCATGACCGGCTTCCTTTCCTGCCATCATAGAGCACATGGTTGCCCGGTCCATGTTCACTGCGGCCCTTGCGTCGATGGCGGCGTCCGCTTGCGCTCAGCAGTTGCTGACCTACGCGGGTTCTCCGCTCCAGATCGAGTACCCGTGCACGGCGGAAGACATGCTGTCCTCCGGTCTCCACTGCACGGCCGAGGACCCTTGCCGGGTGTACCTGGAGCTTGCGGCGCTTGAACCCGTGGGCGCCCGGCTCTTTGTCGCCGGCAACCTCCACACCGGCTCCGTAACGCTCCAGTCCGTGCTGCTGGCGAGCGCGGACGCGGGCAGGACATGGAGCGAGCCGGCCGGACGGGTCCGTGGCGCATCGCTCGAGCACATCAAGTTCTTCGACTACGAGACGGGCTGGGTCGCCGGACAGTTGCTGCTGCCGCTGCCGCGCGACCCTTTTCTGCTGCTGACTACGGACGGGGGCGCCACCTGGCGGCGGCGGCCCGTGTTCTCCGAGAGCCGCCACGGCGCCATTGAGATGCTGCGGTTCGATTCGCGCACGGATGGGACGGCCTGGATCGATCGCACGCAATCCGGCGAGTCCGGCGCGCTGTTCGAGCGATACGAGTCCACCACGGGTGGAGAAAGCTGGGTGCTGCGTGAGGCCGTGGGCCGCCGTCCGCCCGGCCTGGCGGGCGCGGCTCGTGCCGAAACCGGCTGGCGGCTCCGCGCCGACCAGGCGACGCAATCCTACCGCGTGGAACGGAGCGGTCCGGGCGGATGGCAGCTGGCCGCCGCCTTCTCCATCCTCTCTGGTGAATGCCGCCCGGCGCCGGCCCCCCTGCCGGAGGCGCCGCCGGAGCCCGCCCCCGTCCCTGAGCCTCCCAGAAAGAAGAAGTAGGCGGGAGCGACCGCTGCGCCGCGATCGGTTATGATATGAGATCGCGCCCGCCGCGGAGAAGCCGGCGCAGGGATCTTAGTGCACCATCAGAAGCCGCTTCACTTCAGCCTCCGGCAGTCTGTAGCTCTGGTGTTTCTTTGCACCCTGTTCGGCGCCGCCGCCCAGGTCCTGATCAAGCACGGGGCCGGCGGCCTCACAAGCGGCAGCCCCCTAGAGATGATCACCAGCCTGCCGCTGGTCTCCGGCTATGGGCTGTACGGGATCAGCACCATGCTCTTGGTCCTGGCCCTTCGCGACGGAGAACTCTCGATCCTGTACCCGATCATCTCGCTCACCTACGTCTGGGTTACGATCCTGTCTATTTACTTCTTTCGGGAGACGATCAACCTGTACAAGATACTCGGCGTGGCGGTGGTGGTGGCCGGCGTCGCCATCATTGGGAAGGCGGACCGGCGGTGAGGACTCCCCTTTCGTCGATGCTGCTGGTCTTCGTGGCCGCTGTTCTCGGCTCATTCGGCGCGGTGTTCCTGAAATCCGGCGCGGGAAGGCTGCACAGGCAGATCCGGACTTTGTTGTTCAACTGGCGGCTGGCGCTCGGCGTCGCCTTCTACCTGCTTTCCTCGTTCTTTTTCGTGCTGGGAGTCAGAAAGGGTGAGCTGACGATCCTGTACCCCATGGTTTCGCTGGGGTATGTGTTCACGCTGTTGTGGTCGCGGCTCTTTTTCCGCGAGCGGATCACGCGCAACAAGTTCGTGGGGATCGGGCTGGTGGTGATCGGTGTCGTGCTTCTCAGCCTGGGCAGCCGGTAGCCCTGGCTCTATCTTGCGCGCGCGTGCCCGGCCACCGGGCCACTCTTGGGAGGCGGAACGGGCGCCTCCGCGGCCGCCGCCGGCGCCTGAGGCTTCCTGGCCCGCGCGTCCAGGCGCGCCAATATGAGCTCCTCCCTGAGTTTGTTGAACCTGGGGGTCCCCGGCTCGGCGCCCGCGGCCGCCACCTGGCGCTCGCCTATTTCCTCCGCGGCTGGCAGGTACTTCTGAAGGTAATTGCGGATCCTGTCGTGAACCTGCCGGTGACCGCTGGTCAGGTAGAGGTAGAGTGTCTGCTCCCCCGGCGCGCGCACAAGAGCCTTGTACACGTGGGAGGGCTTGGTGACTCGGACGGATCTCAATTCCCGCTCCAGTTTCCTGGAGTCTGCCTGGAGCTTCGCGACCAGGCCCAGTTCCTGTTTGCTGATCGCCGTCAGCTTGGCGAAGCCCGCCTTCTCGGCGGGCGTCAGCTTCTCGGTCAGAAGGAACAGGAGGAGCGGGAGGTTGTTGACCGGGAATTCCACCCCGTCCGGCAGCAACTGCCGGGCCTTCTGCAACCGGGCGAACCCGGCGTGGCCTGTCTTCTGACAGGCGCTGGGCGGCAGGAAAAGCGTCAGCAGATTCTCGGCCGAGTAGGCGGCCAGCACGTCGGCCGGGTGCGCCTCGTTGGCGATTTCCGCCAGTTCCTGAAACAGGCGCCTGGGAGGAATGAGTTTCTCCAGTTCCTCCAGGCGCACGTTCTCGTACTGCTGCGCCGTCCGCTCCTCCAGGGTGAGGCCGAATCGCACGCGGAACCTGAGCATGCGCACGATTCGTCCGGGGTCGTCATAGAGTACTCTTCCGTGGACGGCGCGGAGCTCCTTGCGTTCCAGGTCGGCCAGCCCGTTGGTCGGGTCCAGCAGGAGGCCGCGCGAGGCCTGGTTCAGCGACAGCGCCATGGCGTTGATGGTGAAATCGCGGGAGAGGAGGTCCTCGTGAATGGTCCCGGCGGTTACCACGGGCGGGCCGCCGATCCTGGGGTAGCGCTCCTGCCTTGCCATGGCGATCTCGGCCGTGGTCCCGCCGCGGAACAGCAGGTGCGCCGCGCGGCGGCGTTCGTCCACCGACACCACTTTAGCGTCCGCCTTCTCCGTAACGGCCCGGGCCAGCTTGAGGGCATTGCCCTCTACCGTGAAGTCCAGGTCCCGGATGGGGAATCCTCCCAGCATGTCCCTGACGGCTCCTCCGGTCAGGAAGAGGTTCACGTTGGCCCGGGCCGCCGCCGCCTCGACGTCCGAAACCACACGGTTCTGGCTGGCGCCAAGGTGGCTCTCCAGCATGAACATGTAGTCGCTCATGGCAATCGCTCTCGCTGCTCTCTCATCCTCTCCGCCCGGCTAGGCCCGCGGATGGTGCTCGTCCACCGTCTTTTTCAACCTCGACCGCAGAACATGGGTATAAACCTGGGTGGTCGATATGTCGCTGTGCCCCAGCATGCTCTGCACGCTCCGCAGGTCCGCTCCCCCTTCCAGCAGATGGGTGGCGAATGTATGCCGGATGACGTGTGGGGTCAGGCCGTGGAATATGCCGGCTCGCTTGCCGTGCAGACCAAGGAGTTTCCAGAAACCCTGGCGAGAGAGCCCTCCTCCCCTTGAAGTGACGAACAGGTAACGGCTTCCGCCCCCTTTGAGCAACAGCGGGCGGCTCCGGCTCAGGTAGTCGCGCACCGCGGCCAGCGCCGTCTTCCCGACCGGGACGATCCTCTGCTTGCCTCCCTTTCCGGTCACGCGCACCACCCCCAGCTCGAGGTTCACGTCCGACAGCTCCAGCCCGCACAACTCGGAAACGCGCAGCCCCGCCGCGTACAAAACCTCGAGCATGGCCCGGTCCCGCACCCCGGTTGGCTTGCCCGCCGGAGGCGCCCCCGACAACCTTGTCATCTGTTCTAAAGTCAGGTACTTAGGCAGCGTCGTCCACTGCTTGGGGGAGGCCAGCCCGGCGGCGGGGTCGCTGTCCAGGGCGCCCTCCCGCATCAAAAATGTGAAATAACTGCGCAGCGTAGTTAAGTGTCGGGCAATCGAACGGCTGGCCAGACCGGCCCGGTAGAGTGAGTCCAGGTAGCGCGCGAGCGCCTCGGCAGGGGGGCGTTCTCCCTCGGGTCCGTCAAGAAATGAACGGCACCTGGCCAGGTCCCGGCGGTAGGCGGCCAGCGAATTCGCGGCTAAGCCCTTCTCCACGCGGCAGTAATCGAGAAAATCATCGTGCCTCGCCAAAAGGGATGCGGCGCTCTGCATCGTGCCAATGATACAATACCTCCGAAATTGTTTGAAAGCGAAACTGCAATAAAAGGAGCGCCTTGGCCGCCTCGACCAACAAGAAAGTCGTGATCCGGCGGTTTGAGCGGGAGCCGGTCACCGGCGTGGTCAACCCGCGGACCTTCGCGCAGCCGGGAGGCGTTGAGGTGCTCACCCAGGCCGGTGCGGTGGCGCTGGTCCCTTATAGTGAGATAAAAGCCGTTTGTTTTGTTAGGGATTTCGAGCCGGCCGGGAGCGTATCGGGCCCCCGGCTCTTCCATGCGCGCCCCAAGAGCGAGGGCCTCTGGGTGCGCATGCGCTTCCTGGATGACGAACTGATGGACGGCCTGCTCGCCAACAACCTGCTCCAATTGGAGCCGTTCGGGTTCACCATCGTCCCCCCGAACCCTTCTTCGAACAACCAGAGGGTGTTCGTCCCGCGCAGCGCCCTGGCTGAGTTCCATGTTCTCGGCGTGGTTGGCAGCCCGCTTCGCCAGCCGAGGCGCAAGCCCGTTTCCACGACACAACTGGAGATGTTCGAATAGCCCGGCGGGACTACCCCCCCAGGCCGTGCTCCTCCAGGTCGATCCAGGTGTTCAGGTTGGTGGCCTGCACGAACACCGCCCTGTCGACCTGGAACGAGCGCCGGTGGGGGCACGCGGCCCAGCGGTAGTAGGCGTGCTCAAAAACACCCGGCACCTGTGCCGGGCTGATTTGCTGCGCCAGGGTTAGGTGGGGGTGGTAAGGGTACGGCTCGTCGTAGGCGGCGGGGCCCGAGTTCAGGACCTCGTGGGCGCTCAGCATCTGGTCGAAGCCGCGCGTCACAGCAACGTAGACCACCGAAGAGATGGTGAAGATCTCGACCTCGCCTAGCTGAATCTCGAAAGGCCGGGTCTGTCGCAGGGTCCGGCGCACGTGCTCGTTGGCCTGGTCCGGGTCCTGCAAAGGTCGCGGCACCAGGTGCGTCACGTGAGCCCGCAGGTTGCAGCCGGGCACCAGTTCCGCGCGGAGGTGGTCAACGAAGCCGGCCAGTGGCTCGGGGAGATAGGTCACCAGCGAGTACAGGTTGATGCGCTCCCCCTGGCGGGGATCGGAAGCCATGTTACCCATGTTATTGGACAAGTGAGGCCTCGGCCGCCTGCCAGCGGGCCTCCTCGAAGCCTACGTACTTGCAGATGGAGAGCGATCCGTCCTCGGTCTCAAGCAGGTCGCCCACAGACAGCGCATCCGGGGAGCCGCGCAGACTGCTCCAGGCGCCGTAGACGCCTGACGCATCCACCGTGCCGCCCTCCCGGTAATCTCTCCGCTTCACCGAAGTCACTCCGCTCGCGTGGGGAGCCGAACGGAACTGCTGCCGCTGGTGGTCTCTCAGCCGGTGGATCCGGTAAGTGGGCATAGCACCATTTTCGCTGTTTTCTGGCACAATGGAGATCGCCGGGGCGGGTGGCGCCCGGCGCTGACATGAAGAAGTTGCTCGCGCTCCTCGTGCCGGCCGTCCTGCTCTGGCCCGGCTGGCTTCTCTATCGCCAGCGCACCGCCCGTCCCGAGGTCCCCTTCACGCGTGTGGTCCGGGAGACGCTGGTGAGCGCGGTGGTCACCAACGGCAGGGTGGAGCCGGTCGAATGGGCCCCGGTCGTGGCCGAACGAAGCGGCGTGCTGCGAACGCTCCGCGCCGTGCAGGGGGCCCGCGTCGCGCGCGGAGAGGTTGTGGCGGAGCTGGGCGTTGAGGACGCCCGGGCAGGCTTGGCGGCTGTCGAAGCGCGGGCGGCCCAGGTGCGGGCCGAGCTGCGCCTGCTGGAGCAGGGCGGCAGGGCGTCGGACCTGGCGGCGCTGGCAAGCGAGGCCGATGCGGCGCGCCTGGAGCTGGAGACAGCCCGCAAGGACCGGGACAGCCTGGCGAGGCTAGTCGAGAAGCAGGCGGCCCCCAGACACGAACTGATCGGGGCGGAGCGGCGCATCCAGCGCGCGGAGCTTCAACTGGCGGATCTGGCCAGGAGGCGCGCGGCGCTGGTCGATGCCGCCGACCGCGCCGCGGCCGAGGCCCGGCTGCGCGAGGCGGAAGCGGCCATGGACCGGGCGCGCCTCCAGTTGGAGCAGGCTTCGATACGCTCGCCCATCTCCGGTGTGATCTACCAGACGGAGGTCCGCGAGGGGGACTTCGTGAGTGCGGGGCAGGTGCTGGCCAGAGCCGGCCGGACGGAGAAGGTCCGCGTGCGGGTCTACGTGGACGAGCCGGAGCTGGGCCGCGTGGCGCCGGGCATGCCGGTGTCCATCACCTGGGACGCGCTTCAGGGCCGCCGCTGGGAGGGTCTGGTCGAACGCATGCCCACCGAGGTGGCCGCCCTGGGTTCCCGGCAGGTGGGTGAGGTCCTCTGCGTCATCGGTAATCCAGGAGGCGAGCTGCCGCCCGGCGCCAATGTGAACGCCGAGATCCGCTCCAGCCAGGCTGCCGGGGCGCTGTCGATTCCCCGTGAGGCGCTGCGCCGCGAGGGCGTCCGTACGGGCGTGTTCCTTCTGGACGGTGATCGCGTGGTGTGGCGGCCGGTAGCGGTCGGGATCTCCAGCGTCACCCGCATCCAGGTGGCGGAGGGCCTCGCTGAAGGCGACGCCGTGGCTCTCCCCACCGAGGCGCCCCTGGCCGGCGGCCTGCCGGTGCGCGCCGTCTTCCGCTAGTCTCCCGAGTCGGAAGTCCGCTGAACAAGTGCGCCGGCT
>JBBITL010000043.1:0-37836 GCA_037440765.1 Solibacteraceae bacterium
GTCACCGGCGGTATGGGGATTCAGATGGCGGGCAAGGCCATCGGTCACGCCTTGCGCCAGTTGTCGCTGCACACCGTGGTGGCAGGGAACCTCGTCATTGTCCTTTCCCACCTGCTCTGTCTTTACATCTGGTGGCAGGCGTTCCGGCGCCCAGCGGAGGGGCAGACTACTCCGCGCCCTTCTTGACGGAGATTCCCAACTCCCGCAACTGACGCTCCGGCACGGTGGACGGGGCCTCGCACATCAGGTCGGTTCCACGGGCCGTCTTGGGGAATGGGATCACGTCGCGGATCGAAGTTTCCCCGGCCAGGATCATGACCAGCCGGTCCAGGCCCAGGGCGATCCCCCCGTGGGGAGGGGCGCCGTACTCCAGCGCCTCCAGCAGGAAGCCGAATTTGTGCGTAACCTCTTCGTCGCTCAGGCCCAGGGCTTCGAACACCCTGGCCTGCACGTCGCGGCGGTGAATGCGGATGGAGCCGGAGCCCAGTTCCACGCCGTTGAGCACAAGGTCGTATGACTTGGCGCGGCAGCGGGCGGGGTCCGTCGTGAGCTTGTCAAGGTCCTCGTCGTGGACCGAGGTGAACGGGTGATGCGCCGCATCCCATCGCTGCTCATCCTCGTTCCACTCGAACATCGGGAAATCGACCACCCAGACAAACCGGAACTCCCGCGGGTCCAGCAACTTGTGGCGGTCGTTGTACTTCTGGGCCGCGAACAGCCTGAGTTGCCCGCAGGCCTGCAGAACGGTCTCCACCGGACGCCGGCCCTTCGGCTCCCCGGTCCAGCCCGCCAGCAGCAACAGGTCCTGCTCTCCCGCGCCGGTCCGCTCACGGACAGCCGCCATCAACTCGGGGAAGTCCCTCTCCAGCCGCTTGACGTCGTCGTAGACACGCAGGCCGCGCTCTGCGCCGAAGGCTCTCAACTCGTCGCGCTCCTTGCGCGTCGCTACGCCGGTCCCGGGAACGACGATGGCAACCAGCGGCAGGCCATCGCCCGTCAGTCCGCTCCCCTGGAACAGATCTTCCACGCAGCGGAACGGAGGGACGCGCATGTCGGGCTTGTCAATGCCGTAGCCCCGCATTGCAGCCTCGTAGCTCAGCCTTGGGAATGCTTCCGGAATCTGGTGGCCCGCGAGGGAGGCGGCCCTTCTGATCAGCGGCTCGACCGCCTCGAATACCCGCTCCTGCTGCGGAAAGGACATCTCCATGTCGATCTGGGTGAACTCCGGCTGGCGGTCGGCGCGCAGGTCCTCGTCGCGGAAGCAGCGCACTATCTGGAAGTACTTCTCAAAGCCGCTGATCATCAGCAACTGCTTGAATATCTGCGGCGACTGAGGCAGGGCATAGAACCTCCCGCGCTGCACGCGGCTCGGCACCAGGAAGTCGCGCGCCCCCTCGGGCGTGGAACGTGTCATGAAGGGCGTCTCGATCTCCAGGAATCCCATCGAGGTGAGCAATTCACGCACCGCGAACGTGATTCGGGATCGCAGGATGATGTTGCGCTGCATGTGCGGCCGCCGCAGATCCACGTAGCGGTACTTCAGCCGCGCCTCCTCGGTGACGTCCACCTCCTCCTCCATGGGGAAGGGCAACGTCCTGGACTCGTTCAGTATCCAGAGCTTGCCGGCCACCACCTCGACTTCGCCCGTGGCGAGGCCGGGGTTGACCGTCTCGGCGGAGCGCCGCTCCACGCGCCCTTCGGCGGCGATAACGTACTCCGGCCTCAGGGACTCGGCCTTCCGGTGAAGCTCTTCGCTGGCGTCCGCCCGGAACACAACCTGCGTTATGCCGTCCCGGTCCCTCAGGTGGATGAAGATGATCCCGCCGAGGTCGTGCCGCCGGTGCACCCAGCCCATGACGAGAGCGCGCGCGCCCTCATCGGCGGCGCGCAGTTCGCCGCAGGTGTGCGTCCGCCGCAGTTCGCCAAGGAAATCCAGAGTCGCGCTACCCTGCATGTTCAATCTTCAGCCTTTCAAACAACTCGTCCCGCGAGACAGTCCGTTGCTCGCCCGTGGCCATGTCCTTGAGTTGGAAGCTGCCGGCCGCCATCTCCTGGTCTCCCAGAATCAGCGTGTAGCGGGCGTGTATCTTGTTGGCCACCTCCAGAGAGCGTTTCAGCCGTGTGTCGAAACCCACCTCCACCGGCGCGCCGCGGCGGCGCAGATCCAGCGCCAGGCGCGCCGCCGCCCGCGAGGCGTCCTCTCCCAGCGGGGCGATGAACAGGAGCGGCCCTTGCGGCGCTCGGCCGGCGGCGGCCTCCTCGAGCGACATCATCAGCCGGTCCTCTCCGATCGAGAAACCGATCCCTGGCAGCCGGACCTTGGACCCCAGAGACTGCGCCAGCCCGTCGTAACGCCCGCCGCCCAGCACCGAGTCCTGCGCGCCGAGCGCGCCGTGCGTGACCTCGAAGGTCGTGCGCATGTAGTAGTCCAGACCGCGGACCAGCCGTGGCCGGATCTCGAAAGCGATCGCCCGGTCCCGCAGGCGCTCGAGCACGGCGTCAAAATGCTCCTGGCAGGCGCGGCACAGCCAGTCGAGGATCGACGGCAACTGGCCGATCACGGCCTGATCGGTCTCCACCTTGCAGTCCAGCACGCGCAGCGGGTTGGTCTCCGCCCGCCGGCGGCAGTCGGCGCACAGAGAGGAGGCCACCGCGCGCAGCCTGGCCTGAAGATCGGCCACGAATTTCGGCCGGCATTCGGGGCAGCCCACCGAGTTCACCAGCAGCCGGAACCCGGCCAGGCCCGCCGCCCTCAGGATCTCCACGGCCAGTTCCACCATCTCGGCGTCCACGGCCGGGGCTTCGCTTCCGATGGCTTCCGCGCCGATCTGGTAGAACTGCCGGTAGCGCCCTTTCTGGGGCCGCTCGCGCCGGAACATGGGCCCCATGTAGTAGAGCTTGAGCTGGCCGGCCTGCTGGTCGAGACGATGCTCGACGACGGCCCGGATCACCGAAGCGGTGCATTCGGGCCTTAGCGTCAGCGAGGCTCCGTCGCGGTCCTCGAAGGTGTACATCTCCTTGGTCACGATGTCGGTGTCTTCGCCCACTCCCCGGCTGAACAGAAGCGTCTCTTCGAATATGGGGGTGCGGATCTCGTGGTAGTTGTAGGCGCGGAAGACGGCGCGCGCTGTCTGCTCGACCCGTCCCCAAAGGCCGCTCGAGGGAGGCAGGATATCCCGGGTCCCTTTAACCGCGCGGATCACGGCTGTTCGTCCTTGAACGCCTTCGCCCAGTTCACATAGCCGGCGCAGTTGGCCTGGAAGCGGGCCCGCTCTTCCTCGCTCACTTCGCGGCGAACCTTCCCCGGCACGCCCAGCACCAGGCTCCCCGGCGGGACAAGCGTCCCCTCCGGCACCAGGCTCCCCGCGCCCACCACCGAGCCCCTGCCGATGCGGGCGCCGTTCAGCACCACGGCGGCGATGCCGATCAGGCAGTCGTCCTCCACCGCACAGCCGTGCAGCACGGCCGAGTGGCCCACTGTAACCCGGTTTCCGAGCACGGTCGCGCAATCGCCCGTGTCCACGTGGACCACGCAGTTGTCCTGAATGTTGGACTCTTCGCCGACACGGATCGAGTTCACGTCCCCGCGGAGCACCGCGCCGGGCCAGACGCTGGATCGTTCGCCGATTTCTACGTCTCCGATCACCTGGGCGCCGGGATCGACGTATGCGGATGCGGCGATCCGTGGCTGGACGCCGCCGAAGGCGCGAATCATGGGTGTGACTGAGTTCACCATGGTAGCACACGGGCGGGGAACGGCCCGCGCCGCGCTACAATTCTCACTATGGTCAGAGCAATCCCGCTACTGCTGCTGGCTCTCTCCGCGGTGTGGGCGCAGAGGGAGCCATTCGACGTCCAGGCCCTGATGAGCGTGGCGCGGATCGGCGATCCGCAGCTCTCGCCCGACGGCCGGACAGTGGCTTTCACCGTCCAGAGAATCGAACTGGAGAACAACGCCCGTCCGGTGCACATCTACACCGTCCCGCTGGCCGGCGGCCCGCCCAGCCAGATCACCCGGGAGGGATCGCGGAACGAGCGGCCCCGCTGGTCGCCGGACTCCCGGCAGATCGCCTTCATTAGCGACCGCGGCGGCTCCTCGCAGATCTGGCTCATGAACGCCGACGGCTCGAGTCCCCGGCAGGTCACCAGCCTCTCCACCGAGGCCGGCGGCGTCCTGTTCTCCCCCGACGGCAAGCGCCTGGTCTTCACCAGCGACGTCTACCCGGACTGCGCCGACGACGCCTGCAACAAGAAGCGGCTGGCGGCCGAGGCGGCGTCCAGCGTGAAGGCCCGGGTTTACACCTCGCTCCTCTATCGCCACTGGAACCACTGGGAGGGGCAGCGCCGGACCCACATCCTGGTAGTTGACCTGGCCGGAGGGGCTCCCAGGGACCTCACCCCGGGAGCCCGGCGTGTCCCGCCGTTTTCGCTGTCGGGGCTGGACGACTACGCCATTTCGCCGGACGGCCGCGAGTTGTGCTACGTCGCAAACACCGACCCCGTGCCGGCCGTCAGCACCAACTCAGACTTGTTTGTGGTCCCCCTGGAGGGCGGGCAGCCGTCAAAGATCACCATCAACGTGGGAGCGGACAACTCCCCGCAATACTCGCCCGACGGCAAGCATCTCGCCTACCGCACGCAGCTTCGCGCCGGCTATGAGAGCGACCGCTGGCGCCTGGTGGTCATGGAGCGGGCCACCGGCGGGGCCAGGATTCTGACCGAGAACCTTGACCGGCCAGTGGGCAGTTTCACCTGGGCGCCGGACTCGTCGCGGATCTTCTTCACCGTCGAAGACCGGGGCCGGCAGCCCATCCAGATGATCGCAGCCGGCGGGGGCGCAGCCCGCGTCGTCGCCAGCGGCCCCAGTACGCTCGACGATGTCCGGCTGACGGCGGACGGCAAGACCATGATCTACACCGAGCAGAGCGCCGCCGGACCGGTGGAGATCTTCCGGGCGTCCTCCAGCGGGGGCTCCGCCCAGCCCCTGACCGGGCTGAACCAGGCCCTGCTGGCGAAGCACACTCTTACCCCGGCCGAGGAGTTCTGGGTGGAGGGCGCCGAGTCGGCGAGGGTTCACAGTTTCCTGGTGCGCCCGCCCGGATTCAGAGCCGGCGTACGATACCCGGTCCTGTTCCTGATCCACGGGGGGCCGCAGAGCGCCTGGCGTGAGAGCTGGAGCTACCGCTGGAACGCACAGGTTCTCGCCGCCTCCGGCTACGTGGTGGTGATGCCGAACCCGCGCGGCTCCACCGGCTACGGCCAGAAGTTCACCGACGAGATCAACGCGGACTGGGGCGGGAAGGTCTACGATGACATCCTCAAGGTGGTCGACTATGTGGTGAGCCAGCCCTGGGCCGATCCCGATCGCATGGCCGCGGCCGGAGCTTCCTACGGCGGCTACATGATGAACTGGATGGCGGGCCGCACCAGCCGGTTCAAGGCCCTGGTTTCGCACGCCGGCGTCTTCGATTTGCGCAGCATGTTCGGCGAGACCGAGGAGCTGTGGTTCCCGCTTTGGGAGTTTCGCGGGACGCCGTGGAGCGACCCCGAGATGTACGCCCGCTGGAGCCCGAGCTTCTTCGTCAAGGAATTCCGGACGCCTACACTGGTGACCCACGGCGAGCTGGATTATCGCGTGCCCGTGGGCCAGGGCTTGCAGATGTACACGGCTCTCCAGCTCCAGCAGGTCCCCTCCAAGCTGGTCCTGTTCCCCGACGAGGGACACTGGATTTCCAGGCCGCAGAACTCCGTCTTCTGGTACAGGACAGTGATCGATTGGCTCGACTCCTGGCTGAAGAAAGAGTGAGCGGCCTCAGCCGAGCGCCCGCCGGAGCATGTCGAGCGCGCTCTGCACCGCCAGCGCCCGCACGCGCGCCCGGTTGCCCAGAAACCGGAGCCTCCTGGTGTCCGCTCCGCCGGGTCCGGCAATGCCTATGACCACGGTGCCGACCGGCTTGGCCTCCGTACCGCCTCCCGGACCGGCCACCCCGCTCACCGCCAGCGCGTAGGTGGACTCGGTGCGCGCCCGCGTTCCCAGAGCCATCGCCTCGGCCACCGGCTCGCTCACCGCGCCGTGGGATTCCAGAAGGCCGGGGGCGACACCGGCCAGGACCGTCTTCAGCCGGTTGGAGTAGACCAGCAGACCTCCGACGAAGTAGTCCGAACTGCCGGCGACCGAAGTGATCCGTTCAGCCAGCAACCCGCCGGTGCAACTCTCGGCCACGCTAAGGGTGGCGCGCAGCTCCCGGAGCCGGTCGCCCACCACCGCCTCCAGCGGCCGGCCGTCCCTGGAATAGACGCGGTCTCCCAACAGCGCCTCGATCCGCGGCCCGACCTCGGCCAGCAGTCTTTCGGCCTCGGCCTCAGAATCGCAGCGGGCGCGCAGGTGAACCTGCACGTCCCCTGGCGCCGCCAGTATGGTGGTCACCGGGTTGGCGTACTTTCTGTAGACCGGCGCGATGATCTGGTCGACATCGGACTCGCCCATGCCCGTCACCCGGAGCGAGCGCGTGCGGATCACCTGCCGCGGCACGATCCGCGCCAGCCTCGGCATGCAGTGATCCCGGAACATGGGTTCCAGTTCCGGCGGCGGCCCCGGAAGCAGCGCCGCCACCCCGGCGCCGTGCGGGACCCACTGGCCGGGCGCCGTGCCATTGGGGTTGGGCAGCGCCTCGGCGCCCTCAATAATGAACGCCTGCCGCCGGTTGATCTCCGCCATCTGGCGTCCCATGCTCCGGAACCGCTGCTCGATCTGCGCGGCCAGTTCCTCGCTGTAGATCAGTGTCCGCCCGAGAGCGCGCGCCACGGCCTCCCGGGTGACGTCGTCCTCGGTAGGGCCCAGTCCGCCGGTGAGAAGGACAATCCCGGATCGCGCGACCGCCCCGCGCACGGCCTCGGCCAGCCTCCCGGCGTCGTCGCCTATGACCATCTTGGAGACCACCTCGACGCCCAGGCTGTTGAGCTGCTCGGTAAGGAACAGCGAGTTGGTGTCCAGCCGCGCCGGCGTCAGCAGTTCCGAACCGGCCGCGATGATCTCGGCATTCATTCAGGGGAGCGGCTTGCCGGCGATGTCCACGTCCAGGCGGTAGAGCGCGCTCGTGGTGGCCGCGATCATCGAACGCGAAGGGGTAAACGCCAGCCCCACGATGTTCGGGCCGGACAGGAAAAGCTCCGCTTGGCGATCGGGGCCGATTCTCACAACGCCCTTCCGCCCGCCCAGCGACGCGGCCGCATACAGGCGGCCCTGGCTGTCGAACGCCATGCCCTGCGGGCGGCCCAGCCCTCGATAGTAGACTTCGGCCTCGCCGGTCGGACTGATCCGGTGGATGGCCTCGAAGCTCGATGTGGTCGGTCCCGCCACGAACAGGTCCCCTTCCGGGCTGACGGCCAGATGGTAGGCGGCCATGGAGGGCTCCAGTGTGGCGAAAACAAAGATCTGGCGGTCTGGGCTGATCTTGAAGATCGTCCCGCTGCGGTCGCCCACGTAGAGGTTGCCTGCAGGGTCGAAGGCGATGCCTGTCGCAACTCCCATGCCCTCAACGTAAACCGACAGGCTGCCGTCCGGCGCGACCGCGTACACCGTGCCGTCGTGCCGGCTGGACACATGGAGCACACCGTCGCCGTTGAAGGCCAGGCCGGTGGCGTTCATCAGGTCCGAGACGAACGGCTTGACGTTGCCGCTCCGGTCGATCTTGAACACGGCCACGGGGGTCTTCTGGCCCCGGCTGCCGCTGAAAGTGGTGTAGATGTTGCCGTGGCGGTCCAGGGCCGGGTTGGCCACCGGATGCAGGTTGTCCGCGATCGGCAGGCCGATCTCACAAGGCCAGGAGCTTGCGGTCTTGTCCCCGTTGCCCACTGTAAGTTCACTGGCCGCCACGCCCTCCGGCACACGCACAATGACGAAGGAATCCGAGCCCACGACAACGTGGGCCTGCGCTGGCCCCACATTCACCCTTGGCCTCTCAGGCCGGGCCAGCCCCCGGCCGTGGATGTGGATTTCACCCCCGGCAATGGCCGCCTCCGGCGATACCCGGTCGATGTGTGGTCGTCCCGCCTGCTCCCTGCGAGTTCCCATCGTTAATAAAGATTGAAACACCCTGCCGCGAATAACACAAGCCCCGCGGCGATGCCCGCCGCCACGTCGTCAGCCATGATCCCAAAGCCTCCCGGCAGCCGTTCCGCCTGCCGCACCGGCGGCGGCTTGAAGATGTCGAACAGCCTGAACAGAATCAGGGCCGCCAGCCAGCTCTTCCAGTTGTGGTTGGTTGCGCCGGCCAGCGCTATCCACTGCCCGACGGCCTCATCCATTACGATCCAGGGAGGGTCTTCCCTGCCGCTGGCGGCCGACTCCACGCCCGCCGCCCAAACGCCCGGCGCCAGCGCCGCCGCTGACAGCGCGGCGAACTCCAGATGCCCCCAGCCATATCCGTGCGCCAGCAGCGCGCCGGCCACCAGGGCGCCCACTGAACCCACCGTCCCCGGGGCCGCCGGGACGTACCCCAGGCCAAAGCAACTGCTGATCGCCGACGCCGCTCTCCGCGCAACCCTACTGGTCATCCGGGCCTTCCTTGCCGTCCGCCGCCTCAGCCACCGTCGCGGCAGGCGCCGGTATCACGTACTTCTCCGCGGCCCAGTTGCCCAGGTCGATAAGCCGGCAACGGTCGCTACAGAACGGCATCAGCGAGTCTGCCAAATGAACTTCCCGTTTGCAGATGGGGCATCTCATGACCGGTGCTGTGGCAGGATCCGGAATGACGCCTCCCGGGCCGGACCGTCTCCTTCCAGTATCGTCCCTACCAGGTCGTAGTCGTGCGCCCCGGTGATCCGGAACCCCCGTATCTCCCCGGTTTGCGGCGGCCGTCCGGCGCAGTCGTTGATGAGGCAGACGCCGTCGATCTCGGGCGCCTGCCCCGGCAGCCGTCCCTGCCACAGCAGGTCCGTCTCCGGGCTCGGTCCCTCCACCAGCGCCTTGGTTTCCTCTCCGATGCGGGTGCGGTTGCGGGACTTCGAGATCCTGCGCTGGATCGCCATGAGCCGCCGCCGGCGATTGTAGATGGTCCGGCGATCAACCTTGTCCGCCAGTTGGTAGCTGCGGCTGGTCTCTTCGTCGGAGTAACCGAAGACTCCCAGATGGTCGAAGCGGGCGGCCTCGACAAACTGGCACAACTCCTCGAAATCCCTCTCCGATTCGCCCGGGAACCCGACGATCAGGCTGGTCCTCAGCGAAACGCCCGCGACCACCCGCCGGATCTTCTCGATGAGCTTCAGGAACATCTCGCCCGAGCTGCCGCGTTTCATACGCTTGAGCACGCCGGCGCTGGAGTGCTGTAGCGGCATGTCGATGTACTTGACCAGGGCGCTCTCGCCCGCCAGCGTCTCCAGCAGCCTCCCCGTGACCCGGTTCGGATATGCGTAGAGGAAGCGGATCCACTTCTCGGCCGGCGTTTCGATCCGCGCCAGCCGTCTGAGCAGGCCGGCCAGGCCATCGTTAAGACCGAGGTCCTCACCGTAGCTGGTGGTATCCTGGCCCACCAGGTTGATCTCCCGCACCCCCTGGGCGAACAGCGCTTCCGCCTCCGCGACGACGGAATCCGGCTTTCGGCTCCTGAACCGGCCCCTGAATTGCGGGATCACGCAGAACGTGCAGGGGTGATCGCAGCCCTCGGCGATCTTGATGTAGGCGTAGTGCCGCGGGGTGGCCAGCAGGCGCGGCGTGGAGTCGTTGTACAGGTAAGGGCGCCGGGCGTCCGCGCGCAGGGCGTCCCCCTCGCAGGCTGCCAGAATCTCCTCTACCTGGTTGGTGCCGACCAGCGCATCCACTTCGGGGATCTGCTCCCGGATGTCCTCGCCGAACCGCTCGACCAGGCAGCCCGCAACCACCAGGCGCCTGGCCCTCCCGTTGCGCCTGAGTTCCGCCAGCTCCAGGATCGTGTCCACGGACTCCTGCTGCGCGGGACCAACGAAGCTGCAAGTGTTCACCACCAGCGCCTCGGCATCCTCGGGCCGTTGTGTGAGTTCGTGACCCCGGGACACCAGGATCCCCATCATGACCTCGGTGTCGACAAGATTTTTGGGGCAACCCAGACTGATGAAGCCTATTCTCAAGGGGTTTGGCTACAGCATAGCACGCCGGAGCGGGAGTTGTACTTGCCCCAACGGGGGCCGTCTCAGTAGCTCCAGTACTACCGAGCTTTTCTGAATTGTACGAATTGCAAAAGAAATGGGCTAAGTTCCGACGTTTCTGGGGTATAGTGAAGTCACCGAGGTTGAAACGCTGTTCGATGGCTAAGGCTTTGCGCACTCCGGCACGGCCGGTTTTGGAACTGGCAAGGGTTCTTCTTGTGGACGACGATCCAGCCTCCCGCCTCACGCTCCAGACCGTGCTGCGCGCGGGAGGTTACCACGTGGAGGCGGCCGCGTCGGCTGCGGAGGCCGTCGCCAAGCTGGACGATTCGGAGTACGAACTTGTCCTCACCGACCTGCACATGGAGTCTCCCGAGTCTGGCCTCAGGGTGCTGGCGCACGCTCGGATGATGGACTACAAACCCGCCACGGCCCTGATCACGACCTATCGTGACCCCGGCCCGTCCCGCAGAGCTCGGAGCAGGGGAAGCACCACCGTTCTGATAGAGCCTGAAGACCTGCCTGCGCTGCTCACCAAGGTGGCCGACATGGTCAGCGAGAGAGCGACCCGCCGCGTTCAGCGGGGCCTGCGGCACCTTGCCGGCTAGCAGACCGCTGAAGAAGGCCCCGACAGGCCAAGAGCCCTATCCCGCGTGGTCCGCAAGTCGCTTAATCTGCGGTGTGGGACAGGCGTCCTCGCCTGTCTTCCGCGGGCGAAGAGGCCTTCTTTAGCAGCCTGCCGGCAGGCTGCTGCGTGGTAGAATACTGCCGCGATTCCCATGAAAATCATGACTGTGTCTTTCTCCCTGGCGCTGTCGCTGTTCGCCGTGGCCGCGCAGTGCCAGCTTGTGGACGACTTCAAGCCTCCGAGGGCCAACTGCTGCCTGCAAGGCGCGGCTCAGAGCCTCGCCGACCAGTTGCAGGATTGGAACCAGCTTGGCCGCTACCATGCCGACAACGAAGCCCTCAAAGCCCAGGGACCGGCTGACGGCCGGGTCGTGTTCCTGGGCGACTCCATCACTGACGGATGGCGCCTGGCCGACTTCTTCCCCAACAAGTCCTATGTGAACCGTGGGATCAGCGGCCAGACCACACCCCAGATGCTGGCCCGCTTTTACCGGGACGTGATCAACCTCCTGCCCGCCGCGGTGATCATACTGGCCGGGACCAACGACATCGCCCGCAACACCGGCCCCCAGACAGCCGGGATGATCCAGGACAACTTCCGCGCCATGACCGAACTGGCCCGGGCCCACAGGATAAGGGTGATCCTGTGCTCTCTGCTGCCGGTCAGCGACTACGGCAAGACGCCGCAGACCGGACGCCGGCCGCCTTCCGACATCCTGAAGCTTAACGGCTGGCTGCGCGAATACGCAGCCGGCGTGGGCGCCATCTATGCCGACTACTACGCGGCAGTCGTCGACGAGAAGGGTTTCCTGCGTGCGGGCTTCTCGCAGGACGGGCTGCATCCCAATCAGCAGGGGTACGAACTCATGGCGCCGGTCGCGGCGGCCGCCATCGAGAAGGCGCTTCGGTAAGGCCGACCGTACAGGCGATGGGCCCGGTGTCTGCGTCAGCCCGGCTCCCTGCCGTTGTACTACCTTTGAAGGAGGTGGACTACCATGGCGTCTGGACGTGATCATCTGCCGGCCGGCGGCGGCTCCGGCCGGATGACGAGCAGGGAGCGGGTGGACCGTGCGCTGATGGGCGCGGAGGTGGACCGCCCACCCTTCACCTTCTGGTATCACTTCCGGCTGGACAGCGGCGAGCGCCATGCGGCGGCGACGCTCGACTTCCACAGGCGCCTGCGCACGGACCTGGTGAAGGTCATGAGCGACTTTCCGTTCCCCAGGCCGGCGGGCCGGTGGTACGAAGTCAGCGTGCAGGAGAACCCTTATCCGGAGCAGATCAGAGCGCTGGAGATGATCCGCGACGGCCTCCAGGGCCGGGTCCATTTCGTAGAGACGATCTTCAACCCCTGGAACGTGGCCGAGAAGCTCTCTTCGCCGGCCGGCGTGAAGCAGCTCATGTCCGAGAATCCCCAGGCGCTCCTGGACGCACTCGAAGCCATCGCCAAGAGCGAGGCGGACCATGCCAGGCGGGCCGTCTCCCTGGGCGCTTCCGGCGTCTTCCTGGCTGTGGCCAGCGCCCAGGAGGGTGTACTCACGCGGGAGGAGTACATGAGGTTCAGCGAACCGTTCGACCGCATGGTTCTGGACGCGGTCCGGGAAGCCCCGCTCAACATCCTGCATCTCCACCAGGACAAGGTGTACCTCGACATATTCCATTCAGGCTGGCCCGCCACGGTCATCAACTACTCCTCGCACGCCACCGGAGCCGGTATGGGCGAGATGAGGAAGCACTTCTCCGGCGTGCTGATGGGCGGTCTGGACGAGGTCAGGTTCCGGACACTCACCGCGGCTGAGATCAAGGACCAGTGGCACGCGGCGCAGCAGGCTGCCGGCCCGCGCTTCATCCTCGCCCCGGGCTGCTCGGTGCCTGACGACACGGCCGACGAGGAACTCCTGCGTCTGGTGAACCTGCTGCCCTAGCCTCCGGCCGCCTGCTGGTTCCCCTCCAGTGGCACCTCGCAGGCGCAGCAGTCGCTGCACCGGCCGCACTTCTCGCAGAGGTGGTTGTCGCAGGCGTCCTTGGTGCAATACAGGCAGATCCGCGTGGAGGGGGCCTCGCAGATGCAGCAGCGGAACTGTGCGGCCAGCGTCATTTCGAGTTCCCCTGCCTGCCCGCGCCCGCCGGCCGTGCCGGCTGCTGCAACAGCATGGTGCGGCAGCGCTGGGCCTCCTGTTCGGCTACTCTCAACTGGCCTTCCTTCAGGGCTGCCAGGTCGGCCACGTACTGCCGCAGTCTCTCCCCCGACGCCGCCCCGTCGGCCATCGCGCCCCTCAGCAAGTCGGCCAGCGCCGGATTCTGGTACTTCGCGATGCCCTCGATGAGAGAAACCAGCAGGTTGTTCCGCGACTGCCAGCGCATGTACGCCTCAAGCGCTGTGGTCAGCCGCTCCGGCTCCCTGGCCAGTTCTCCAGCCGACCGGACCAGGTACTCGCCTTCCGCCTGAACCGACTTCCACTGGCTCTCATATGCGGCCGGGGCTCCCCTCTGGACCCATTCGCCCGGCTGCAAAGCGTCGAGCAGCGGCTTCAGCCGCCGGCTCTGCTCCACCAGGACTTCGAGGTCCTCGCGGAGTTTCCACTCCGGCTGAAGCCCTTCGCTCTGAGCGCGCAGGCACCCCGCCCACCACAGGGCGGCGAAAGCTACGCACACGGGCGCAACTGCACCACATCTCATCCGCAATGTAATCCCTCTAGGAGCTAGTCTCTCACGCTTCAGCCGCCGGGTGGCGGAGGAGGCGGAGGCGCGGAGCCGCCGGTGTCGCCCGGCAGAGGCGGCGGGGGAGGAAGGCCCGCCCCGGTGTCGCCGGGCAGCGTGACGCCGCCGCCGGAACCCGGGATGGGAGAGCGGCCAAGCGCGACACGCGGGCCGCGGTTCACCGCCGTGGACAGGGTGTCGCCCAGGATGCGGAAAGCGGCCCGCAACACCGAGTCCCTTCCCACTCTCGCCGTGGCCAGCGGCACGTTCCGGTAGACACGGAGCCACTCGCCCGCGCCTAGCAGTTTCGTGGGCCCGGGGTGCTGCGCGTGCTGGACTTCGACCAATCCTTCGTCCACCAGGACCAGCGTCGTGGCGTCGTGATCCTCCACTTCAACGAAGAACGTGGTCCCGCGCACAGAGATCACAGCGGTCGGCGTGAGAACACGGTTGAAGTTGGGCTGCCCGCCCAGTTTCTGGATGTGGATCTTCACCCGGCCGATCACTACGTCCAGCAGGTCCTTCAGATTTCCGGGAGTCCGGCGAAACACCACTCTGGAGTTGGGGTATATCTCGAACGTGCTCCCGCCGGAGACTTCGAAAACCGCATATCCGTCGGGACCGGATTCGATTATCTGACCTACCCTGATCTGATCGCCCGCCGACAGAGCCCAAGTCTGCCCGTCATTAAACGTGGAAACCTGGCCCGCCAGCGAGACCGCCCTGGCCGCGCCGGGCGAACCGCCGCCGGGAAGAGAAATCTGAGCCAGGCACACAACCGCCGTGAGCGCGAAGAAAAGCCCCGCTCTGACGGCAAGCCGGCGCATGTCCAGTACTCTATCCCTTCCGTCGGCGGCTCCGGCCGCCGACCCTGCAACAGGACAGTCTACCATCAAACCTGCCTTGCAGGAATAGGCCCATGGCTATTTTTTTGTTGAAATCGCGTCTCTTCATGAGCTTCGGCCGGCCGATGACATCTCATTAGGAGTACAATGGACTCGATTGATGTGTCAAGACGCCCCAGTGGGTAGGGCGGCCCTGGCGGCCGCAGTAGTAATGGTATGTCTGGGCTCCCTCTCCACGCTCCAGGCCCAGGCGCCAAGCTTGCGCCCGGACTGGAGGCGCATCGGCACGCCCGCCTACGAGGCTTTTCTGGCCTCTCCCGCCACCGGCCCGGTCGACAGGGTGTGGTTCTCCGGTGACGGAGTGAGCCTGTTCGCCCTCGCCGCTTCCGGCCGCACCTTCGAGAGCCGTGATGGTGGAGACTGGAGGGAGGTATCGGGCCAGAGCGCGCCTGAGCCGGACAACAGGCTGAGCCGGGTCTCTCCGGCGCTGCCTGAGCCAGGCGCCGAGGTGCGCGCGGGAGACGTCTTTTATGCCCGGCTCTACGCCTTCGGGCGGCACCTTCACCGGTCCGACGACGGAGGCCGCCACTGGAGCAACCTGACCAGCTTCCGCGGGCGGTCGATCATAGGGGGAGGATTCGCGGACCTGGCGGTTTCACCGGCCGACCCGGATGTCCTGGTGGCGGCCAATCCGTACGGCGTGTGGCGCTCGGCTGACGGAGGTCTATCCTGGAGCGGTCTTAACGAGACGCTCCCGAACCTGCCCGTCCGCCGCCTGCTGGGTGCGCCGTCCGGAGCCAGGGGGACCAGAATCATGCTCCCCTCCGGCTACGCTTACGAGTGGGCCCCCGGTGAGAAGCAGGCCTGGCAGCCGGTAACCGACCGGGAGGCTTCCCTGCTGGAGGCGGCGCGACGCTCGGCTTCGACGCAGGCGGGTTCGGCGGTGACGGCCGTGGCCCTCGGCGCTGATTACCGCTACGCAGGCACGGCCGTGGGAGGCATCTGGCTTTCCCTGGACCACGGCGCCACGTGGTTGATAGCGAGGCTGGGGGAGGGGGCTCCGGTCAGCGCCCTTTACACGCTCCCTGAGCGGTCACAAGTAGTGTTCGCGGCGTTTGAGGGGGACGGCTCCGGCCGCCCCAGGGTGATGCGTTCAGTGGACGGGGGCCTCGCCTGGCAGGATTTGACCGGGGATCTGCCGCGCTCCGGTGTCCACGGGATCGTGGCGTCGCCAAGTGGCAGTGCCGTGTATGTGGCGACAACGCAGGGCGTGTTCCTCTCCTTGCTGGAGGCGGGCCCGGGCAGCCTCCCGGGGCGCTGGATTCCCATGTCGGGGACCCTCCCGCCGGCCCCCGCGCTGGATGTCGCCCTGGACCAGGCGGCGAACCAGCTTTACGTCGCCGTGGAAGGCTACGGGGTGTTTGCCGCTCCGGCGCCCCACCGGTTTCTGGCCGTGGACGTGGTCAATTCGGCGGACTTCAGCCGCCGCCCCGCCGCGCCCGGTTCCCTGCTGACGGTTCTGGGAGGCAGGCTGGTCAGGGCGCAGGCTGGTCTGCTTCAGGCGCCTGTATTGCAGTCCGGTGACATGGAATCCCAGATACAGGTTCCGTTCGAGGCCACCGGGAGCTCCGCGCGGCTGGCGCTGGAACTCACCCGGGGGCAGTTCACCATCGACGTGCCGCTGTTGGACGTATCACCGGCGATTTTTGTGGACAGGGAGGGGGCCGCGCTACTGCTGGAGGCCGACAGCGGCGTGCTGCTGGACCCTCAGAACCCCGCGCGCCCGGGAGAGCGGGTCCAGATCCTTGCAGCCGGCCTGGGCCGGGTCACGCCGCTCTGGCCCACGGGCATGGCCGCTCCCCTGCGCGAGCCCCCGCGTGTTGCCGCGCGGGTTGACGCCTACCTGGACGGAGCTCCGATCGAGGTGACCCGCGCAACGCTGGCCCCCGGCTACATCGGGTTCTATCTGGTGGAAGTGCGGCTGCCGCTGCTGATCAACGGCGGGGCCGGGGAATTGTACCTGGAGGCCGCCGGCCGCCGTAGCAATCACGTTAGAATCGACCTTGAGCCTTGAGGAGCCCGGCCCGGCTTAGGAGAGACTGCATGCTGAGCAGAAGAAGCTTGCTCGTTCTGGTGGCGCCCGCGCTGCTGAGTTTTGCTCAGGAGACCGCGCAGGAAGGTGAGAGCCTGGCGCCCTACTACCCGACCCCCGAGACGGTCGTGGACAAGATGCTCCAGTTGGGTGGACTTAAGGCCGGGGAGAAGATGTTCGATCTGGGCAGCGGCGACGGCCGGGTCGTCATCATGGCGGCCCGCAAGTACCACGCCGACGCCACCGGGATCGAGTTCGACAAGGACCTGGCCCGGCAGAGCTCCGAGCGGATCAAGAGCCTGGATCTGCACAGGACGGCCCGTATCATCAACGGGGACATACTCAGACAGGACATCAGTTCCGCGGACCTGGTTACGGTGTACCTGCTGCCCGCCTCCAACGAGAAGATTCGCCCCATGCTGGAGAAACAGCTCAAGAAGGGCGCGCGGCTGGTGGCGCACGATTTCGAGATACCGGGCTGGCACCCCGTCGAAGTCCAGCAGATCGAGGACGACGGGGAAGGGCGCAGCCACACGCTGTACCTGTATAGACGCTAGGTTCCTTCAGATGGATCAGCCCGCGCAGGTCGCCGAGAGCACGGTTGTCTCTAGTTTGCTGGCCGCCTCCCGGGCCGCCATCGCGCTGGCCATCCTGCTGGTGGAACTGGCGCCGCCCGACTACTCCCAACGGCCGGTGCTGGTCGCCGCGTTCCTGTTCTCGGGCTACTCGCTCGTCAGCGCCCTGACGCGCCTGGAGGCGCGACCGGGCTTCGAACTGCTGGGGCTGCTTTTTCAGACCATCTTCTTCCTCGTCTTTTCAGCCTTCAGCGCCATCTCCGGAGTCCTGCTGGGAGGCGCGCTCTTCTGTCACCTGATGCTTTCCTGCCTGCTTACGCAGAGCGCCTGGACCACGGGCCTGATAGCCGCGGTCTCCAACGGCCTGCTCGCGGTGGCCCGCACCGAGCAGGCGGGAACCCTCTGGCCGGTGACAGCCTGGCTGGGCGTGCTGTCGGTGGCGGGATCGCTTCACCGTTCACGGCTGGAGCGGCTTCTGGCGGACTGCGCGCTCAGGAGCGGCGAGTGGCGCGCGCAGGCCCGGCGGGCGCGAGACGCCGAGAGGCAGAAGCTCGCCGGGGACTTCCACGACGGGCCGCTTCAGGGCTTCGCCGGTCTTCAGATGCGGCTGGAGGGCCTGCGGCGGGTGCTGGAGCGCCAGCCCGAGGCCGCCATGGAGGAGTTGCGCGCGGTTCAGGAACTGGCCCGCAGCCAGGCGGCCGAGATGCGCGCGTTCCTGCGCGCGGTCCGCCCGGTAGAGGTTGGTGAGGCCGGACTGGCGTCCTCCCTGCGTCAGGCCGTCGCCGAGTTTCAGAAGCACACTGGAATCACCGCCACGTTTCTGAGCGAGGGTTCGCCGGGCGCCGGCCCGGAGGCTCGCTCGGCCGAGGTGGTGCAGATCCTGAGGGAGGCCTTGAACAACGTGGCGAAACACTCCCAGGCCACCCGTGTCGCCGTCACCGCGCGCGGCGATACCGGTCAGACAGAGATAAAGGTCGAAGACAACGGGGTGGGCTTCCCTTTCAGCGGCACTTACACCCTCGAAGAACTCGACCTGCTCCGGCTCGGGCCGGCCAGCATCCGGATCAGGTTGCGCTCGCTGGGAGGCAAGCTGGTGCTGGAGAGCCGCCCGCAGCGCGGCGCTTCTCTTACGGTGCAGATACCGGCATGAGGCTCGCCCCCGCTGCCGTCCTTTTGCTTCTGCTGACCGGTTGCTCCAGCCACACTACCTTCAGCCTTCCCACGCAACCAGGCGGCCCGGAGATGTCCTTTAGCTGGAGAGCCGGCGCACTGCCCGTGCTGGGGCGGGGGGGGGCGGGAGAGTGGGACAGCGTTGACGCACTGAACCCGTCGGTCGTCAAGGCCGCCGGAACCTACTTCAACCTCTACTCCGGCTACGACGGCCGGACTTGGCACACGGGCCTGGCGTCGTCCGACGACGGGCTGAGCTGGACCAGGCTGGGCAAGGTTCTGTCACCTGGCCCGGCCGCCTGGGAGGGCAGCTACATCGCCGCCAACGGCCACGTGCTGGCCTCGGGAGGGGAGTTCCTCTACTGGTACCAGGCCGGCGCCCCGCCTGCAATCGGCCTGGCCCGCTCCGCGGACGGGCGCCGCTGGGTCAAACACGAGGACCCCGTCCTGAGGCCCGGCCCTCGCGGCAGTTGGGACGAGCGCGGGGTGGCGGACCCCTACGTGGTCCAGGCCGGCGGCCTCTACTACATGTACTTCCTGGGGCAGGACCGCGCCAGGCGGCAGCGGTTGGGCGTGGCCCGCTCCGCGGACGGAGTCCGCTGGCAGCGGTTCCTCGCCAATCCGATCCTGGAACTGGGCGAGGCGGGCGCCTTCGATGAGAACGGCCTCGGGGAGCCGGCGGTCTGGGCCTCGCACGGCCGCTACTGGATGCTGTACACGGGCCGCGACCGGCGGGAGCGCCGCCGCATGGGCCTGGCCTGGTCGCTGGACGGCGTGCGGTGGACGCGGCTGCCTGCGCGCACAGTTGTCTCGGGCTCGGAGCCCTGGAACTCCAAGGTCGTCTGCGACGCCTCGGTGCTCGTGGAGGACGGCGTCATACGGGTCTGGTACGGCGGCGGCAACGTAGCGGCTCCGGCCGAGAACCTGAACGGCGCCATAGGCTACGCGGTGCTGGAGCCGGCGGATGCTAACCTGGACTGAGTGAAGATCGGAATCACCTGCTACCCGACCTACGGCGGAAGCGGCATCGTGGCCACCGAGCTTGGCTCCGAGCTCGCCAACCGGGGGCACGACGTACACTTCATCACCTACGCCAATCCCATTCGCCTGGATCCCGAGCAGCCCGGGGTTCACTACCATGAAGTGGAAGTCTCCACATACCCGCTGTTCCAGTTCCCGCCGTACTCGCTGGCGCTGGCCAGCCGCATGGCGGAGGTCGCCGAGTTGTACGCGCTGGACCTGCTGCACGTCCACTACGCCGTGCCGCACTCCATCTCGGCGTTGCTCGCGCGCAGCATGACGGCGCCACGGCGGCGGCTTCCCTTCATCACCACCTTGCACGGGACCGACATCACCCTGGTGGGGGCCGACCGCTCCTACTTCCCGATCACGAAGTTCTCCATCGAACAATCCGACGGGGTCACCACCGTCAGCGAGGACCTGCGCGCCAGGACCGTGGATGTGTTCGGCGTGCGCAACGAGATTCGCGTGATTCACAACTTCGTGAACTGCGAGATATACCGCCCGGCGCGCTTCGGGCGCCCGGAGAACCCCTACTCGCCGCCGGGCGAAAAGGTGCTGATGCACATCTCGAACTTCCGGCCGGTGAAGCGCGTGCAGGACTGTATCCACATCCTGGCGGCGGCGCGCAAGCAGACGCCGGCGCACCTGCTGATGGTGGGTGACGGACCGGAGCGGAGTCCGGCCGAGAGCCTGGCCCACGAGCTGGGGCTGGAGCGGCACGTGACGTTTCTGGGCAAACAGAACCACATCGAGCGGCTGCTGCCGCTGGCCGACGTGCTGCTGCTGCCTAGCCAGATGGAGTCGTTCGGGCTGGTGGCGCTGGAGGCGATGGCCTGCGGGGTCCCCACAGTGTCCACCAGGGTGGGCGGCGTTCCGGAACTGATCACTCACGGCCGCGACGGCTTCCTGGAGGAAGTGGGAGACATCGCGGCGCAAGCGGCGCGCGTCTGTGAGCTGGCCACCGATCCGGCGCTGCACTCGCGCATGTCGGACGCGGCCCGCTCAACGGCGGTGTCGCGGTTTTGCAGCACCATGGTGATCCCCGAATACGAGCGCTACTACCAGGAGATCTGCGCCCGGCAGTGACTTGACTTGGCCCGGCCAGAGGACTGAGCATACGGCCATGAGAGCGAGAGAGTTACTCCTCCTGCTGTTGTCCGCTGCGGCCGGCCTGGCGCAGCTTGAAGACGCCAGGGTGATCCCGCTGTGGGAAGACGGCGCGCCGGGAGCGTTGGGGGCCGAGGATCGCGATAGACCCACGCTCACGCACTATCAAGCCTATGGCCGCCAGACGGCGGGGACGGCCGTGATCGTGGCGCCCGGCGGCGGCTACGGGGCGCTGGCCGCCAACCACGAGGGACGCCAGGTTGCCAACTACCTGAACGCCTTGGGCGTAACCGCGTTTGTTCTGAGGTACCGGCTGGGGCCGCGCTATCGCCATCCCGTCCCGCTGGGCGACGCGCAGCGGGCCATCCGTCTGGTGCGGGCGCGGGCCGCCGAGTTCGGCGTATCACCGGACCGCATAGGAATGATGGGCTTCTCGGCGGGAGGGCACCTGACCTCCACCGCGGGGACGCATTTCGACGACGGGAACCCGGCCGCCGCCGATCCGATCGGCCGCCTGAGCAGCCGGCCGGACTTCCTGATCCTGGGCTATCCGGTCATCTCGTTCACCGCTGCTTACACGCACAAGGGGTCGGTCGCGAACCTGCTGGGGGAGAATCCCGACCCGAAGCTGTTGGAGGACCTTTCCAGCGAGTCGCGCGTGACCGCCGGGACCCCTCCCACGTTCCTGTTCCATACCAGCGCCGACACGGGCGTGCCCCCCGAGAACAGCGTGGCTTTCTACCTGGCCCTGCGCAAGGCGGGCGTGGCGGCCGAGATGCACATCTTCGAGAAGGGTCCGCACGGCGTCGGACTGGCCATGCAGGACCCGGCGCTGGCCGAGTGGCCCAGGTTGCTCGCCAACTGGCTGCGCGGAAGGGGCCTGCTGACGAAGAACTGAACTCAGGCCGAACTCGCCTTGCCGCGGCGGTTGGCGGCGAGGATGGAGGCCGTCAGCAGCGCCGCCGCGCACAGGGCCGTTAGGCCGACGCTGAGCCGCAGTCCCGGCAGGCCCGCCGTGGCGCCGGGATTGAGCAGGTGTTGCAGCGAAGCCTGAGTGTAAGCCAGAGGATTCACGGTCATTACCACCCGGATCCAACCGTGGGCCTTCTCGGGCGTGAACAACGCGCCCGACATCATCCACAGCGGGAACAGAACCAGGTTCATGACCGCGTGGAAGCCCTGGGACGACTCCATGTGCCAGGCGATGAGAAATCCCATCAGCGTGAAGGTGAGCGAGATCAGAAAGACCACGCCCACGGCCTGAACCAGCGCCAGCGGCGTGAGCCAGACGCCGGTCAGCGGCCCGAAGGCCATGAGGATAAGCCCTTGCAGCCAGGCCAGGGTGGCCGACCCCAGGGTCTTGCCCAGCACCATGGAGCTGCGCGGCGCCGGCGACACCAGCATCGAGAGCAGAAACCCTTCCCTCCGGTCCTCGATCAGCGACATGGTCGAGAACACGGCCGAGACCATGACCGTCAGCGTCAGCGCGCCCGGAAAGAAAAAGGCCAGGTCGCCGAAGCCGCTCCCCAGGATCAGCCAGAACACCAGCGGAGAGCCGACGAAGCCGAGCACACGCGCCTTCTCGCGCCAGAAGCGCACCAGTTCGCGTTGCCACAGCGTCGCGACCGGCAGCCAGAAGAGAGTCATTCGGTAATGGAAGCCCCCGTCTCGTCGAGAAAGACGTCCTCCAGGGTCGGCTTGTGCAGCGCCACCGACCGTATGAGGCCCGGGAACGCCTCCACCACCTCGGTGGTGAACCGGTGGCCGTTGGCGATCTCCACCCTCAGCGCGCCGGCCGACACGCGCGGGTCCACTCCGAACCGCGCGGCTATCTCTTCCCGCAGTGCTTCGGGCTCGGCGATGTCCAGCACCACCACGTCGCCGCCTATCCTGGCCTTGAGCGCCGCCGGCGCGCCCTCGGCCACGGCGCGGCCCTGGTGCAGCAGCAGCAGCCTGTCACAGCGGTCGGCCTCATCCAGTATGTGCGTGGTCAGCAGCACCGTGACGCCGTGGGCGGCCCTCAGCTCCTCGATGTACTGCCACAGTTCGCGCCGCGCGCCGGGGTCCAGGCCGGTGGAGGGCTCGTCCATCAGCAGAACCTCGGGCTGGTGGAGCAGGGCCTTGGCCACCTCCACCCGTCTGCGCAGGCCCCCTGAGAGGGAGTCCACCAGCTCGTCGCGCCTCGCGGCCAGCCCCAGGCGCGCCAGCACCTCCTCCAGCCGGGCTTTGAGCGGCGCGCCCCTGAGCCCGTACAGGCGGCCCTGCGCCCTGAGGTTCTCCCCCACCGAGAGCTTGCGGTCCAGGCTCTGCGACTGGAAAATCACGCCCATGCACCGCCGCACCTTGTCCGGTTGCGCCGCCACGTCGAAGCCGGCCACGCTGGCGCGGCCGGCGCCGGGAGTCATCATTGTCGACAGGATGCGGAACAATGTGGACTTGCCGCTGCCGTTCGGCCCCAGCAGCCCGAAGATCTCGCCAGGGCGCACCTCCAGACTCACCGACTCCAGGGCCCGGCGGCCGTTGTAGCTATGCGTCACGTTGTCGACGGAAACCATGGAGGTTCGCGGCGCTCAACCAGATAAGATGTCGGGCCGGTGCGCTTGGGCTCATCACACCGGCGTGCCCCGGAACCCTCAGTCGAACCAGGCCGTGCCGGGCCGGACCATCTTCCGGACGGCGTCGTCGTCCATTTCCAGCCCGATTCCGGGCCGGTCTGGAACCGTGATATAGCCCTTCTCGATGATCTCCCCCTGCTTGACGTACTGTTTCCAGCGGGTCAGCCGGGCCGGGGGATGGCTCCAGTGCCATTCGAGAACAAGGGCGTTGGGGATCGCCGCCATCACGTGGCAGGAGGCCATTGTGCCGATGGGCGAAGCCTGGGCGTGCGGCGCCATGGGGATGTAGTAGGTGTGCGCCATGTCGGCGATCTTGCGCGACTCCAGCAGCCCGCCGCACTTCTGGATGTCAGGCATGATGATATCGACCGCCTGCTTCTCCAGCAGTTCGCGGAAGCCGTGGCGCAGGAACAGGTTCTCTCCCGCGCATATGGGGGTGCTCGTCGACTGGCGCACGTCGCGCATGGCGTCCACGTTCTCCGGCGGCACCGGCTCCTCCAGCCACAGCAGCCGGAAAGGCTCCAGTTCCTTGGCCATGCGCTTGCCCGATCCCAGGTCGAAGCGTCCGTGCATGTCCACGGCCAGCTCGATCCTGCTCGGGAGCGACTCGCGCATGAAGCGCACCTTGTCCACCATGTTGTCTATTTCCTGGTTGTTCGCCGTCCAGTTGACGCGGTCAAAGCGCGCCGGGTCGGCGGCGTCGTCGATGTCTATCTTGGCGGCGGTGAAGCCCATGTCGATGATCTGGGCGATGTACCGCTTGGCTTCCGGATCGCGGCGGTTGTTGGTGCCGGAGTCGCAGTAGAGGCGGACGCGGTCCCTCACCTTGCCGCCCATCAATTGGTAAACCGGCAGGCCCAGGGCTTTGCCCGCCAGGTCCCAGAGCGCAATCTCCACGGCGCCCAGGGCGGTTACGTACTGGCCCGATTGCGCGCCCGCGAAGATGCCCGCCGTGCGTATGCGCTCCCAGATGGCCTCGATGTTGAGGGGGTTCTGCCCCATGAGGAAGTTCCGGAAGCCCTGGATTATGGCGGCCGCACCGCTTACCGAATCCACGCCCTCGCCGTCGCCGAAGATTCCCTGGTCGGTGTAGACTCTGACGTGAATCCCCTGCGTGTAAGCCGTCTTGACGTCCGTGATTTTCAGCCTTGGCCGCTGGCCGGGAGTGCTGGCGGACTGAATCGCCGCTGACAGGCCCTGCAGGCTGAACGCGCCGGCCAGCCCTGCGCCGGCGCCACTGAGAAACGATCTGCGTTGCATCGAAGTCCTCTCCTTCCGTTGGATGACGCTGACCAAGTGGAGTGATTATACACCGGGCGGCAGCGGTGCGAAAGTCTTCCGGGGCCTGGAATCGCCTCCATGCTATGCTGGGGGCGTGAATTTCGCCGCGCGGGTTTGTGCGCTGGGACTCATCGCCGCCGCCGGTCTGGCTCAGAATCCCTCCCTGTTGGACGTGCTGGGCCAGGAGCTCAAGCGCAACTTCGACGCTCTCAGAGCCCAGGCCGACCCGGCTCCGTACTTCCTTTCCTACGCCGTCGTGGAGCAGGAGGCGTGCGGCGTGGCCGCCTCGCTCGGCGCTCTACAGGCGAGCAGTTGCGGCCAGAACCGGCTGCTCGACGCCACGGTGCGGGTCGGGGGACCCGAGCTGGACAACTACCGCAGCTTCCAGGGCGACAGGCCGGCCTTCACCGCGGCCACCCCGCTTCCGGTCGAGGACGGCGCGGGCGCCATCGCCCAACGCGTCTGGATGGAGACCGACCGCGTATACCGGGCGGCCGCCGAGCGGCTGATCAAGATCCGGACCAGCGCGCAGGTGCGCCTTGAACGCCCGGACACCGCGGCAGATTTCACCGTGGAACAGCCCTCCAGTTACAGCGAACCGGTGAGGAAGCTCTCGTTTCCGCTGCCGGAGTGGGAGGACCGCGCCAGGAAGTGGTCCGCCGCCTTCGCGAGCCGCCCCGGAGTGCTGACCTCCGGCGTATCGATCTCGGCCAGGCGCGAGACAAAGTACCTGGTCAGCACGGAGGGCACGCGCCTGGTGCAGGGCCGTGGCTTCGCGCGCATCTCGCTGTCCGCGCAGACCCGGGCCGCGGACGGCATGAACCTGTCAGTGGGCGAGACGTTCGATTCGGAGGAGCCGGACGGCCTGCCCGCCGAGAAGACCGTTCTGGCGGCGGTCGAACGCCTGGCCAGGCAACTGGATGCGCTGCGGATGGCGCCTGTTGCCGAGCCCTTCGTGGGGCCCGCGATCCTGTCGGGCCGTGCCGCGGGCGTGTTTTTCCACGAGATCTTCGGCCACCGGGTCGAAGGCCACCGCCAGAGGGACGAAAGCGAGGGCCAGACCTTCACCAAACGGCTGAACACCAAGGTTCTCCCCGACTTCGTGTCGCTGGTCTTCGACCCGACCCGCCGCGAGAGCGGGGGAGTTGAACTCAACGGCTACTATCGTTTCGACGACGAGGGTATCCCCGCGCAGAAGGTTGCCGTGGTCGAAAACGGCGTACTGAAGACGTTCCTGATGGCGCGTTCCCCGGTTCTTGGATTCCACAAGTCGAACGGCCACGGCCGCAGAGCCCCCGGCTACGAGGTCCTGTCAAGACAGAGCAACCTCATCGTCGAGAGCGCCAACCGGGTTTCCGAGCAGAAACTGCGGGAGCTGCTGCGCGACGAAATGCGAAGGCAGAACAAGCCTTACGGGCTGTACTTCGCGGAGGTCACCGGCGGATACACGCAGACGCGGCGGGCCGGCTTGCAGGCCTTCACGGTGGTCCCCGTCGTGGTCTACAGGGTATACGCCGACGGCCGTCCCGACGAACTGGTGCGCGGCGTGGACATAGTAGGCACGCCGCTCGCCAGCTTCGAGAAGATCATGGCGACTTCGGACCGCAATGAGGTCTTCAACGGGTTCTGCGGCGCCGAGAGCGGCAGCGTGCCGGTGGCCGCGGTCGCCCCGGCCATACTGGTGTCCGAGATCGAGACCCAGCGGAAGGAACAGTCCGCCGACCGGCCTCCGCTGCTGCCCAGGCCGGTCCCGGGGAATCCATGACCCGCCGCTTGCTTCTGATCACCTGCCTCTGCCTCGCGGTCCGCCTGCTCGCACAGCAGGGCGCGGACGGCGGCGACGCCGTGCTGCGCGCGCTGGCCGACGAACTGGAGCGGAGCCGCAGCCTGCGAGTGGTGGCGCTGGAGGAGCCCTACTACATCGAATACGCCATCCACGATGCCGAGAGCTTTACCGCGGGGGCGACGCTCGGCGCCATCAATTCGGCCCGCAAGAACCGGGCCCGGTTGCCCCGCGCGCAGGTGCGCGTGGGCGACTACAAGTACGACAACGGCAATTTCGTCTACAGCGACTACCGCGCCGCCGGGGGATACGATCTGGGCGCCTGCCCCCTGGACGACAACTACATGGCTTTGCGGCAGTACTTCTGGCTGGGGACCGACGTCGCCTACAAATCGGCGCTGGAGATCATCGCCCGCAAGCGCGCCGCGCAGCAGAACGTCACCCTGACCGAGCAACTGCCGGACCTGTGGCGGGCCGGGCCGGTCAGCATGTTCGTGACGGGCCTCAAACGGAAGGTTGACGAGGAGGCCTGGAAGGCGCGCGTCAGGTCTCTTTCCAGCGTATTCGCCCCCTACGGCCAGATCATCTCCTCAAGCGTCGAAGTGCAGATCGTCCAGGGCCACTACTACCTGGTGACCTCGGAGGGCACTCGCATCAAGACCCCCGAGGGGTCGTCTCATCTGGAGGTGCGGGCGACGGCGCTGGCGCCCGACGGGATGACGCTGCGCGATTCGGCCGGGTTCTACGCCGCTGATCCCGATTCTCTCCCCGCGGAGCAGGTGTTGCGGCGCGCCACCGAGGGCGTGGCGGAGAACCTGGCAGCCCTCCTCAAGGCCCCGGTGGGCGAGGCTTACACCGGGCCCGTGCTGTTCGAGCCGCAGGCTGCCGCGCAGCTCATGGCCGAACTGCTGGGCCGCAGTTTCACTCTCCGGCGGCGGCCGGTGTCGGAGCCCGGCCGCGCCGTTCCGTTTCTCGCCAGTGATTTTGAGGGCCGTCTGGGGTCGCGGGTTCTGCCGGAGTGGATGGATGTCACCGACGACCCGACCCTGAGGGAGTGGAACGGCCGGAGCCTGCTGGGGCACTATCTGGTTGACCTGGAGGGAGTGGCGCCCAAGCCCCTGACGCTCGTGGAGAAGGGCCAGCTCAGGAACTTCCTGACCACCAGGCAGCCGGTGCGGGGCGCCGCGGGAACCAATGGCCGCGCAAGGCTGCGGGGCAGCTTTGGAGCCAACGCCGCCGCTTTTTCCAACCTGATCGTGCGCGCCTCGAACACCTCCACGCTGGCGGAGCTCAAGCAGCAGCTCATCCGGCTTTGCGAGCAGTCCGGCAAGCCTTATGGCCTGCTGGTGCGGAAGATGGATTTCCCCTCCTCGGCGTCCGTGACCGAGGCCCAGCGGCTGCTGGCCCGCATATCGCAGGACGGCGCCGCGGCCCGGCCGGTCAGCCTTCCGCTGCTGGCCTACCGCGTTTACCCCGACGGGCGCGAGGAGTTGGTGCGGGGACTGCGGTTCAAGGACCTCACGGTCCGCTCGCTCCGCGACATCCTGGCCGCCGGCGGAGAACCGGCTCAGTTCGATTTCCTGGAGAACGGCGCCACTTTCGCGCTGATGGGCGCTGGCTCCTTCGTGGCCGAGAGCTCGGTTATCTCGCCGGGAATCCTGATAGAGGAGCTGCAACTGGTCAAGGCGCAGGACGAGTGGCCCAAGTTGCCGGTCGTGGCGCCTCCCTCCCTCGCGTCGGCTCGCTGAGTATGGGGCTGCTGGGCCGCAGGATTTTCCGCGAGGCGGCTTCGGCGACGTTCATCGGAACCCTGCTTTTCACCTTCGTCCTGTTCCTGCGGAGCATAGGCCAGATCTTCGAGCTGCTGATCCGCAGTTCGGCCCCGCCCTCGGCCGTGGCCTACCTGTCGGGCCTGGCGCTGCCGCCTGCGCTCATCTTCACGCTGCCTGTGGGCGTGCTGGCCGGCATCCTGCTCACCTTCAGCCGGATGTCGGGCGATGGTGAAATCACCGCCCTGCGGGCGGCCGGCCGGTCCGGCCGCAGCGTGGCGCTGCCTGTGGGCGCCCTGGCGTCGGCCGGGGTCCTGCTGACCGCCGCCTGCTCGCTGTGGCTGGCGCCCTGGGCGATCCGGGAGACCTACCGGACCGTGAACCGTCTGGCCGCCACGCAGTTGACAGCGGACATCGAGCCGCGCGTGTTTCAGGAGCAGTTTCCGGACACCATCCTGTTCGTCGGAGACGTCGAGCCCGGCCCCGTGGTTCGTTGGAAGAACGTTTTCATAGCCGAGTTGAATCCTGCCGCCAGCAAGCGCGCGGGCGCGCCCGAGGCCGGCCAGGGGCCGCTGGTGACTGTGGCCCGCGAGGCGATCGCGGTCCCGGACGCCGCCCGGAACCGCGTCCAGCTTTCGCTTGCCGGCGCCAGTTCGCATCAGGTGGGCAAGAGCCCGGAAGAGTACATCAACATGACCTTTCCGCGCGGCGACCAGGTGCTGGAGGCCGAGCCTCCGGGAGAACGCCGCGCGCGGCCGTTCCGGGAGACCGACACCCGGCCCCTGATCCCGCTGGCCCGGGAATCGGTGGACGCCCGGATAGAGCTGCACCAGCGCCTGGCGCTGCCTCTGGCCTGCCTGATGATGGCGCTGGTGGGCATCCCGCTGGGTGTGTCCTCGCGGAAGGCCGGCAAGCCGGCGGCCGTGGTGACCTCCGTATTCCTCGCCTTCCTCTACTGGATGGGATTTATCACCCTGATCGGGCAGGCCAAGCTCGGCACGCTGCCGGTGGAAATAGCGGTATGGACCCCCAATGCGGCGTTCGCCCTGCTGGGGATCGTCCTGCTGGCAAGGCTGGAGCGGCCCGACGGCAGCAGTGTGCTGGGAGCGCTACGGAGCAGGGCCGCCGGCGCCTTCCGCCGTCTGCGCGGGCTGCAGCGCAACGGCGCGGCCAACGGTCCCGGGCCGGGCGCGGCCGTCCGTCCCCCGCTTCTGCCGCAGTTGCTTGACGCCTACGTGCTTACGTCCTATCTGCTCTACTTCGGCGTCTTCCTGGCGGCCTTCGTCCTCATGACGGAGGTCTTCACGTTCTTCGAGCTGCTGGGCGACATCGTCAGGAACAACATCCCCATGAAGATGGTGGCGGCCTACCTCTACTACCTGGCGCCGATGCTGCTCTACGATTCCGCTCCGCTCAGCGCCATGGTGGCCGTGCTGGTCACCTTCGGCGTGATGACCAAGCACAACGAGGTGGTGGCCTTCCGGACCTGCGGGGTCAGCCTGCACCGGCTGTCGGTTCCCGTGCTGCTTGTCAGCCTGCTGCTTGGCGCGCTGCTGCTCGGGTTCGACTATTATTACGTTCCAGAGGCAAACCGGAGGCAGGACGCCATCCGGGCCGTGATCAAGGGCAGTCCGGTGCAGACCTACCAGCGCGCCGACCGCAGGTGGATCTTCGGGCAGCAGTCGCGCATTTACTACTACCGGTACTTCGACGGATCGGCCGGCGTGCTGGGCGGCCTCAGCGTGTACGAATTGGACCCGGCCACCTTCCGCCTGCGGACCCACATTTCGGCCGAGCGGGCCCACTGGAGCACCGCGGTAAACGGCTGGATCTTCGAGAACGGCTGGCGCCGGGATTTCGACGGTGCCCGGGTGACGAGATTCGAGCCGTTCCAGGCCGCCACGTTCCCGGAGTTGAGCGAACCTCCCGACTACTTCCTCAAGGAGGTCAAACAGTACCGGCAGATGAACTTCACCGAGTTGGGCGGCTACATCGCGGAACTGCGCCAGAGCGGGTTCAACACGACCCAGCTTCGTATCGAGTACCACAAGAAGTTCGCCATGCCGCTGTTCGCCCTGGTGCTGGCGATGATCGCGATTCCGTTCTCCTTCCTGACCGGCAGCCGGGGAGCCCTGGCGGGCGTGAGCGTCAGCTTCGGCATCGCCATCGCCTACTGGAGCGTGAACCACCTGTTCGAGCAGATAGGAAACGTGAACCAGTTGCCGGCCGTGGCGGCCGCCTGGGCGCCCAACGCGGTGTTCTTTCTGGCTTCGGCATACCTGATGACCCGCCTGAAGACCTGAAGCCGGCCGGCGCTCCTATCGCTTCAGCATCCTCTGCCGCACCTCGTCGATCAGCGGGCGGTGCCGGACAGCCTTGCCGGCGTATACGATGTCGGGCAGGTCCTGGCGGATCACGGGCCGGTTGGTCGGGATGGCCGTGACCGGCAGCCGGTACACCTTTTGGAACTCCAGGGCCTGCATGGCGGCGGTGCCGGTCATGCCGCAGGCCCGCTCGTACATGGCCACCAGGTGCTGCGCCGTTATCGAGCCCAGGATGCGCCCCTGCGTGTTCAGCGCCACCTTCTCCTTCGCCTCGATGGCGGATTGAAGGCCCGCCGGCCAGCTGCGGCGCTGCGCGATGCGGCCCTTGAACTCGTCCGCCGGTTCCACGGCGCCCTGCTGCACCACGTGGTCCACGTCACGCCTGAGCAGTGCGTGGGCGTGCAGCGCGTTCCCGACCGCCGTCAGGAGCCGGAGGAGCCTGTCCAGAGGCACTGACCCGAGTGTCGCACAAGTCTACTTGACCGGCGCACTGCGTTCTGAGACAATCTCCGACGCACCACTGTTACCTTTCAGGAGACGACGAAGTGAAAGAAAGAGGTGTAGTGAAGTGGTTCAACTCGGCCAAAGGCTACGGCTTCATCCAGCGGGCCAACGGCGAGGACGTGTTCGTACATCACACCGCGATTCAGGCGGATGGATACAGAAGCCTGGACAATGGTGCGGAAGTGGAGTTTGAGGTGAAGCAGGGCCCCAAGGGCTTGCAGGCGGAGAACGTTCAGAAGGCCTGAGGCCCGCCGTGACGGATCCTAGTTGGTCACCTGCTGGATCCGGCTCTCCTCAATGATGGGCAGGTAGGTCTTGGTCCAGGCTTCGTAGGCCGGGTGCCGCGCGAAGCGGTCCGCCGCCGCCTGGTCTTCGAACTCCAGGGCGAAGGCGCTCATGAAATCGCGAGGCTGGACGCGCAGCGCGCGCAACCAGATCCGCGCGACGCCCGGCGCCTCCGCGGCGGCCTTCTCCAATGCCTCGACGGCTGCCCGGCGGAGTTCCGGCGCGGCGCCGGCGGCCCACTTGATTATCACCACCTGGATGACCGTTTTGGGCTTCTGATACTCGCGGGCGCCCCCGAGCGCAAGGGCGCAGGCTAGAGACAGCGCCGCCCCCCACCACAATCGTCTTCCGCGCATGGCTTACGCGTGTGTCCTTTCCGGCTCGTGGTTCACATAGCGGCGCCGCGCAGCCCCGACCACTCCTCCGAGACCAGGATCGAATTGGCGGGGTTGGCCGGATCGTACTTCACCGTAGCCGGTCCCAGCAGCCCCCACGAACCGGCCGGCAGACGGTGGCGGACCCCGGAGACATCCTGTGATGCCGTGTAGTGCGCGCCCCCCACCGTGTAGGAGTAGACCAGTTCATCCTCGCGCAGGTCGACCACGATGGCTCCCGCCGTCTTGCCCCTTGAATTCACCTTCTGGCGCCGCCGCCGCTCCAGTTCGGCCGGTGAGCATCGCCTCCAGAAAATGGCCCCCACCGCCGCTGCAAGCGCCAGGCCCGCGGCCACGCCTATCACCGCGGGGATAGCCGCTGCTCCCAACACGCTGCTCACGGGTCCACTCCGTCCAATAGCCAAGACGCACGGTCCGGCGCATAGGGAAAAGGGCCCGGCAAGGCCGGGCCCTTTTCGCCGCGTCAAACAGGTTTGACCCTGTGAGTGTGCCTTCTTGGTCCCCTTCTCATCGGGGTTCCCTCATCTTAACATGGAGCCGGCCGCCTTCAGCAGGCGCTCGATGGCCGCGGCCGGGGCAGCCTCACCCAGCAGGTATCCCTGGAAGCGGTCGCAGCCTATCCCTCTCAGAATCTCGAACTGCTGCCGCGTTTCCACGCCCTCGGCCACGATGGTAAGCCCCAGGCCGTGGGCCAGCGCCACGATCGCGCTCACCAGGGGAACCGTGTTGGGCTCTCTCTCCAGTTCCTTGAGAAAGGAGCGGTCCAGCTTCAGGCCGTCAATGGGGAGGATCCGGAGATAGCTCAGCGAGGAGTAGCCCGTGCCGAAGTCGTCCAGCGCCACGCCCACCCCGAGTGCTCTCAGCCTCTGCATCTGGCGAACCGCCTCGTCGGGCTCCTTCATCACCACGTTCTCGGTGAGTTCCAGTTCGAGCAGGGAAGGGTCCAGCCCGCTGCCGGACAGCGCCTCGACTACGTTCTCCACGAAATCCGGCCTGGCGAACTGAACGGGCGAGACGTTCACCGCGACCTTCACCCGCGGAAGTCCGGCACGCTGCCAGGCCGCGTTCCGCAGGCACGCCTCGCCCAGCGCCCAGTCGCCGATCGGCGCGATCATGCCGCTCTCCTCCGCCACCGAGACGAACTGTTGGGCCGGAATCGAACCCAGCCTGGGGTGGTTCCACACCAGCAAGGCTTCCACAGCCTCCAGCCCGTGCCGGGCATCCGTCTGCGGCTGGTAGTACAGCTCCAACTCCCCGTGCTCCAGCGCCCGGCGCAGAGCGGCTTCCATCTCCATCCGCTCGATCGCCGCCAGGCCGATTCCTGCGGTGTAGAACTCAACGTGACCACGCCCACGGCTCTTGGCGCGGTACATGGCGGCGTCGGCGTTGCTCTGCAAGGCGGCCGCCTCCCGCCCGTCCCGCGGGTAGAGACTGATCCCGATGCTGGCGGTCAGAAAGATCTCCCGCGCGCCGATAGCGAAAGGAGCCGAAAGTGAATCCAGGAGTTTCCCGCCTACTCGAAGGGCGTCGTGAGTGTCGCTCAGCCCGCTGAGGACCAGCCCGAACTCGTCCCCGCCCAGCCGGGCCAGGCAGTCGCCCTTCCGCATCGTGCCCGCAAACCGCTCAGCCACCTGGCGAAGCACGGCGTCGCCGGTGGCGTGCCCGAGCGTGTCGTTGATCTGCTTGAAGCGGTCCAGATCGATGAAAAAGACGGCCAAGAGCCGGCTGTGGCGGCGCGCGTTCTCCAGTTCATCGGCCAGGCGCTCCTCGAAAACGCGCCGGTTCGGCAGGCCCGTCAGGGTGTCGTGGCGCGCCTGGTGCGCCAGCCGCTCGGTCAGCCGCCGGTTCTCGATGGCCACCACGGCCAGCCGCTGCGCGGCCTCCAGGGCCGCCGGCGGCGCGGGCACGGAAACGGCGCGCTCCCTTTGAAAACAGAGGAATGCCCCCACGGTCGAGGCGTCGGCCGACAACAGCGGGATCACCCAGCAGCCCTCCATCCCGGCCTTCAACAGCAACGCCCGGTGGCCGGCCAGGCCGGGTTCCGCCGCCAAATCGACCGGCGCCGCCACGCCCCTCTCCACGATGGCGCTCCAGGCCGCGGCCTCCCCAGAGGCCGTGGGGCCCCTGAATGCGGCGCCGAACGCGGCCGGAAGCCTCGGGGCCGCGCCCACAGTCACTCCGCCCGCGCCGGCCAGCAGGATGGCATAGCGCGTCTCCGGCATCTGGCGCTCCAGCAGACCGCAAACCTGGCCGAGCACCGTCTCGAGCGCCTCCTGCCCGGCCACCATCTCCAGCACCCGGTTCCGGTCCCGTTCCAGCGCCTCCGCCCGCTTCCGCTCGGTGATGTCCCGGGCGATGCCCTGCACCGCAACCGGACGGCCGCCGCGAAAGACAAGCCGGCAGCTCACCTCCAGCGGCACCTTCACCCCATCGCGCGCCACCAGGCTCACTTCGAACGCGCCGCGCGGGCTGCCGCCCAGAACCTCGCGCACGGCCTCCCGGACCCGGTCCCGCGACTCCTGATCCAGAAGATCGTAGATGCTCATCCGCAGAACTTCACTGCGGCTGACGCCGCTGATCCGCTCAACAGCCTTGCTGATCGCCTTGAAGTTCCCCTCGAGATCGTGGGTGTACAGAAGGTCAATCGCGTTCTCAAACAGCTCGCGGTATTGGCGCTTGCTCTTCACTACACTTAGTATATCCCAGAAATAGTAATTTTAGGATAACTTTAAGGCGATTGACTTAGCTTGCAGGAATTGAAGTAAGTAGTCCGGACCTCCGGCCTTAGAGTCCGTGCCAGACATATTAAATCCGCCGAAGGGGTGCGCGCCGACCATCGCCCCGGTGCATTTCCGGTTGAAATACAGGTTTCCCACGAAGAACTTCTCGCGGGCCTCCGCTATCTTGGCGGGGTTACTGGTAAACACGGCGCCCGTCAGGCCGTATTCGCTGTCGTTGGCGAGCTCCAGGGCGTGCTGGAAGTCACTAGCTTTGGTGACGGCCAGCACGGGCCCGAAGATCTCCTCCTGAAAAACCCGGGCTTTGGCATCTACGTCGGCGAGGATGACCGGACGCAGGAAGTAGCCTCCCGGGGGCACTGGCCCTTCTCCGGCGAGCATGCGCCCTTCCCGCTTTCCGATTTCGACGTATTTCTCGATGGCTTTAAGAGCTGTCTCGCTGATAATCGGACCCATGTAATTGGCGGGATCGTCGGCGGGCCCGACCTGTATCGCCTCCACCTTGGGAACGAGGCGCGCCAGGAACTCGTCGTACACCCTCCGGTCCACGATGGCCCGCGAGCACGCCGAGCATTTCTGGCCCTGGTAGCCGTAGGCCGAGACCAGCACCCCGGTGACGGCCTGGTCCAAATCGGCCTCGTGGTCGACGATGATGGCGTCCTTGCCTCCCATCTCGGCGATGACGCGCTTGATCCAGATCTGTCCGGCCTTCGGCCGCGCCGCCAGTTCGTTGACCCTCAGGCCGACGCCGCGCGAGCCGGTGAAAGACACGAAGCGGGTCTTGGGGTGCTCCACCAGGGCGTCGCCCACCCTGGAGCCCGAGCCGGTGACGAGCGCGAAGCTCCGCGGCGGGAAGCCCGCCTCCAGCAGCACCTCGGCGAACCTGGCGGCGATGGTCGGCGTGTCGCTGGAGGGCTTGATGACGGCGGTGTTGCCGGTCACCAGCGCGGCGGACGTCATTCCCACCAGGATCGCCAGCGGGAAGTTCCACGGCGCGATGATCACACCCGCGCCTAGCGGTATATACACCAGTTCATCCTGCTCGCCCGGCAGGCTGAGCATGGGATGCGCGCCGGCCAGGCGCAGCATCTCTCGCGCGTAGTACTCGCAGAAGTCGATGGCCTCGGACACATCCGCCTCGGCCTCGATCCAGGTCTTGCCCGCCTCGTACACCAGCCAGGCGCCGAATTCCAGCTTGCGCCGGCGTATGAGATCGGCCGTGCGCAACAACATGCGGACCCGTTGTTCGGCCGGCGTGCCGCTCCACTCGGGAAAGTACGCGGCGGCTGATTCGACCGCTTCGGCGGCTTCGGCGGCCGAGGCCATCTGGTGCACGCCCACTATCTCGGAGCACTTTGACGGATTAAGGGAGATGACTTTCTCCGCCAGCCTCCGCCTCACTCCGCCCACCAGCAGATCGTACTCGCGGCCGAACTGGTTCCGGACCTGCTTGAGCGCCTCTTCCATGGCCGCGCGGTTGGAGGCCACGGAGAAATCCGTGTAAGGTTCATTGCGGAATGCGGGCAGCGCCCGCAAGTCCAGGCTCACCTGCGTGCTCATCCGTTCTGCCTCCGGTCCGGCCGGCATGCTCCGCCGGGTCTATCTTCCGTAATACGAGGCGTTCCTCGCCGCAAACTCAGCCCACTTCTCAGGCAGATCGTCGATGGGGAAGATCGCGGAAACCGGGCACACCGGAACGCACGCCCCACAGTCGATGCATTCCACAGGGTCGATGTAAAGCATCTCTTCACTGCCAAAGGCGGCTTCGTCCTTCTTGGGGTGGATACAATCCACAGGACAGGCGTCCACACAGGCAGTGTCCTTGGTGCCGATACATGGCTCGGCGATCACATAGGCCATCTACAACCGCTCCCCCGCGATTGCCCAGAATTGCACAAGCTGATTCCTGTATAGCACGCGGATGACTCCTTGCACAAAGCCGGCGTTGTGCCCCCGGAATACCCGCTGCCTCGGCCACGGCCGGGAGGCAGGACCTCCGGGTCTGCCCGGAGCAACGATTTGACACCTTCCCGGGGTCTCTTCATAATCGGAATTCGGGGCTGAAGCGGAGAGACGGGCGTGCCGGAAACCTATCCCCAGACCTACTTTCCGATTCTGGTTCAGATCTTCGTCGCCTGCACGGTTGCGGCCGGCATGCTGGCTGGTTCGTTCTTTCTCGGCAAGAAGGTTCGCAGCGCCGTCAAGGACCAGCCCTACGAATGCGGCATCCTGCCCACGGGAAGCGCGCGGGAGCGGATCAGCGTCAAGTTCTACCTGGTGGCGATGGTCTTCATCCTCTTTGATATCGAGGTGGTTTTCCTTTACCCGTGGGCGGTGGTCTATCGTGAGCTGCGGATGGTTGCTTTTGTTGAGATGGCCGTCTTCCTGGCCCTGATTGTTTGCGGTTTCTTCTATATTGTGAAGAACGGCGTCCTGGACTGGTCACCCCGCGGGCCACTGGACAGCTAGCGCGAGACAACATGCTTCCGGAATCCCTCAGGGGAGTCGCTCATGTCGCCGCTCTGGAGTCGGCCGAGCCGGGCGCCATCGTCTCCGGCAAATCGGACCGCGGAGAGCTCACCCTGGAGATCGCCCCCGCCCGCATAGTGGCTGCCTGCCGCTACCTCTTTGAGGAGGAACAGTTTGACCGGCTGGCGGACCTGACCGCGCTGGACTGGCACCCGGCCGAGCCGCGCTTCGAGGTGGTCTACCATCTTCACTCGATGACGCGGAATCTCCGGCTGCGGCTGAAGTGCCGGCTCCCCGGCGACGACGCCCGGATCGACTCGGTGACCTCCGTGTGGCGCAACGCCGACTGGCACGAACGCGAGGTATTCGACCTTTTCGGTGTCATCTTCCTCGATCACCCCAACCTGCGCCGGATCATGCTGCCGGAAGACTGGGACGGGCACCCCCTGCGTAAAGACTACCCCGTCCACGGAGAGAAGTACGGCTACAAGGACCAGTGAGGACAGCGGCGTGAGCGGCCACCACACCACGCGGACAGTTCTCAACATGGGGCCGCAGCACCCCTCCACTCACGGGGTCCTGCGCCTGCTGCTGGAGCTCGACGGGGAGACGATCATTAAGGCCGAGCCGGACATCGGTTTCCTTCACACCGGGATCGAGAAACAGTGCGAGGAGAAGACCTACCAGCAGGTGGTGCCCCTCACCGACCGGGTCGACTACCTGGCGAACCTGTCCAACAACCTGTGCTATTGCCTGGCGGTTGAGCGCCTGCTGGAGCTGGAGATTCCGCCTATGGCCCGGTGGATGCGCGTCATGCTCACCGAACTGACCCGCATCAGCAGCCACCTGGTCTGGCTGGGAACGCACGCCATCGACATCGGGGCGATGAGCGTGTTCCTCTACTGCTTCCGCGAGCGCGAGGACCTGCTGCGCATCTTCGAGATGTTCTCGGGCCAGCGCATGATGACCAGCTATTTCCGCGTGGGCGGGCTGGCGCTGGAGCCGCCGCGGGGATGGCACAAGCCCGTCCAGGCCTTTCTCGACGCGTTCCCGGAACATCTCCAGGAATACGAGGACCTGCTCACCGCCAACCCCATCTGGATGATGCGGACCAAGGGAGTCGGCACGGTGTCCCTCGGGGGCCTGGTAGACCTGGGCGTCACCGGGCCGATGCTCCGCGCCGCCGGCCTGCCCTGGGACATCCGCAAGTCGGAGCCGTACTCCTCCTACGAGCGGTTCGACTTCGAGGTCCCCACCCGCACCGAGGGCGACGTTTACGCCCGGTACGAGGTGCGCCTTGACGAGATGCGCCAGAGCGCGCGGATCGCCCGCCAGGCGCTGGAGGGCATGCCTTCGGGACCCTGGGTGGCCGACGCGCCCAAGGGGGTGCTGCCCGCGCGGGAGAAGATGAA
>JBBITL010000043.1:37846-39157 GCA_037440765.1 Solibacteraceae bacterium
GGCCGAGATGGAGGCCCTCATCCATCACTTCAAGATCGTCTACGAGGGCTTCAAGGTGCCGGCGGGCGAGGTCTACCAGGCCGTCGAGTCGCCGCGCGGCGAATTGGGTTACTACGTGGTCAGCGACGGCTCGGCCAGGCCCTACCGGGTGCACATCCACGGCCCCAGCTTCGGGAACCTGCAAGCCACGGCCAGGATGATTGAGGGAAGGCTGATCGCAGACGTGATCGCCTCGCTCGGCAGCATGGACTTTGTCCTGGGGGACGTGGACCGATGACCTTCTCCCCCGCCCTGGAGGCACGCTTCGAGAGACTGCTGCGGAGCTACCCCGAGGGCCGCCAGCGCTCGGCGCTGATTCCCATGCTGCTCTATGCTCAGGATGAGGTCGGCTCGGTTACCCCGGAACTGGTCCAGGAGGTTTCGCGGCGTCTTGACCTGAAGCCGCTGGAGGTCGAGGAGGTGGTGTCCTACTACTCGATGCTGCGCACCCGGCCGGCGGGCAGGCACCATATCCAGATCTGCACCAACATCAGTTGCCAGCTCGCAGGCGGCCAGGAGCTGTTCGAGCACGCCTGCCGCAGGCTGGGAATCGGAAACAAGGAGGTCACGCCGGACGGGCTGTTTTCGCTCGAGGAGGTCGAGTGCCTGGGCGCGTGTTGCTGGGCTCCGGCCGTCCAGGTGAACTACGACTATCATCACATGGTTACTTCGGAGGCCCTGGACCGGCTCATAGACCGCCTGCGGGAGATGCGCTGAACGGGATGCCGTACAACGAACCGAGCCCGCTGGAGGTCAAGGTGCTGACGCGACGCTTCGGCCTGGCCGGCTCGGCGTCCATCGACACCTACCTCGCAACCGGCGGCTACGAGGCCTTGCGGAAGGCCCTGAGGATGACCCCCGACCAGATCATCGAGCAGGTCAAGCTCTCCAACCTGCGCGGGCGCGGCGGCGCCGGCTTCCCCGCCGGGATGAAGTGGAGTTTCGTGCCGCGGAACTCGCCGAAACCCAAGTACGTGGTCGCCAACGGCGACGAAGGCGAGCCCGGCACCTGCAAGGACCGGCTGCTGATGGAGTGCGATCCCCACCAGTTGCTGGAGGGGATGATGATAGCCGGCCTGGCCGTGGGGGCGCAGGCTGGCTACATCTACGTCCGCGGCGAGTTCCGTTACGTGATCGAGATTCTCGACCGCGCGATCGCCGAGGCGCGGCAGCACGGGTGCCTGGGCAGCAACATCCTGGGGAGCGGCTTCGATTTCGAGCTCTACACCCACACCGGAGCGGGCTCCTACGAGTGCGGCGAGGAGTCCGCGC